>DAOTMQ010000061.1:0-17070 GCA_035450385.1 Kiritimatiellia bacterium | reverse complement strand
TTTTGCGATCAACTCCTTTCAGTTGACTAGTACATGCCCATGCTGGGCGCACGAGTTGAGCGGCGTTCCACGCCGCCCCCGCCCCAGTACCGGCAGTCCCGGCAGTCCCCGCAGCCGCCCCCAAAACCTTCGTGCCCTTTGTGCCCTTTGTGTGAGAAAATTTCCAAATCACAAATCTAAAATCCCAAATCCCAAATTCCCCTCACGTCTGCGGTATGCTACTATCTGTCTTTTCAGTTTTACAAAGGATCAACACATATGGCTCTCGGTGTAGGCATCGTCGGTCTTCCCAATGTCGGCAAATCTACGCTCTTTAATGCATTGACCCACGCGCAAAACGCGGAGGCGGCCAATTATCCGTTTTGCACGATCGAACCCAACAAGGCGACCGTCGCCATGAACGACGTCCGTCTGGATGCGCTGGCGGCAATCGCCAAACCCGCCCAGATTGTGAAGGCGACGGTCGACTTCATTGACATCGCCGGACTGGTGCGTGGCGCCAGTGCAGGCGAGGGGCTGGGCAATAAGTTTCTGGCTAATATCCGTGAGACAGACGCCGTCCTGCAGGTGGTGCGGTGCTTCGCCGATGACGACATCGTGCATGTCGAGGGCGGTATCGACCCGGTGCGCGACATCGAAATTATCGAAACCGAGCTAGTACTCGCCGATATGCAGTCGCTGGAAAAACGCATCGACCGCATCTCGCGCCAAGCCCGTGCCGACAAGGAGCTTCGCAAGGAGCTTGAGGCCATGGAGCACCTTATGAAACACCTCAATGGCGGTCATCCGGTGCGGACCTTTCCGCGTACCAAAGATGATGCTCTGGACACCACGCTGACCGAACTCCAGTTCCTGACCGACAAGCCGGTCATCTACTGCGCCAACGTGAGCGAGGACGAGCTTGACGGCACTAGCGATCAGGTCGCCCGTGTCAAGGCGTATGCGGAGGAAAAAGGATGTGATGTCGTCGTGATCTCTGCCAAGATCGAAGCCGAACTGGCGGGTTTGACCGACGCTGAACGTGATGATTTCTTGGCATCATACGGCTTGCAGGAGAGCGGACTCGATCAGACGATTCGCATGGCGCACCACACGCTGGGGCTCGCAAGCTACTTCACGGCCGGTCCCAAAGAGGTGCGAGCGTGGACGTTCCACCGCGGCTGGACCGCCCCGCAATGCGCGGGTGTCATCCACACCGATTTCGAACGCGGGTTCATCCGTGCCGAAGTGATTGCCTTTGAAGACTACGTGCGGCTGAACGGCGAAGCCGGCGCGAAAGCCGCCGGCCTCATGCGTGTCGAAGGCAAGGAGTACGTCGTGCAGGACGGCGATGTCATGCACTTTTTGTTCAACGTTTAACGTGGGCGCAGCCCGCAACCCAATTCAATCTCACACAAAGGCACAAAGGACACAAAGGTTCCATAACACCCTATTCCCCTTAGTGCCCTTCGTGTCTTCGTGTGAGAAACAAGAGGAACCACCCTTGCGCATTGCGTTTTTAGATTCCGGTATCGGCGGGCTCACGGTGTTGCGACAGGCACTCACCGTGCTGCCGGCCGATCAGTTCGTCTATTACGCCGACACGCTGAATGCGCCCTACGGGATCAAGCCCAAGACCGATGTCTTTGCATACGTACTCGCAGCCGCCGACTTTCTCGCAAGTTTACAGATCGACGCGCTGGTCCTTGCCTGCAACACCGCGACGGCAGTCGCGGTTCAAACGCTGCGCAAACGTTATCCGTTTCCGGTGATCGGCATGGAGCCGGCCATCAAGCCCGCGCTCATGCAGGGCACGGGCAAGGTCATGGTATTCGCCACCTCGCTGACACTGCGGGAGAGCAAGCTCGAAACACTCATCAGCAACCTCGGGCAAGGCCACCGGGTTGAGTGCCGTGCGCTGGACCGGCTGGTTCCGTTCGCCGAGGCTTTTGATTTCACTTCACGCGCCGTCAGTGACTACCTCGCCGACCGTCTGGCTGATATACGCTGGAGCGAATATGAGTCGGCCGTGCTGGGCTGCACCCATTTCCTGTTTTACCGCGACCTGATCCAAGAGTGTACAGGGCCGGACATCCGGTTGATCGACGGCAATCAAGGAACGGTGAACCAGTTGGCGCGCGTGCTCGAACCGCTGCGCACGCAGGCGGCCGCCCCGGTTCACGACGCCGCGCCGCGCGTCACGTTTTACGCATCGGGGCATAAAGAAACACCAGCACGCGTCGAACGCATGCTGGCGCTCTTGGACGATCCAAGTTAATTAGTTCATTAGTGCATTAGTTAATTAGTTCATTAGTTAATTAGTTCATTAGTTAATTAGTGCGTTAGTTTGTCCGGGGGCGCATTACCCTCAAAAACCTCTGTGCTCTCTGTGTTCTCTGTGAGAGAAAAACCCGAGCAGTGCTGCCATCCCCAAAAAAATCTGTGTAATCTGTGTCATCTGTGGATGAGAAAAAAACTCCTAAATCCTAAATCCTAAATCCGAGGGGAGGCTCCGCCTACCCAAGGTACGCGCCTTGCTCGCGCAGAACCTTCTGGATATCGGCCGCCGGCAGGTCACGCGGACGAACCCCGCCCTTGGCCGCAAGCGCTGCCGCAACACCGGCCGCTTGACCGGTCACCACGCACACAGGAATCAGGCGTACGCGATCGATCAGATCCGGCGCGCACGAAATACAGCGGCCCGCCACGATCACGTTGTCAACGCTCTTCGGCAACAGCGAGCCATACGGTATCTGAAACTCCGGCAGACGCAGTCCGTCATGCCCGGACACCGCCACCGTATCCGGGTAGGTCGTGCGTTCCACGGCACCCTTCTTGTCGATGCGCACCACGCCGTTTAACAGGCGCGTAGCGCGAACGCCGAGTTGCGATGTCGTCTGAGCCAGATAGACCTCTTCATAGCCCGGAGTCTTGCGAATACGCTGCGTGTAGTTCCAAGCCGATTTACGGTGCATCATTTCGGCCTGAGTCATATCACGGATGTCGAGACCGTTACCTTTGCTGCCTAGGCTGTTCACCCAACGCACCGACTTGAGGGGCTCGCGTCCGCCGATATTCAGCCGCGTGTCCTTCGGCGCTTTCGATTTGTCGATGCGGTCGGTATTGCCGAGGCGATGCACGAAACCCAACGCATGCGAGATCTGGGTATAGCTCTCACCGGCCTGGAAGAAGACATCACCGTCGCCCGATGCGTCCACCACCACTTTGGCAAGCACGGCCTGACGGCCCTGCTTGCTCTCGAAAACCACCCCCTGCACGCTCTGGCCGTTCTGGATCACGTCCACCCCCCACGCATGGAAGAAGACATCGACCTTCGCTTCCTGGACCATATCGTCCATCAGCACTTTAGCGGCCTCGGGATCAGCAGTCGGCTGCCCGATGTTCGGCTCCAGTTTGGTGATCGCGCCATCGCCCATAGCTTCCAGACGGCGCATAAACTCCTCGCAGACACCGCGCGTCACCAGCTTGAACTCGCCGTTCTCCTTGACGCCCGTCCCAATGATGATCAGGACCATACCGTTGGTGAAAAGACCGCCCAAACTGCCATAGCGCTCAATCAAGGCCACTTTGGCACCGGCCCGCGACGCTGCCACCGCTGCACCGAAACCAGCCGCGCCGCCCCCGACCACCACGACATCCGCCGTGTGAAAGATCGGTAATTCACGCGCTGGCTGAATGACCTTACCACCCTCCAGCCGCGCTGAAGGCACATCCTGCATCGAAGGCTCCACCACGCGGATATTCCGCGCGAATCCTGCATACGCGGGGTCACCGTCCGTCTCATCGGCAAAACCGCGTCCCGCCAACATGCCGAGCCCCGCCGCCGTACCGCCCAAACCCAACCGCTTGACCATATCTCTGCGTGTGATACTCATCGTGCATGAACCTCCATGAAAAGCGTTAATAGACGCCTCCCAGTGTAGCGAACCTGCCGCACATCGGCAAGACCAGCCGGACGCGATTCGTGAGCCGGATATCAACCATGCATGGGGCGGTCCGAGACGTTCCGCCCTAATGCTGATACTTCAAATCCATTCGCCGGACTTGCGCAGCACTAGCCTGAGAAGGGCGGAGCAGGAACGAGCAGACGCGCGTCCCTCCCGTCTTATGACCGGGCTTGCGGAGCGCTGGAGCAAGCATCTGCTTGACCGGCAGCGGTCACGCCGCCACCCATCCATCAAGCCCTCTACCGTACGAAGAGCACCGTGCCCTGGCTGGATATCCAATAACCGTCTGAACGCATGGACACGCGAGCATTGCCGGCACCCTGACCGCCCGAAACATGCCAAGTGGGCGTTGTGAGCGCCGTGCCTGTAAAGCCAATCAGCTTCGCCTGTGAAGGAACAGGATCCAGCGCAAGGTTCACCGTGCCAAGCGCCACATCACCGTTCACATTGAAGAGCGTGCAGGAATCGGCATTTGCATCATTCCATACGCGCGTCCAGTCCACCGTTCCCTCCGTGGCAAGGCCGCCGAGTGTCACCGTGTCCGCCGCATGGTCGAGGGTGGTGCCGTCCGCCATCGTCAGTGTGGTTTCAGCGCCCAGCGTGGGCGCGGCAGCATAACCCGTGAGCCATGCGGGCGGGGTGGTGCTGCCCGTGCCCTTGTTCAACCACTTCTTGCGCAAGTAGGCGAAGAGTTCTGCCTCCTGGTCGTGCGTAAGCGGCTGCGTCGTGGCGATGAGTTCGCCGATCTGGCCGTACCACATGCGATTTCTGGAGTCATCGTCTCCGTACCACTGCGGAGCACCATCCTTCATCAGGCGTCCGCCAAGTTGCACGAGATCGATATCGAGAGGTTCGCGGGCGCCAAAAGCCACTCCACGCGGCACAGACGTCACGCTTGTCCCGTTCGTCTCGTAGGCGACCAGTGCCGCATCGGCAACCGTATGAACCACGAAGAGGTATGGATCCCCTGTGACCGGGTTGCTAGTCCCCGGAGAACCGCCTGCGCCCTGTCCGTCATCCACGGTCATGTTCAACTCGTTATTCTCGGAGCAAAAACACACGCCCGGCTGCGCCTCCTCGGAAGCCGCCAACGTCGTGCGGGCGAAGGAGAAGGCGCCACCCCACTTGCCGTATCCCCCGCCGCTGTACCCTGTGGGGTGCAATGTCCATTGCGTCCGTTTGGCCGCCATGTAGATATGGAGGGAACGCGGCGAGGTCCGGTTCGTGTAGCTGTCGAGCGCGAGCGCCTGAGCGCCGCTGAACTGGAAGGTCGTGTTCCCGTTGATACCGTCCGCTACGAGGGAGGGAGCGCCCGGCACCGTAGCCGTATTGCGTCCATTGATCGTAAAGCAACCTCCCGCAGCTCCCTTGTTCACGAGGTTCGTCACAAGGTTGTTCGCATCAAGCGTATATGTGGAAGCGTCCGTCGCATCCACCCAGATGTCCACCTGAGGCGGCATCGCGTCCCGCGCGAACGCAATTCCACCGGCCGCGACATCCACATAGCCCACGCCCGTAATCGACCCGCCGAGGCGGAGCGTGCCCGCGCCCGTCTTTGCGACATCCAGCGCCACGCCTTCCGTCGTCGTACCCGCATTGAACGCGAGATGCGCCGTAGCGTTCTCCGGCACTTCCACGGCGAGCGTGCTCGCGAGCGCCTTTGCCTGCTCATCCGACAGCGTGCCCGCACCGAACCACTTGCTCTGCAGATAGGCGTAGATCGTCGCCGTCTCCTCCGCCGTCAGATCACGTGAAAAGACGAGCACCTCGCCAATCTGGCCGATGTACGCGCGATTATCCTTGTGGTCAACGCCCCAAATCTGCGGCACGCCCGCACGCAGGCGCGTGCCGATGGCCGTAGCATCGATGTAACAGTTGCCCAAGCCCGCAGGCGTGTTCGTTGCGATCACATATCCGCCGTCGCGCCACACGCCCGTGTAGATGATCTTCCGCTCGCCATCACGTCCGGAGTGCGTGATGTAAGGCTCGCCCACCGTCAAGCCGGTGTTCAAGCTGGAGACACTGCCATCTTGAGAGTACGTGCTGAGCAGAGCGAATTTCGTCGAATCACCATGCTGGTAACTGAGCGCCCCAGCACACTGGTTGTCGTCTCTGGTGGGATTGGAGTACACCAACGGGTCTTTGGCTGCCATCGAGAAGGGGCCGCCCCACCGGCCTGCGCCGCCGGTGCCGCTCCAGCTTGTCCATTTCGAAACGAGGAATACGGTCGTGCGCACGCCGCGGTTCGTGTAGGCCGTGGTGACGAGTCCTTGGCTGCCGTTGAAGAAGAGCGTGCCGCGACCGTTGATGCCGTCCGCCACGTAGGTCGGCGGCATAGGCATGTAGCTGCCCAGGCCCCTCACGTTGTCAAACGTACCGCCCGCCGTGCCGAGGTTCGGCACACTGCTCACCGCAGCGCCGTCCTCAAGCCCGAGGCGCGAGGCATCGAACCACACGTCCGCCGTACCGCAGAGGGCGGAAGCGAGATCGGTGGCATTGACAATCTGCGCCTCGTCACCCAGCACGATCTTCGCCCGAGGCGACACATTAAGCTTCAACTGATCGTCGAGGCGTCCCTTCGGACCTAACTCCACCGTGCCGTCCTGAATATCGAACGTGCCGCGCGTGCCGACCGGACGTAGCAGCTTCAACGTGCCGCCGCCTGTTTTCACAAGTCCCGCATAGTTGGGGCTCAGCGTGTTGGCGGACCATCCAAACTGGAGCATCGTATCCACCTCAAGCGTCGCGCCGTCCTTGACGTCGAACACCGTCCTGCGCGTCCCGTGCGCGAGGTGGCACTGGTGCGCCTCAATGCGCGCGGGACGGCCGTCTACGGACGGTATCACCGTGATGGGACCGTTCAGGCCGAATCCCTTCCACTTGGCTCCGCTTTCAAGCTCATGCGAATTGCTCCTGAGCTGGGCGTAATAAGCGAACATCCGCCCGCCGCGCAACACCACGTTGCAGAGGGGCGTGTGGGTGTCCCACTGAGAGATTCCGATTTCACCCTCTTCATGCACTTCAAGCGTGAGCACGTATTGGGCCGTGTGACCGCCGAACACATCGCCGTTGTACAGTTTGATGCGGCCTTCGTGGATCACCCAGGTCGTCCCCCTGAGATCCGCCAGCGGGGAGTAGAACTGGGTGTTCAGCCGCCACTCCCCGGCGCCTGTCTTTGTGACCCGGGCACCGGCCGAATAAAAGTAGTTGGAATGGATGCCGAACTGGACGCCCTCCGGCACGTTGAATGACGAAGCGCCCTTGAAGGTGATGCGCGTGCGCCCTTGGTTAAAGGTGCCCGTGATGCCGAGCCCGGCACCGTCCTGCACCGTCACGCCTCCCGAACCGAAGCAGCTTTCCGCCGCGACGTTCACAAGACCTTCTTGGATCGTGAGGGAATCATACCTCGTTTCGCTCCCGGTGGGCAGAACGAGCGTGCCGCTCCCCGTTTTGATGATGTCCGTATAGGGCTCCACACCCGGCGCCGCTTCCACGAGCGAGGTGATCTCCACCGTCTGGCCCGCAGCCACGTTGACCGTCACGTCGCCACCCGTCAGATAGAGAACGCCGTCGTTTAAGGGCGAACCGACCGTGCCTTGCTCGGCCACCGTCACCGTCACACCCGCCGCCACATCCGGGAACGCCGCCACGCCCGCCCCCGTTTTCGTGATCGTGCCCGAACCCGACACCGGCGGACACGTGAACGTCACGCCCGGCATCACCTGGAGCGTCACGTCACCCGACACCACCACCGGACCGGTCCAAAGCGCCCGTGCGTCGCCGATCGTGATCGTACCGCCTTCGATGTAGGTGCCGCCTGTCCAGCCACTGGGCTTGAGGAGAACGAGTTCACCTGCCCCGCGCTTCGTGAGCCGATTCGGAACACCCGCATTTGCAAAACCGTTCGTGAGAACGCCATCGATAATCAGCCGCGCCCCCTCCTCCACGTCCATCACGCAGTTCGTGCGGCCATTGTGGCCGAGGAAACCATAAGTCGCGAAACACATGTAGCTGTCCGTCGTGCAGGCATGCGCCGTCACGCCGCCATCAAGCGAAGCGTCCGCCCACGGTGCCCATTTGTTCTCCACGTTCCGGCTCAGGAACGTCCCGCCCGTGAGTTCAACCGGACCTACCACGCCATGAGCGGTACCGTGGTCGTAGGTGGCACCCTCGCGCACATCGATCGTCACGTTCGTGTCCGCTGTGGTGTGCCCGCCCCAAAAGTCACCGTTATTGCACTGCCATTTGCCTTCCGCGATGATGAAACGCGTCTGCACACCGGCCGCCCTGCCGAGCCCCTGCGCCCGGAGTGTCCCCGCGCCTTGCTTGACGAACGTGTGGCCCAAGAGGCCCTGCACGAACTTCGCTCCACTGCTGAAGAACACTTGCTTGCCTTCAGCCACTTCGATCACACCCGTGGCATTCAATCCGTCGCCGGCAATGGCATAGGATTTACCGCACGTCATGGAGGCACCAAAAGAAACACCGCCGCCATTCATCATCACCACGTTCGTCACGGATCCGAGATCCGCTTCGGCCGTGATGTTCGTTACGAGTCCATCAAGCGTCAGAATTCCATCGGCCACCGTCGCCGTGCCTGCAACCAGTGCAGTGGCTACACAAGTGGACATCATCGCAAGCAGGATTTTCTTCATAGCAAACACTCCTCTAAGATCTTTCGAGACTATCTTAGCACGCGCCCTCTTCAACCTTCAACGAAAATACCCAAAAAAAACCAAAAAAAAACGTGTGAATCTGCTTGCGGACACCCGTACCACCCGATAAGATTGTATTTCTTTTAACGGAAAGCAGAAAACATCAGATGCGAACAGTAGCCTGTCCCGCCAAAACGTCTTGCCATCTACACACGACACTTAAGATACGCTTGATCTTATTGCGCGGTGTGATGCGTCGTTTTTTCCTGAACGTTTTCAACCCGCGTTATGTTCGTGAAAGCTTGGCGTTGCGGCAAGGCGAGTGCCGTCGCTGCGGCGTCTGCTGCCATCTGACCGCCAGCACCTGCGGCGCTCTGCGCTCTGATAAGGACGGGCACTCCTCATGCCGCCTTTACAAACTTTACAGGCTGCCGAACTGCTGCACCTTTCCGATCGACGCGCGCGACCTCGCCGATCGTAACCTCGTCGCGCCGGACATCCCCTGCGGTTATTTTTGGCCTTCCCTTGAACGTTGAGCGTTCTCACATCGAGAGCGGTACGCGGAAAGTCACACAGGTTCCGTGACCGGGCGCGCTTTGGATGTCGAGTGTCCCGCCAGCTTCTTTCATGCGCCGCGCCATATTCCCGAGACCGTCATGCCCGACACCGCCCGACTGGGCAGGATCGAAGCCGACGCCGTCATCCTCGACCCGCGCCTCCAGGATATCGCCATCAAGGCGCAACGCGATGCGCACCTGCTTGGCTAATGCGTGCTTGAGCACATTTCCAACGGCCTCGCGTACCGCCAACAACAGGTGGTGGCGCGTCTTGGAAGCGATGGGACGTTCGACCAACTCTGCCGGACGCGTGAAATGAAAACGCAGACCGGAATTACCTAGAAAATACTCGGTGTATTGCTCGAAATAACTGATGAACGGCTCCCATCCGTCATTGGCCGGATTCACCGCCCAGACGGTCTCGTCCACGTTGCGCGCCAATTCATTGGCCACTTCGTAGATCTGATCGAGCCGCTTGTGAACGGTCCCGTTTTCCACGTCGTTGTGCGCCAGTTCACTCAGCGTGGCCACGACCGAAAGACCGTTGCCCAGTTCATCATGAATGTCCCGCGAAATGCGTGCACGTTCCAACGCCAACGCCTCCTCGCGCTTGAGCAACGCCATCTGCAACTGATACCGGTGCCAGAGTATCCAGCGGGCAATCAGAAAGACCACGACCGCCAATCCGGTGGAGAGCAACAGATAGAACCACACCGTCTGCCAGAAATAGGCGCGCACCGTAAAGGGCAGAGAGATGCCGTCCAGATTCCAGATGCCGCCAGCCTCTGCCACAACCTGCAACACATAATCGCCGGGCGGCAACCACTCGAAAACCGCCGTGCTTTCCGCCTGTACCGGCGACCAGCCTTGCCGCACGCCATCGACCCTATACCGGAAACGCACGGAGTCGGATTCGCCCGGCGACAGTGCGGCAAATTTAAAAACGATGTTACGCGCGCCCGGTGCCAACATCAGCGCGCGCGGATGGGACACCGCATTGTCAAAGATCGGTTGTCCGTTGAGGCTCACGCCCTCCAGCGCCACGACCGGCGGCCGTCCGGAAAAATCGATCTTGGCCGGGTCCACCACCGCAACACCATTTTCAAACGGGAACCAGATGCTGCTGCGACGCGGCCCGCCGAGCGAAGCCGCACCACCCATGCAGCGCTTGCCCAGCAAGCCGTCCGAACTCCCCAGATGCAGCATGCGCACTGCGATCACCTGATCGCTCGCGGTCGTTCGCGCCAACCGCACAAGGTCTTCGAGGTACACGCATAAAAGCCCCTGAGTGGTGCCGAGCCAGAGCCGCCCGAACGCATCCTCCGTGATCTGCAACACGGCATCATTGAAGCCGCCGGCATGCCGCCCGATCGCAATCACAGCGTCACGCGCCACCAGAAACAGGCCGACGGTGGTTCCGACCCAAAGATTGCCGACCGTGTCACGCATCACCACGCGCGGATAACCGGCCAGTCCGGCCTCTTGACCGATCACCAGTTTGCCGCCATCCGGAGCGATGCGCAGCAGGCCGAGCCGTTCGCTGCACAACCAAAGCGCCCCGTCCGGATCACAATGCAGGCCGTGTACCGGTTCCGACACATGCGAACCGTAGACCACGGCTGTCTCCAACTCGCCGCTGACGGAGACGCGCATTAATCCCTGCGGCGTACCGACCAGAATGCCCAGCGCAGAATCCTCGAACAGCGTGTACACCGTGTGTACCACCGGTGTGCTGTAGTCGCTCTGCGTAACCAGCGTCAATGCCCCGTCGCGATACATGAAGAGTCCGCCGCCCAACGTACCCATCCAGACATGCCCCGCCGCGTCCTGCAGCAACGCACTCACCGGCACGTCCGCATCCAAGTAGAGCGTTTGCAACAGGCGACCTTCCTTGCCGGTCAGCCGCACCGCACGCCCTTTGTACCCCACCCACACGCTGTCATCCGCCATGCGGCGCAAGGCATAGGCGGTGCCCGCCGTGGCGCGCCCTTCTGCAACGAGTGTGCCGACGCTCTTCTTGCGGATGCGCAGCAACCCGCCGTCACAGGCCGCCCAGATGGTGCCGTCACGATCCTCGATCAACGTGTTGACAGATAGGCTGCCCGGCGTGTCCTGCTCTTCGATCCGCTCCCAGCGCCCCGCCTCCCAGCGGAACATGCCAGTCGGATTGCCGATCCACAGCCCGCCGTCCGAGACCTCCAACATCACGGTAGCCATGCCGGCATTTTCAGGAAACCCGATCGGCGTCCAGATGTTCTTCTCGCGGTATGCCACCCCGTTGGGGCCGTAGACCCAGAGGCGACCCGAACGACCCACATGTACACCATCAGCCGCCTCGACCAGAAAGTCAGGCAGGCGCATACTCTGATCGTCAAAGCGTCCGTCACGGTATTCGACAAGCCCGTTCCACGCGGTCATCCAGATGCTTCCCGATCGATCTGAAGCGGCACCGGTCACCGCGCCCAACGTCGCGCGGTCATCCGGCGGCACCGGACAACGCTTGACGACAAACTGCGTAGTCACGTCGTCTGCTGCCGTTACCGCCTCAAGCAGACCGCGCTCAGCCACGGCACGTATCACGCCGTCCGGCGTCTCGACCATGCCCAGCACATTCCCGACGGCCCCGGGCAACGCCGCCGCAGACCAGACCTGCCACTCGCCGGTCAGGTAACGCGCCACGCCGCTCGCGCCGTAGACCCATACGCCCTGCGCCTGTCCGCAAAAGACACCGGCCAACTCACCGGTCTGTTCGCGCACGGCGGCCGGCACCGGCACGTCATAAAACTCAACACCGTTGAAGCGGATCAACTGCACATGCGTCGCCAACCACAGGTAGCCGTCCTCGGCCTGCGCCAGCCCCACGACCGGGCTCCCCGGCAGACGATCCTCCACCGTCCACAGCTTGAGGGCATACGCCGTCGTCACGGCAGGCGCGGCCCGCAGAAGGCCCACCGCCAGCAACGCGGTCGCCAACACCACGCGGCGGCGGCTCGTGGGGACACTCGCCCTCCAACGCCGCGCTCTAATCCTGTCAAAAATTTGGAGTGCGGTGACAAGAGCCGCGCTGTGCGCGGGTCGCGGCACCGCTTTCTTTCCGCGCTGTACGCGGAGACACTTAGTCCTCACTCTTAGTCGAATACACTTAGTCTCGACACCTCGTCGATTGCGCCAGCGACGAAGTGTTTCGACGAAGTGTAAGCGACGAAGTGTAGGGACGAAGTTGCTCCCGACTGCGTACATACAAAATACGCGCTCAACTCGCATGCCCCCTATCATCACCCGATTACGCAACGCTCACCTCCGGCCGCAGCCCGCGCAACGCCTCATCCGGCACAAACCCCGGGAACGCCGCGAACGCCGCATCTACCACGCGCCGGTATTCATCCACCGTGCGGCACACGCGCACGCCCTTCCAGAGCCGCTCACCGCCGACCAGCGCTTGATGCAGATAACTCCACGACTCCTTCATACGTCCCAACACCGCAGCCGGTCCGTAAAGCTCCTCCTCGCACGCGGTCAGATAGTCATCCAGAAAACCTTTGAGCCGCGTCGCATCACGCGGCGGCGGCGTGTCCATCGTCAGACGCGCAAAGACAAAGGGATCGATCGCCGCCGCGCGTCCGACCATCCAGCGCGTAATCTGCGGAAAGCGCGCTTTAAGCTGCAAAAAATCCACGCGCGTGCGCAGATCGCCATTGTAAACGACCGGATGCCGACACCTCTCCAGCGCGGCGGCAAACGCCTCCACATCCACCGTCTCCTCATACATCTGCCGTGCGGTGCGCGCATGGATCGTGACCTCCCGCAACGGGAAACCGTTGATCACCGTCATACGCGCCAACAGCAAGTCAGGACGGTCAATGCCCAGCCGCACCTTCACCGAAAAGCCCTGCGGCAGTTCCTCGCAGCCGACCTCCAGCATACGCGCGAAAGCCGCTTCATCCCGTATCAGACCGGCACCGCGTCCCTTGCGGACGATGAACGGATACGGACATCCGGCATTGAGATCAGCGCGGGTATATCCCATCGCCTTAAACGCCCGCAACAACGTGCGCAACTGATCGGGATCTTTACCGATGACCTGCGGCACAACCGGCACGGACTGTCCTAATTCGGGATCGACATCCTTCAGCAACAGCGGCTTGATCTTCTCACCCGCGAAAGTTGGAATGAACGGCGCCACCGCACAGTCAGGCGGCGTAAACCAAGACGCCTGCAGATTGCGAAACGTCCTGACCGTGACCCCGCGTAGCGGTGCCAAGCAAAAGATGTCGGGCTGTACAAGGTCAGACATGGAGCCAGCATATCAAACCGACCGCAGGGAACCAAGGCCGCAGCGCAAACGGCCGCTGGCCGTTGCGCTGAGTTAGGATTTAGGATTGAGGATTTAGGAGCCAAGGGTAGTCTAACAAGGTGCGATCACCGTAGGCCGTCCACTGTGTTTCAGGTGGCAGACGCGGATGAACAACATCCGTTTGCTTGGCGAACCACTGCGGATTATCTTGCCGGAGTTGCCAGCGGCGCGGATTGTCACGCACGTAGTCGGCAAAGACGTTGAATGTCGCGGAAGTGAAGGCGACAAAGTCATGAAAGCCAGCCTCCCATACGCTGAGTGCCGGTGCGTTTTTCAGTCGCCGGATGGCCTGGCGGGAGCGGGCTTTCATCCGTTCGACGATCTGCGAAAGCGAGTAACGGGCACCGCCTTTGCAAACCAAGATGCCGTGAAAGTGGTCAGGCATCACTACGTTTATACGGAGGCTATAGGCTGGATCGTCAGCGGGTATGCGCTGCCACGCCTCCACCACCGCCCGGCCTTCTGGGAAAAGCTGGACACGCCCATCTCGAATTTCTGACAGCAGCGCACGGCGCGGCGCAGTGGCAAACGTGATAAAGTAGTAGCCTTCACCACGGTAGTCATGGGTTTTGAGGCGGGCAAAGCGCATGGTTTGCTACGTCAAGGGCTCAGTTTGGCGTCGCGGATCGTGGCGGTTCACCGCCGCCATCTCTACAGCCCGCCCATGATCAGGCTGGCGAAGGCGCTGATCGGCGTGGTGTCGCGGAAATTGTCGACGGTCTGGCGAACGTCTTTGATCAAGCCTTGAACATCGGTGTAAAGCTCGTCTTCTTTCGAGAGCTTGCCGAGCGTGCCCTCGCCTTGGACCAGCCGGTCGGTCACCTCTTTCAGATTGGCGACCGTCGCCTGCAAGTCGTTGTAGACCGCATTGTCGTCTTTAAGCAGCTTGGCCAGCGAACCCTCGCCGCTCTCCAAACGCTCCGAGACCTTTTTCAGATTTTCTACAGCCACCTGAAGGTCGGCATAGATCGTATCGTCTGAGGAGAGCAACCGACCGAGTGTGCCTTCGCCTTTTTCAAGCCGGTCGGAGATGGATTTCAGATTCGCGATCGAGGCGCTGAGATTGGTGTAGACGTTGCCGTCGTCGTTAAGCAAACGCCCCAACGAATTTTCGCCGGTGTCGACCTTGACCGCCACGGAACGCAGGCTTGCGACCGCGTTTGACAGATCGTTGTAAAGCGTCATGTCGTCGGAAAACAGTTTTCCAAGCGTACCTTCACCCCGCTCGACACGCTCAACCGCTGTTTTGATCGACACAACCGCCACATCCAGATTGGTCAGGATGTTTTTGATGTGTCCGCCTTCGGTCGCATCACGCAGATTGGCCACGATTTCGCCCAGATCGCGCATCCAGTCGGTCGGCGTCTCGCCCCGCAGTTCGGTTCCGGACGGCACCTCGTCGCCCGTGCCCTCCTCGATCAGCAGATAGTTGCCGCCCAGCAGCGAACCGCTGTTCACCGAGATACGGTAGCCTTCCTTGAAGCGTACCGAGCCCTGAATCGCCAGCGTGACCCGCACGCCGCTATTTTCCAGGCTCATATCACTCACCGAGCCGACCGTCATACCGCGCAAGATCACCGAGTCGCGCACCTTCAGTCCGCCGACATCATGGAACAGCACGGTGACCGGCACCCTTTTCTTACCGTTCAGAACATCGATCCCCGAAATGATGATCGTGAAATAGACCAGCAAGCCCAACACGGCGACCATGAACAGGCCGACAATCACTTCGGAAAAGACCTCTCTATTGTTCTTCAGACTCATACGTCTCCCCTCTTCCATTCACTGGCGGCATCCCGCGCGGTATGCGTCAATTCCGCGTTCAAAATCCTTCAAGTCCCTTTTTTGAAATGAACTGGGCGTCCAGAAAACTGCGGACGTCCGGTTGATCCGTGGCGACGAACGTCTTGGGTGGACTGACTTCCACGAAGCGCCCGCCGGTTAACATGGCGATGCGATCCGCGATCAACAGCGCCCCTTGCAAGTCATGCGTCACCACCACGCTGGTGATGCCCAGTTCTTCGTTCAAGCGACGGACCAGTTGGTCGATCGTACGCGCGGTGACGGGATCAAGGCCCGAGGTCGGCTCATCATAGAGCACGATCTCCGGTTCGCGAATAATCGCGCGCGCCAGCCCGGCCCGCTTCTGCATACCGCCGGAAATCTCGCTGGGGTACTTGCCGCCGTCCCGCTCCAAACCCACCGCGCTCAACGCCTGCATCACGCGCTCTTCGATCTCCGCCTCGGTCAGGCGCGTCCGTTCGCGCAACGGCAACGCAATGTTCTCCTCGACCGTCATCCAGCCCAACAGCGCGCCGCCCTGAAACAGATAGCCGAACCGTTCGCGCGCACGCGCCAGTTCACCGCCGTTCACCGCGCTCATCTCGACATCGCCGACCCACACCTCGCCGCTCGTGGGCGTGAGCAATCGCACCATGTGCTTGAGCGTCACGCTCTTGCCTGTTCCGGACGGACCGACAATCGCGAAGATCTCGCCCTTCTTGACTTCGAAGGAGAGATCATCGAGGACGTTGCGCCCGCCCAGTTGCTTGGTAACGTGATCAAAACGGATCATAGGTCATAAAACATGCGCGTGACAATATACCCGAGAATCAGAACCAGCAGGAAGGAGGTAATGACTGAACGTCGCGTGGCCTGCCCCACCCCCACCGCGCCCTGCCGCGTGGTGAACCCTTCATAACAGGAGACACCGGTAATAACGATCCCGAAAATCAAAGCCTTGAACAGCCCCACATAGAGATCACGCATCCGCGCGAAATCCATCGCCGTCGTGATGTACTGATCCCACGCCACATTAAGCTGGGTAAGCCCGACGATCCCTCCGCCGATCACGCCCAGGATGCAGGTGTAGAATGAAAGTATCGGCGTCATGACAACCATCGCCGCCATGCGTGGCGTCATTAGAAAACGCACCGGGTCGATCGACATGATCTCCAGCGCCGCGACTTCGTCATTGACCGTCATGGTGCCGATCTGTGCCGCCATCGAGGAGCCGACGCAGGCGGCCAAGATCAGCGCCGTCATAAACGGCCCCATTTCGCGCAGCAACGAGACCATGACTGCCGAGCCGATATAGATCTCCTGATTGAACCGGCGCAGTTCCAACCCCACCTGCAACCCGAGGATCATACCGGTAAACATGCCCACCACCGAGATAACGGGCAGACTCTTGATGCCCATCTGGTACATCTGGCGCACCCACTCGCGGCGTTGACGGCGGGAGAGGAGCATGAGCGGCATACCCGCCAGCGCCTGCATCGTGAGCACGCCCAAGCGGCCGACATCCGCCAAGCCCAGCAACACCATGCGCCACAGGCCACCCCACGCCGTAGCCGGTGCATCCGTATAGACCGGTTCGCGCGTGATCACCGCTTGTCTCCTATGTGATTCCTTACTGTCATGAAACCTTGCGTAGGCCCTTTTTGGGGAATAAATATAACAGAGATCACGGGATGGAGCAAGGTGCCGATCAGATGGACTTGTAATCGGTTAGTGACAGGGGGGTGCAATTCAAGTGCGAGGGATAGCGGAAATTT
>DAOTMQ010000060.1:0-17092 GCA_035450385.1 Kiritimatiellia bacterium | reverse complement strand
CCCGCCGCCGCCCGCGCGAGCGCCGCCAGCACGAAACAGAGACGCAGGACGGCAGTCATTTTCGCTTTTGTGCTTTTCTTGTTCATGTCTAGATCACCCGTTGCCTCAATTGCCTTGTCACGACAACACATTACCACACCGCGAAAACGCTCCGCAATCGTAATCGGTTAGTGACAGGGGCTTGCGAGTTTAGTGCGTGGTTTGCGTGTGCGCAGTCGGGAGCGCGGGCGTCCCCGCCCGCTTTGTGAAAGGCCGATCGTGATTCCGACGCGCGGCTTGATTTCAAAACGAAATACGCGCATCAACCTTTTGCAAGGTACGCTGTCGCGGGCGAGAACGCCCGCGTTACCTTCTCACGACCCCCTTTTCACCAGAAACGCATGATCCTCGCGCACCCCTGAAGAAACGGGGTCGTAGTTTGACATTAGACAAACAGCGATAGCGATTCACCCAGAACTACCCAGCCCCCCCATAACAAGCGACAAGGGGTAGGCGCTCTTCGCGTGAAAACAAACCAGCCATGCCCCGTTATTCGCTATGAAATTTAAGGGTTGGTCCGCCCGTTATCAGTGCTTCCCTTGTTTGGTTCCTTCAAATCCGCAATCGCCTGTGGAGAGAACCGAACGTCGGACATGGCTAGCCCTCAAGCTCCTCCATTGCGGAATCCATCGGAACCCATCCATGTTTCCGAGCGGACTCCTCGCCTTCCGCCAGAGCCGACATGAGTTCCAGTTCGGTACGCAACCGTTCGTATGCACGAATATCAACGATCGCAAAACGCCCGTGTCCGTTCTTTGTTAAGAAAACCGGTTTATCCGCCGTCACTTCACGTAAAACGTTGTTGTAATTTCTGAGTTCGGAAACTGGCTTTATGGTCGGCATGACACCCCTCCTCCCTTCTTGAAGCAGACTGTAGCATGATTCTTCGAGGAATACAACGGCGGAGTATCGTCCGGCGTGTTTTGACATGAGGCAATCAAGGGTTGTGAAGCGTTTTCGCGATGTGGTAATGTGTTGCCGTGGCAAGGTAACCGAGGTATTGCTTGCGCCAGGGACATGTGCACCATGAAAAAAAGGAAGGCTTATGAAACATTTATTCTTGCTCAATCTTGTGCTCTTTGTTGCCTGCACATTCGGTTCCGATATGCGAATTGGCACCAATGAAGTAACCCTTACGTTTGGGCATGGAACTTTATCGCAAGCCGATAAAGAATATTGAAGGCATCAAAGTGATATCATTCAAGCATCCAAGCCTGCTAACTTTTCAGGAAGCACAGGTTGGCAGCAATACCGTGATCATCTGTAAGTCAATCGTATACTCAAGGCAGGATGATAGCCCCAATCAAATGACATTGGTTTACGATGGAACACGTTGGCGGATCGGAGCTTTTTGATGGCCCCGGATCGCGCCATAGAAGATCGTACAGAGCCTTGCCGACCGAGAAGCGGGGTCGTATTTTGCCAGAAATTGAAATCGGAATTGAAATGCTATCGGGTTAAGGATTGACGATCGTTCCTCTTTCCCCGCATAATATGTCCCGACTGCGGGAGGTGATTGTTGTCGGCAGATCCCGTGAGATGTCAATGAGTGGGAGGGAAGCATGAACTGCAAAACGTTGTTCCTGTGTGTGTGTGTCGCCGCATCTGTCGTGCAGGCCCAAACCGTTCTGACTTACAATGGCACCAGCGGAGGGGACTGGTTCGCGGCGGGCGTCTGGCTTGACGCCGCCGGCCAGCCTGCGAGTTGGCAAGACGGTGCGGTAGCAGTGATTACGAACCTGAATGTCAACCTGACCGCAGATGCAACGGTTCACGGCCTGTGTGTCCATCTAACAGCCTACACCCGTTTTGGCGGTACTGGCAAAATGACGATCGGGGCGGGCGGCATCGTGAAGACCGGCTCGGGTGAAATGAATATCCAATACAAGGGCGGTGTCCACCTTACGGCTTCTCAGCCGTGGGACGCCTCGGACGGCGGTCTGATCTGTCCGGACGGACTGGTTAAGATTACCGCTGAGGATGGCGTGACGATCACGGGGAGCGGTCGAGCCGTGCTCCGCATGAATTCTGGGGGCGCATTGGGAGCGTCCCAAACGTTGCATGTGAAACCCAACGCGCACATTTCGATGCCTGCCAGCGGCTCGCTTGGATCGCCCGTTGTGCTCTTTGAGGGGGATGGTTCGCGTCTGTCTGCCGACAAGAATTGCGTACTGAGTGCAACGCGGTTTTGTAGCCGGTTGATCGTACGCGATGGCGCTGACCTGAACGGTGCTGCCTGTACTCTCAGCTTACCGAAAATCGAGGTTGATGCGCCGTCTTTCACGACGCAAGTGGTTTCGTTGGCGACCTTTACTTCGCTCGCGTTGGGAGTGGCCGAAACCGAACTCGCGGTGACGGCGCCTGCGATGTTGCAGATGAACACCCCGCTGAATGACGCGACTGACGTGTCGGCAGCTTTGCGTAAGACCGGCTCGGGCGTGCTGCGTCTGAGCCGGGCTGGTCAATTTTCCGGTGGGCTGGCTGTCGATAACGGGTGGACCGAACTGGCGCATGCGGCGGGCGCAGGGACCGGACCGGTCACGCTGGCCGCAGGGACGACGCTGGAGCTGACAGGCGACGGGACTGTCCCGAATGTGATCTCCGGCGACGGGTGCGTGGTCAAATCTGGCTCGACGAGCGTGACGTTGGGTGGTGCGAACACGTATGCGGGCGGAACGTCGATTTCGGGTGGTGCCGTGCGTGTGGCCACACCGGCCGGACTCGGCAGCGGCGCGGTGACGGTCGCGGAGGGTGCCAAGTTGGTGTTGACCGCTTCGCAAACGGTCGTGCCGGCCGAGGTGGCGCGTATCACCGGTGACGGATCGGTCTGGGCCGGTGCAGGCGCAGAGGTGGTGTGGGACGCTGACTACGTGACGGGCAGTACGCCGGCGCTGTTAGCGGAGTCGGGCGGGATCATCGAGATCGGGCAACTGACGGGATCGGGATTTGTCAAAACGCAGCCGGGCACATTACGGATCAACGGAACCACCGGCTATAGCGGCGAGATCGTGGTGAACGAGGGTGTGCTGGATATCGGCAGCACGGCGAACTTGGCCGCTGGCGTAACGGTGCGGACTGAAGGCAGCGGTTGCGTGCAGCTCGATGACATTGTGGGCCAGGATCTGACGCGAATTACAGGGACGCGCACCGTGGCGTTCGCCGACGGTGCGAGTGTCGCGGTAGACACCGACACGCTGACTGTCAGCCTGTCCGCAGTGGTCAATCAAAGCTGGACGGCCGCCCCGTTGAGCGGGTCCGGCGACTTGGTGAAAACCGGGCCGGGCACGCTGGTGGTTTCAAACAGCGCGGCTTTTACAGGGAAGGTACGTGTGCTTCAGGGAGAGTTGGTGGCTGCGGATGCATTGGGTTCCGGTTCGGTCACGGTGTCGAACGGGGTGTTCGCGGCGCGTGGCGCAGGCGCATTGCTGTTGAACACGTTCACGGTGGCGGGAGGCGAACTGCTGGCGGATGCGGGGGGCTCTCTTGGTGCCGGAACGATCCAGATGTTAGGCGGAGTCGTGGCGGCTACCAACGGTGGTTCGTTGGGATCAGGTTCACTGGCGCTATCCGCCGGTCGTCTGCGCATGGATGCCGGAGGGTCGGCCGGTACGCGGGCGGTGACACTCTCGAGCAGTGGCCGTATTGAGGTGTATGATGGCGCGGGATTCGATCAGGGCGCGTCGCTGACGATCGGTGGGGGGACTTTGGAGTTCAGGGCGACGACCACGTTAAATATCGGCGTCACGCTCACAGCCAACACGACCTTCAGTGCGAACACGCCGGCCGGTGTGCAGGAGGCGATTACGGGGACTTTGGCTGGGCTCCTCACAACGACGGCCCGGAGCAAAGTGATCGTGAACGGCAATGCCCGTCTGCGAATGGCGGGCGGCGGTTCTTTCATCAGCGGCGGTGAAATCTTTGTGCAGAGCGACGGCGATCTGGAAATTGTTTCAAATAGGGTCACGGTCACCGGTTATGCCGGTTTAGAGTCCAGCGGCAAGCGATTCGCGATTGCCGATGGCGGCACGTTTGAGATGACCGCCAACTGGGCGAGGTTGCATGCCGGACACGGAAGCGGCAATGCACTTTTCGAAGTGCTGACCGGGGGCGTGTTTACGGCCAAGAGTGTCGTTTACGTCGCGATGAATGGGGGCGACTGCACCTTCCGGGTGAATGGCGGCGAGGCGATTCTGGAAGGTAACGTCGGTTTTGAATGTGGCAACGGCTCAGCGGCCAGCGACGGGCGCATTGAACTGCTTGCGGGAACGCTGCGTACCAGCCGTCAACTGACTCGCGGAACGGGGACGGGGCAGGTCGTGTTCAATGGCGGGACGTGGGAGCATGACGCTGCGCTCACGCTGAATCCGTGGATCGCCGCGACCATCCCGCTAACGGTCGAGGCAGGCGGCGGTCAGTTTGTGCTGAACAGCGCCGAGGGGGTGTTGGGGTCGGCCGGGCTTTCGGGGACGGGGCCCTTGCAGCTTGCAGGCGGTGGGGCGCTGACCTTCGGGGCTGCGTCGCCCGACTGGACAGGCGGGCTGACATTGGTCGACGCGGATGCGGCGGCCGCGGCTACGAACGCGCTCGGGTACGGCGACATTCTGCTCGGCACGAACACGCTACGCGTCAGCGCGGATGCGCTGCTGCCGAACCACGTGTACGCGCCGCTTGAGGGTGGATGCATATCGGTGGATGACGGTGTGTGCGGAGCGGTGGCGGAGTTGTCGGGCGGTTGTCTGATCAAGCGCGGGGCCGGCGAGTTGGTTGCCGACAATATTGAGGAGGGGAGCGACCTGAGCATCCAAGCCGGAACGGTCAAGGTGGAGCCGATCGCCGCAGTGGCAAAAGTGCCGGCAGGAGAGCCGGTGATCTGGATGGATGCGTCGGTTGCGGCGTCGTGCACGATGGCGTTGTCGAATGAGGTCAGTCGCTGGTACGATCGGCGCACGCCCGGCAGTAACGACAATTTCTATGCAAGCGTTAAGTACAAACCGCCGCTGTGGGTTACCAATGCGCTGAACGGTCTGCCGGTGTTGGATTTCGGCAAGCTGGGGCAGAGTAACCAAGTCAATGAGAATCGCATGCTGGAGTTCAAGAGTTATCAGGACAACATCCGTTCGGTCTTTTGGGTTATCGGCAGCCGCAACGGCGGCGGTTTTCTGTTGGGGGACAGTAACCACGACAACGGGAGACGTCATTTCCATCGCGGTAGTCAGAGCGGGAGTTTTGGCGGTGTGCCCAGCGATTCCCTGTGGCATGCAACGTCCGACAAAGGCGTGGTGCGCGCGGGCGAAACCTGGACCAACGGCATTCCGGTAAACGGCACGTCCTGCGGGCTGAGCGGTGGATATGATCTGGTCTCGTGGCGGCTCTCCGAAGCCGACGATGCCGCCGGTAACGCGCCGGGCGCGATCTGGTTTGCCTCCTGTTATGCACCAAACGACGGACGCCTCAACGGCGGGCAGGAACTGGGCGAGGTGTTGATCTACACCAACCGGTTGAGTGAGGTAGAGCGGCTGGAGACGGAGCGTTATCTGATGCGCAAGTGGTTCCCGCAGCATACAGCGGCGGGCTTGGCGCTGGGCACGGTGAGTCTGGATGGCGCGGGTGCGGGATTTGTGAACGCCTATCCCGCTCCGGTCCGGATCGTCGAGCTGGTGGTGAATGCCGAGGATGTCTTCGTGACGGGTGTTCCCGGAAGCACGATCGCAGAGCGAGTGACGGTGACGGCATCCGGCGTTTTGGATGCGGCACGACTGACGGCGCTGGCCGCAGTCGAGCTGGTGATGCAGGAACAGGCCACGTTGGCGGCGAACCTCGATGACGACGGCCAGGCTGTCGCACTGCATGTTACGGGGGATGTCTCTCTGCCCGCTACGGCGTGTTACACGGTGGGGCTCGGCGACGGCGTGCGACCTGCTTCGCGTACGTTGCTGGTCGCCGCTGACGGCGCGATCGTCACACCCGGTGCGGCAACGACTTGGACGCGCATGGGAGGGCAGTCGGGCGCCTCGCGCGTGGTGGTCGATCCCGTCACGTCAACGATCTGGCTGCATTCGCCGCAAGGTACGATCATGTTCTTACGCTAGAGGTTCTTGCAAACCCCCTCGTGGCATGGGCGTCCCGCCCATGAAACACGGGCAAGATGCCCGTGCCACACCTGTAAGCAAGGGGTTTTGCAAGACCTTCGCTAAGCGACCTGCCGCGGCTCTTACCCAATTTTGCATTGTGTCGTTACCCGTAGAAGGGTAACATGGTGCCCTTATTTTCGTGATAGGTCTGCTTGTGCGGGATGAAGGAGTTGAGGTGAGTCAAAAGATCGACGTGGCCGAAGTGGCAGAACAGGCCCGGATAGCGCTGACGCCGGAAGAAAAAGATACGTTTCAGCGGCAATTGGAATCGATCCTCAGCTATGCCGAAAGGATCGGCGAGCTGGGTCTGGATGGAGTTGAGCCGACACTGCACGGCAACCCGCGTGTCAATGTGCTCCGCGATGACGTGGTAGTGCCTTCGGTCGGACGCGACTGCTTTCTGAGCAACGCTCCGGAGCGGAATGACGCGGAGATCCGGTTGCCGAAGATTGTGGAAGATGCGTGAGGGATCGAACGAGATGGTCGGGAAGGAATTAACACTTTGCGCGGCTGCTGAAGGGCTGCGACAGAAGGCGTTTTCATCGGTTGAGCTGACGCAGTCGGTTCTGGATGCAATCCGTGAAAGGGACGGCGCACTGAACGCCTATCTGAGCGTTGACGAGACCGGGGCGTTGCAGCAGGCGGCGGCGGCTGATGCGGCGCGCGCGGCGGGGTGCGACGGCGACCTGCTGGGCATTCCGTTGGCCTTAAAAGATGCGATCAACGTGGCGGGGCAGCCCTGCTCCTGCGCGTCGAAGATGTTGGTCGATATGATTGCGCCGTATGACGCCACAGTGTCGGCGCGGCTGCGCGAGGCGGGCGCGGTCTTTGCGGGGCGTACCAACATGGATGAGTTTGCCATGGGAGCGTCGACCGAGGGATCGGCGTTCAAGATCACACGCAACCCGCATGACCACGCGCGCGTTTCCGGTGGTTCGAGTGGCGGTTCGGCGGCGGCGGTGGCCGGCGGCATGGCAATCGCGGCGCTCGGTACCGACACAGGTGGCTCGATCCGACAGCCGGCCGCATTCTGTGGCTGTGTGGGGCTCAAGCCCTCCTATGGCCGTGTCTCGCGTTACGGCATCGCGGCGTGTGCCTCGTCAATGGATCAGGCGGGGCCCATGACTCGCACGGTCGAGGATGCGGCCTTGCTCCTGCAGGTGCTGGCGGGAGTTGATCCGCACGACGGCACCACGCTGGATGCGCCGGTCCCTGACTATCGAGCGGCATTGCGCGGCGGAGTGGCGGGGATGCGGATCGGTCTACCCCGCGAATATGACACCGACGACACCGATCCCGAGGTGACGGCCTGCGTGCGCCGGACTGTGGATGCCTGCGCAGTAGCGGGTGCGGAGATCGTGGAGCTGAGTCTGCCGCACACGAAGTATGCGGTTGCGGCCTATACGATCTTGGCGGCGGCTGAGGCGTCGGCCAATCTGGCGCGGTTCGACGGGGTGCGTTATGGACGCCGCGCGGCGAAGCCGGAGTCGGTCTTTGACCTGTATGCGCAGAGCCGCGCCGAGGGCTTTGGCCCGGAGGTCAAGCGGCGGATTATCCTGGGGACGTACGTGCTGGGTAGCGGGCGTTACGACGTCTATTACGGGCGCGCGCAACGGGTGCGGACACTCATTCGGCGTGATTTTGACGAGGCGTTCAAACGGTGCGATGTGCTGTTTACGCCGGTGGTGCCTACGGTGGCGTACAAGATCGGCAAGGCATGCGACGATCCGCTCAAAATGTACCAGAGCGAAATGTTCACGGTGCCAGCCAGTCTGGCGGGAATTTGCGGACTTTCGATGCCGTGCGGCCGGACCGCGTCCGGGCTGCCCGTCGGCCTTCAGATCCTCGGACCGGCACTCGGCGAGTGTGCGGTGCTGCGGGCAGGACAGGCGGTGGAAGAGGAGGTAGGAGCATGACCCCGTATCTGGTCACCATCGGCCTCGAGACGCACGTTCAGCTCAAGACCGCCACCAAGATGTTTTGCGGGTGCAGCCTGACTTTCGGTGAGGAGCCGAACACCACGGTTTGCCCGGTCTGCATGGGATATCCGGGCGCACTGCCGGTGCTCAACCGCGAGGCGGTTCGATTGACGGTTATCTCCGGTCTGATGTTGGGGTGCGAGATCAGCCGTCACAGCATCTTTGACCGCAAGAACTATTTTTATCCGGATATGTCGAAGGATTATCAGATCACGCAGAACACCTATCCGCTCTGCCTGGGTGGCGGTGTCACGATCGAGACGCCGGAGGGGCCGAAACGCATCCGTATCCACCACATCCACATGGAGGAGGATGCGGCGAAGATCAACCACTACGCCCGTTTCAGCGGGGTGGATTTCAACCGCTGCGGCACGCCCTTGATCGAGATCGTGTCCGAGCCTGATCTGGCCTCGCCGGACGAGGCGATGGCGTATCTCCATGCCCTCAAGCAGATTCTCGTGTATGCGGGAGTGAGCGACTGCAATCTGGAAGAGGGCAACATGCGGTCGGACGTGAACATCAGCGTGCGCCCTGCGGGTCAGGAGCAGCTTGGGACGAAGGTGGAGATCAAGAACATGAACACCTTCAAGGGCATTCACGCGGCGTTGGAGTATGAGATCGCACGTCAGCTTGCCGTGGTCAGGGGCGGTGGAATGCTGGTGCAGGAGACGCGGCGCTGGGATCCTGAGTTGGGCGAGACGCAGTCGATGCGCAGCAAAGAGAATGCGCTTGACTACCGCTACTTCCCGGAGCCGGATCTGGTGCCGGTTGAATTATCCGAAGCGCAGATTGAGTCGTGGCGGACGCAGTTGCCCGAGGCGCCGGCCGTGCGGCGTACGCGCATGATGGCTGAGTACGGCATTCCCGAGTATGACGCCGGCGTGCTGGCCGATGTGAAGGAGAACGCCGACTTCTTCGAGGCGGCGGCACGGGCGTGCAAGCCTGGACTGGGTAAGACGGTATCCAACTGGTTTATGACCGAAGTGATGCGGCTCCTGTCCGAATCAGGAATGGGCGTGGACGTATGCGCGTTGACGCCCGCCGCGCTGGCGGAGCTGGTCACGCTGGTGGATGAAGGGGTGATCAACGGCCCCACGGCCAAGGAGCTGCTGCCCGAAGTATTCGCAAAGGGCGGTTCGCCGCGCACTATCGTTGACGAGCGCGGACTTGCACAGGTGAGCGACGTCGCGGTGCTGGAAGCGTTTATCGCTCAGGTATTTGCGGAGAACGTGAAGACGGTCGCAGATTTCCATGCCGGGAAAAAGGCGGCTGCCGGATTCCTTGTGGGGCAGGTGATGAAGCTGAGCAAGGGCAAAGCCGATCCGAAGCAGGTGGGCCGTTTGGTGGCCGAACGGCTGGCGGAGGGACAGTAGGGGACTATTGCGGCTTTCCCGCGAGCGATTTTTTTGGCAAACTCTTTCCCTCGTACGGCAAGCAAGGAGAACGACGGTGACTTCTAACGACGACTATGTGCTACAGCTTCTGCTGGAGCAAGGCTATGTGACGGCCGACCAGATTGATGCGGTTGTGAGTTCAATCAGGCAGGAGGGCGAGACCTCGCTTGATATCTTGGTTCAGACGGGTGTCGTCACTGAGGATGACGTGCTGGCCTTGATCGCCGCGCAGTTCGGCCTTGATTACGTGCATGTGAATGCGGACGCCATCGACCCGGCCATCGTGGATCTGGTGCCCGGTTCGGTCGCGCGCAAGTACGGTGTTGTGCCGGTTCTGGCCGACGAGGCGTCAGTGACCGTGGCGTTAAGCGATCCGATGGGGTACGACACCATCGACAGCCTGCGTTATGTGCTCAAGGTCGACGTGCAGGCGGTGGTCGCGCCGCACAGCGAAGTCAAAGAGGCGATGGACAAGCTCTATCCCGAAGAGTTCGAAAGTATCTTCGGGGAGGACGATCCCAGCATCGATGTCGAGGAGAAAAAGACGGGCGACGACGGCTCGGATGCCAAAGACTCAGATGCTCCGGTCATTCGCCTTGTCAGTCTGCTCCTGACCGAGGCGGTCAAAATGCGCGCGTCCGACATTCATCTGGAGCCGATGGAGCGTCATTTCCGTGTGCGTTACCGTATCGACGGTGTGCTGCGCGAAGTGGAGCGTCCGCCCAAACGCCTGCAGGCGGCGATCATCAGCCGCGTCAAGATCATGTCCAATATGAAGATCTCGGAAAAGCGCGTGCCGCAGGACGGTCGTATCCAGATCAGGGTGCAGGGCCGCGATCTTGACCTGCGTGTCTCGTCGGTGCCGACTAACCATGGCGAGAGCATTGTCATGCGTATTTTGGACAAGAGCAACCTTGCGCTCGGCCTGCCCCAGCTCGGTTTTCTGTCGGATGACCAGAGCACGTTCGAGCGGCTGATCGGTCTGCCGGACGGCGTGTTGCTGGTGACCGGTCCGACCGGTTCTGGCAAGACCACCACGCTCTATGCGTGTCTGGGCCAGATCAACCTGCCGGACCGTAAGATCATCACCGTGGAAGACCCTGTGGAATATCAGATGTCCGGTATCAATCAGGTGCAGGTGAACCGGGATGTGGGCCTTGACTTTTCGGCGGCGTTGCGTTCGATCCTGCGTCAAGCCCCGAACATCGTGATGATCGGAGAAATTCGTGACCACGAAACAGCGGATATTGCCATGGAAGCGGCGCTGACCGGTCACTTGGTCTTCAGCACGCTGCACACCAACGACGCTCCCAGCGCCGTGACGCGTCTATTGGATATCGGGGTCAAGCCTTTCTTGGTTGCGTCTGCCCTGCGCGCGGCGATGGCGCAGCGCTTGGTGCGCTCGATCTGCGACAAGTGCCGCGCGGAGTATGTCCCGACGGAGCGTGAGTTGAAGATGCTCGGGGCGATCTCCAAAAACGCTAAGTTCTCAACGACGTCAACCATGTTCAAGGGTAAGGGCTGCGCGAGTTGTTCTCAGAGCGGCTATAAAGGTCGTAAGGGTATTTTTGAGATTTTTCAGATCGACGACTCGATCCAACGCCTGATCTTCGATCAGTCGCCTGCCACGGTGCTGCGTGCCCGCGCGCGCGAAATGGGCATGCGGACGTTGCGTGAGGATGGGATGTTGAAGGTTGCCTCGGGCGTGACCACGCTCGAGGAGGTGTTGCGGGCCACAATGGGAGATGCAGACTGATGAGCACAGATATCAACATGAACGATTTGTTGCAGGTAACGGTTAACGAGGGTGCCTCTGACTTGCACATCCGCGTGGGTGTGCCGCCGATGTTGCGCATTCACGGCTCGCTGACACCTTTGGACAGTCCGCCGCTCACCGCCGAAGACACTGAAGCGCTCGCTCGCTCAATCATGGCGGAGGACAAACTGCAAGAGATGGAACAGTGCGGCGGCGCGGACTTTTCTCTGCCGTTCGGCGATCTGGCCCGTTTCCGTGTGAGTGTTTTTAGAGAGCGCGGCAATTACGGCATCGTGCTGCGGCAGATCCCGAACAAACTGCTGACGCTGGAGCAGATCGGCCTGCCGGAGCAGGTTAAGGAGCTACTGTTCAAGCCGCGAGGACTGATTCTAGTGACTGGACCTACCGGCTCAGGTAAAACCACGACGCTGGCGTCGATGATCGACATCATCAACAAAGAGCGCGACGTGCATATCATTACGGTGGAAGACCCGATCGAATACTACCATCCGCATAAAAAATCGGTGGTGACCCAGCGCGAGATCGGCCACGATGTGCCCACCTTTGCCGAGGCCATCCGCCGTGCTCTGCGCCAAGACCCGGACGTGATTTTCGTCGGTGAAATGCGCGACTTGGAAACCATGCAGGCCGCGATCACGGCTGCGGAAACCGGACACCTGGTTTTTGCGACGCTGCACACTACCGGTGCCGCCGCGACGGTCGACCGTATCGTGGACGCCTTTCCCACTGACCAGCAGGAGCAGGTTCGCACGCAGCTTTCGGTGGGCTTGGTTGCGGTAATCTCGCAGTTGCTGCTGGCGCGCGTGGATAAGCCCGGACGCGTCGCGGCGTTTGAGATCATGATCTCGACGCCGTCAATCCGCTCGCGTATTCGCGACAACAAGACCTTCCAGATCAGCTCTGACATCCAGACCGGCGCGAAGTACGGCATGATCTCGCTCGATTCCCACCTGATGGATCTTTATCTGGGCGGGTTGATCTCGTATGACGATCTGGTGACGAAGTCGCAGGATCCGGACACGTTGGTCCAGAAGCTGAAGGAAGAGTTGCAGGCAAGGAGGTAAGGCATGTCAGAAGAAACTTTGGCACCGGTCACGCCGGCATACGACCCTTTGCTTGATCTGGTGGTCAGTAACGGGATCATCGATCTGGAGCAGGCTGATGAATTGCGTGGGGACCAAGCGAACACGGGACGCCCGATCCGGCAACTGCTGGTCGACAACGGCTTCGTGAGCGAAGACGATCTGCTGGGAATGATGGCGGCCTATCAGGGATGCGATGTCGTCGACCTTTCGGTCATGGCTCTGGATCCCGAAGTGATCCAGAGCATCCCAGCCAGCGTTGCCCGCATGTACAGCGTCATGCCGATCTATGCGACGGCCGGCACCGTCACGCTCGCCACGTCGAATCTGGTCGATCCACATGTGATGGATGAGCTTATGTTCGTCCTGACCAAGGACGTGCAGTTTGCGATGGCGCGCCAGAAGGATGTGGCAGACCTCGTCAAGGAGCACTACGGGGATGAGAGCGCCTCGGTCTCCGACATGCTCAACAGTCTGGAGTCCGACCTGACGCTGGATCCTTCGCTGGACGTGGACGAGACCGACGACAAGAGTCTGGAGTCGGCAGCTTCCGCCGCTCCGGTCGTGCGGTTCGTGAACTTGGTGTTGTATCAGGCCGTGACGGACCGCGCCTCCGACATCCACTTTGAGCCGTTCGAGACCGATTTCAAAATCCGCTACCGTGTGGACGGCGCGCTGTATGAGATGTCGCCGCCGCCGCGCCGACTGGCATTGCCGATCATCTCGCGTATCAAGGTCATGTCCGGCCTGAATATCGCCGAACGCCGGATTCCGCAGGACGGTCGTATCGCGCTGACCGTGGCGGGCCATCAGGTGGACCTGCGTGTGTCGTGCCTGCCCACCGCCCATGGCGAAAGCGTGGTGCTGCGTGTGCTCGACCGTAGCGCGGTCTCGCTCGACATTGAAAACATCGGGCTGCCTGAGGATATCTACGAAGTGTTGACGATGGATATCGAGAAGCCCAACGGCATCATTGTTGTGACAGGGCCGACCGGTTCCGGCAAGACCACGACGCTCTACTCCTGCCTGCGGCGCATCAACTCGATCGAGTCCAAGTTGCTCACGGCGGAGGAGCCCGTCGAGTACGATATGGACGGCATCGTCCAGGTGCAGATCAATCCCAGCGCCGGCAACACCTTCATCAAGGTGCTGCGCGCCTTCCTGCGTCAAGACCCCGACATCATTATGATCGGCGAAATTCGTGATCTGGAAACCGCCGAGATCGCGGTGCAGGCGTCGCTGACCGGTCACTTGGTCTTCAGCACGTTGCACACCAATGACGCGGCCGGCGCGGTGACGCGACTGATCGATATGGACGTCGCGCCGTACCTGATCGCCTCGACTTTGGAAGCAGTGCTAGCGCAGCGGTTGGTGCGTACGATCTGCCTGAACTGCAAGGAGGCGTATGTGCCGGATGACGAGACGCTAGACCGCATGGACCTGAAGCGTCAGGATGTCGGCGACCGCTCGTTCTACTACGGTCGCGGGTGCTCTAAGTGCAGCGGAACCGGCTACAAAGGCCGAAAGGGCGTGTTTGAGTATCTGCGCGTGAGCGATCCGATCCGTGATCTGATCAATGAGCGTCGACCGACCCTGTTCATCCGTGAACGCGCGCGCGAACTGGGTATGCGCACCATGCGTGAGGACGCCATCCGCAACGTGCTGGACGGCTACACGACGGTCGATGAGATTTTGCGTTACACGTAAAAGAGTAAAGAGAGACGATATGGAAAACGTTGTGATCATCGGAAGCGGGCCGGCTGGACTGACGGCGGCGATCTATGCGGCTCGGGCCAGTTTGAATCCGATTGTGATCGAGGGGATGCAGCCGGGCGGTCAGCTCACGCAGACTTCGGATGTGGAGAACTTTCCGGGGTTTGAGGATCCGATTACGGGGACAGAACTCGTCACCGCCATGCGCAAGCAGGCCGGGCGTTTAGGTGTGCGCTATATGATGGATGAAGTCACGGGATGTGACCTTTCGGGCGAGACCAGAAAGCTTTCGCTTATGGTTGGCGACACGCTGGAAGCCCGCACCGTGATCATCGCGACCGGTGCGAGCGCTCGTTATCTGGGGCTCGAATCGGAACAAAAGTTGATCGGTAAGGGCGTTTCGGCCTGTGCCACGTGCGACGGCGCGTTTTTCAAAGGACGTCCCGTGGCGGTCGTCGGCGGCGGTGACACGGCGATGGAGGAGGCCCTCTATCTGTCGCGCATAGCGTCGCATGTGACGGTCATCCACCGCCGCGACGAGTTCCGCGCCTCCAAGATTATGGCCGACCGCGTGCTCGCCGCGCCGACCATCGACGTGCGCTGGGACTCGGTCGTGGAAGAGGTGCTCGATGTCGCCAAGGGCGAGGTCACCGGCCTGCGCCTGCGTAACGTCAAGACCCAAGCGATCGACGACCTGCCCGTCGAGGGTGTGTTCATGGCGATCGGACACGTACCGAACACGGCCGCTTTCGATGGCCAGTTGGAGCGGGATGCCGAAGGCTACATCGTTACGGAGAACACGCGCACGTCCGTGCCCGGCGTGTTCGCCGCGGGCGATGTTCAGGACCGCCACTACAAACAGGCGGTCACGGCGGCAGGAACAGGCTGCATGGCGGCGTTGGAGGCCGAGCGGTTCCTGATTGCGCATGGATAAAAATGGCTGAATTTTTTGACAGAGAGTATACGGCCCGGGAAGCGTACGGACGCCTTTACCAGTATGCCCGTAAATATCGCGGACGCCTGTTGGTCGGCCTGTTTGCCGGCTTCGTCACGGCCGGTTCGTGGGTGCCAATCTTTCAAGTCATTCAGCCGGTTTTAAGGCAGGTGCAACGGGCCGATGAGCAAAGCCACGGGACCATGCTCGATGCTCAAGAGGCCCCGCCCGCAAACCCTGCGCCGCCGCATGTTAGGCTTAATGGCGACCTAAAGGATCTGATCAAGCAAGATACCGCCGACGTACGCGATGGCAAGCGTGAAGTCACGCTGCCCGCTTGGTTCGACAAAGTGGAGAGACACGCCAACCGTTTGGGCATCAGCTTCCGCGACGCGCAGGGTCACATGACCGGTCAACTGTTGATGCTGACGCTCTTCGTGGTGCCGCTCGTGATGCTGCTGAAGATGGTCGCGATGTACATGAACCACTACTTCCTGCGTTGGGCCGGCGCTAAGGTGGTGCAGGATTTCCGCGTGACCATGTTCCGCCATCTGCAATCCCAAGGGTTGCATTTTTTCGGACGGACCGATGTCGGCCAGTTGATGAGCCGCTGTACCAGTGATCCGCAAATGGTTGATCATGTGATCTCGCACACGCTGGCGGACCTGTGCCGTGCACCCTTTGAGATTCTCGTATCGGTCGGATATGTGATCTACTTCGCCGTCAAGAACGACATGCTGGAAACTCTGGTGCTGGTGTTGTTCGGTTTCCCGCTGATCCTGTTACCGATGGCGGTCTTGGGTTCACTGGTGCGCCGCTGGTCGCGCAGAGCTTTGCACCGTATCTCGTTCATCTCCTCGAAGATCCACGAGAATCTGACCTGTATCCGCGTGGTGAAGGCCTACCACACCGAAGAATACGAGATTGAAAGATACCGGCAGGTCAACCAGCACTATGTAAAGAGCGTGTTGCGCGCGCTGCGGATTGAGCTGCTGATCACGCCCTCAGTGGAGTGCGTGGGCATCTTCTTGATCTTCATCTTTGTGATTTACTGCTTCTTCCGTAAGATTGCGATTCATGAAATCGTACCTCTGGCCGTGCCATTTCTGGTGGCCTACCGGCCCATGAAGCAACTCGGCAAGGTGCAGGCTCAAATCGAGCGGGGACGCGCGGCACTGGCCCGTATGTTTTCGTTGCTGGATACAGACTTCAGTCTGCCGGTGGCGGCGGATCCGGTACGCAAAACGAGTTTTGATGACCGCGCGCGCTTTGACCATGTTGACTTCCGTTACGGCGAGGGGCCGGATCTGACCATCAAGGACGTGTCGTTCGATATCCCGCGCGGGTCGCTCGTCGCGGTGGTCGGTGGCACCGGCTCGGGCAAGACCACGCTCGCTAACTTGCTGGCCCGCTTTTATGATCCGGTTGCCGGCTCGATTACAATGGACGGCATCGACATGCGCCAGATCGACATCGGCGATTTGCGTAGCTTGATCGGCGTCGTGACGCAGGAAACGGTGCTGTTCAACGACACGATCGAGTTCAACATCGCTTATGGCACGCCGGACGCCACACGCGAGCAGGTCATCGCGGCCGCCAAACTGGCGAATGCGCATGACTTCATCGTGGCACAGCCCGAAGGTTACGACCGCGTGGTGGGCGAAAAGGGATTTGCGCTGAGCGGTGGCGAACGGCAGCGCGTGGCCATCGCGCGAGCGATTCTTAAAAATCCGCCGGTCCTGGTTCTGGACGAAGCGACCAGTGCGCTAGACACGGTGACCGAACGTCTGGTGCAGGATGCGATCAACAAGCTGATGGCGAATCGCACGACGTTTGCGATCGCGCACCGGCTGAGCACGATCCGTAACGCTGATTTGATCCTGGTACTGGACAAGGGGCGCATCATCGAGCGCGGGACACATGAGCAGCTCTACACGGCGTCCGGGGCGTACCGGAAGCTGTGCGACATGCAGATGCTGTCGTGAGGCGCTTGCAAAACCCCTCGTGGCATGGGCGTCCCGCCCATGAAACACGGGCAAGATG
>DAOTMQ010000059.1:0-17688 GCA_035450385.1 Kiritimatiellia bacterium | reverse complement strand
CCGTGATGCTGCCGCCGTATCATACCGGTGCCTGCAAGAGCAAGATCATGGCGCATTTCGAGCCGGGACATCACGACGTAAAGGTCGACGACGTCGAGAAGCGCATCTTCGCCTGCTGGCTTGACCTCCTCGTGCCTTTTTGCGGCTCATACACGCAACACAACACCTGGACAGACGCGGAAAAGGCCGAGTTCCAATACTTTCAAGAAAAGCGCCGGGTATACGCCGCCGTTGAACTTGAATCATTTGATAAGGGACGGAGCCCAGTCCCCGAAACACTCTCAGCCGGAGTGACCAAAACCGATGTGACTCAATCACCCTAAAAAGGACATTTCACGGTTGCCCCCCTCTTGACAGAGTTCGGGTGCTACTGTTATCCTGTTTCCATGAACTGGAACAGTTTTAACCGGCTGAAACTCGTAGGTGCGGAAAAACCCTATCACCGGATGCGTTTCCGGCCGCTTGAAGTGTTGGCGAGCGCGGCGTTCCTATTTGCGATGCACGGCTATTCGCTCACACTCTCGGCTGTCGATTTCGACATTGGCAATGTGCGCGTCAGCAAGAAGGGAGAAGCCTATGCGAACGAGCACGCCTGCATCTGGCACGGCGGCAGCACGCCGGACGAGGCCGGTTATCTTGTCGAGTTTTCGGCTGGTGGCGAGTACGTGCTACATGCGCTGTACGCCGCCAAGGACCCGCGCCCGACCGACATTCTGGTGGACGGCGTCAAGGTTCACACCGGTTTCAAGGGCACCACCGGGGATTGGAACACAAAATCCGCGCGGTGGGAACGCCAGTGTACCATTAAGGTGAAGGCCGGCACACGGACAGTGACTTTGAAGCGCAACGGCCCCTTTCCACACATCTGCAGCCTCAAGATCGAGGCGGCTGGGGAACCGTCCGGCGATGGAACTGTCAGCCGCTCCGCGCCGGAGAAGCGTCAGGAGTTCTTACGACGGATCGCGCGTGACAAACGTTTGCACGCCCTGCGTCAGAGGCTTCTGTCGCGTGCCCCGGAAGCACTGCGCCGCGCCATCCGCGATCTGGGTGAGACCTATCCCGACCGTTATGCCGCAGCGGAGCACCTGCGCAACCTGGAGGCCTTCAGCAAGGAGCGGGCAAGGCTGCTCGCGCTGCTTGACCGCGGAGAAGAGCCGGACACAGCACGCTTTGACGAACTGAATGCCGAGATGCGCACCGCATTGCTGGCCAATCCGCTACTGGATTCAGATCGCCTGCTGATCGTGCGCCGACGCATCAAAAACGGACGCGCACGGCAAGCCAAGGGCCGTGAGTTGGGCTGGGTGCCCAACAATTTTTTAAATCACACCGATCTGCCGGGTACAGGCTACGACAATGCGATCGCCGTGCTGACCGGCCTGCGCAGCGGGAAGCCGGAATTGAAGGAGCTGTTCCGTCCGGAACGCAACACGCTGGTACGCGACGTCTGTCTGGATTTCGACGGACAGCGGATGCTCTTCTCCGGCATCGACCACACCAATCGCTGGGCCATTTTCCAGATTGCGGCCGACGGCGGCACGCTGACGCAGCTCTCGCCCGCCGACAATCCGGATCTCGACTTCTTTGACGCCTGTTATTTGCCGAGCGGCAAGATCATTCTTTGCTCAACCGCCTATTACGTGGGTGTGCCGTGCCTGGCCGGCAAGAACAAGGTGGGCTCGCTTTACTTGCTTGACCCCGCGAACGGTGAGTTGCGGCAGCTCACCTTCGACCAAGATCACGGCAACGATCCCACCGTGCTGCATGACGGGCGCGTGATGTACCAGCGCTGGGAGTACAGCGACATTCCGCACTACTTCTCGCGCCGCCGCATGACCATGAACCCGGACGGCACCGGGCAACTCGCGCTGCACGGCAGCAACGCCTGGTTCCCGACCGCGTTCCGTTTCGCCCGGCCGGTGCCGGGGCACCCGACCCTGCTGGTGGGTGTTCTCAGCGGACACCATTGCCGAGGCAGTTACGGCGATGTCGGGCGGCTGGCCCTGCTGGACCCTGCGCTGGCCAGCACCTATCCCTTCCGCTATCGCCCGACATCGAAAGAGTGGGGCGAGGTCGGCCAGCCGATCGCCGTCACTCCCGAGATCCTGCCCGCCGAAAAGACCGGGTACGTCCAGACGATCCCCGGTTACGGGAAACCGGTGGCAGGAACCGTCTGCGATGCCGTCGTGACCGACGTGTACCTGAAGGAGCATCCGTCGCTGGCCACGCACCCACATCCGCTCAGTGAGAAATATATGCTGGCCGCCATGAAGCCGGATGCCGACAGCCTGTGGGGCATCTACCTCGTGGATGTGTTCGACAACGCAACGCTGATCTACGAGGAGGAGGACGCGGCGATATTCGAGCCGCAGCTTTTCCTGCCGCGCCCGCGCCCGCCGGTGATTCAGGATCGCGTGAATCTCGCGGTCAAGACGGCTGAGGTGCATATCGCGGACATCTACAGCGGCCCCGGGCTGAAAGGGGTACCACGCGGTACGGTCAAGGCGATCCGCGTCTTCGCCTATCACTTCGGCTACCTCGGCAAGAGCGGTTTTTGGTTGATCGGTAGAGAGTCCGGCTGGGACATTAAGCGTGTGCTTGGCACAGCGCGCGTCGAGGCGGACGGCTCGGCCTGCTTCCGAATCCCGGCCAACACGCCGGTCTCGCTGCAACCACTGGATGCCGACGGCAACGCCGTGCAACTCATGCGGAGCTGGCTGGTGGGGATGCCGGGCGAACGTGTATCCTGCGTCGGTTGCCATGAAGACCGTCGCACCACGTTGCCGCCACGCCGCAGCCTCGTCGACACGCGCGACAGCGAACCGCTCACGCCTTGGCTGGGGCCGCCCCGCCCTTTCGCCTTCGCGCACGAGGTTTATCCCGTGCTTGAGCGCCACTGTATCGGCTGCCACGGCGAGAAGCAGAGGGTCGGCCCGCGGCGGAGCAAACCCTGTTTCGCGGATCCCGGGACGGCGTACAACACGCTGCACCCGTACGTTCGTCGTGCGGGGGTCGAGGGCGACACCGCGCTGCTGAACCCCATGGAGTACCACACCTCCACCAGCCGCCTGTTCCAGATGCTTGAAAAAGGCCACCACGGCGTGACGTTCGCCTCGATGGGTGCGGAAGCGCGCGAACGGCTGGCCTGCTGGGTCGACCTCAACGTGCCTTTTGCCGGAAACTGGGAACCGCCAAAATGGAAGGGCGTCGACCCAGTAGCGCGACGGCTAGAACTGGCGAAGAAGTACGCCGGTCTGGACGACAACCCCGAGGATGAACATGCGACAGCCGCCAAGGCGTTCCAAAACCGCGAGCCGGTCGCGTTTGTGAAGCCGCCGCCGACGGCACCTGTCCCCCCCGACGGGCTCAAGGTGTCCGGCTTCCCCATGAAGCCCGCCGAAGCCCGCCGCATGCAGGCGGCATGCGCAGGGAACCTGCCCGCCAGCCTTGACCTGGGCAACGGAGTCGTCATGCGGCTGGCGGCGGTGCCGGCCGGGGCGTTCGTCATGGGCAGCCTCGACGGCGCGCCGGACGAGCGGCCGCGTGCGGTGGTCCGGATCGACAAGCCTTTCGCGATGGCGGTCACCGAAGTGACCAACGACCAGTACGCGCAGTTCGATCCCGAGCACGATACGCGCTACATCGATATGCACTACATGGATCATGTCGTGCCCGGCCACATCGCCAACCATCCGGACCAGCCGGTGGCGCGCGTCTCCTGCGAAGAGGCTTTGGCCTTCTGTGCGTGGCTCAGCAAAAAAACCGGATTGCGCGTGACACTGCCGGACGAGGCGCAGTGGGAGTGGGCCGCGCGCGCGGGCACGGACACGCCGTTTTTTTACGGTGGCGTGGACGCGGACTTCGGGCGCTTCGCCAATCTCGCGGACAGCGACCTGCGCAACTACCGCATGATATGGGAGGGCGCTAGCGTGCTTCAAAGCCGCTATCCCTATCCGCGTGAAATGAATTTCCCGCTGCATGACCAGCGGTTCAAGGACAACTACTTCACCGTGGATTATGTCGGACAGACCGAAGCCAACGCCTGGGGCTTGAAAGATATGGTCGGCAACGTCAGCGAATGGACCCGCTCCACCTATGCGGCGTACCCATATCCCGGCGCGGCGGCGCAGGGCGAGACGCGCAGGGTCGCGCGCGGCGGCTCGTGGGCCGACCGTCCGGTGGACGCCGGCGCCTCGGTGCGCCGCGCCTACCAGCCGTGGCAGAAGGTTTTCGATGTCGGGTTCCGCGTGATCGTGGAAGTCGAGTGAAGCTTGAACATGTGGTTGCAAACAAAGGAGTAAAGCATGAAAATCGTCAGGATCGCTGACAAGAGCGGCAGGGTGAGCCACGCCGCCGCCGAAACGGACGGATACCGGGTCATAGACGGATCGATCTTCGGGGAGTACACGACCACAGAAGAGGTGATTCCGCTCGGGGATGCCAAGCTGCTGCCGCCGGTCGAGCCGCCGCAGGTGATCGCCATCGGACTCAATTACCGGCTGCACGCGCAAGAGAGTAACATGGCCGAGCCGGCTGCACCGGTCATCTTCATCAAAACCTGCAACACGGTGACCGGGCCTGACGCGCCGATCATCCTGCCCGCGATGGCACCGGACGAGGTCGACTACGAGGCAGAACTTGTGATCGTCATCGGTAAGACCGCCAAGAACGTGCCGGAAGCACAGGCCGACCGCTATATTCTGGGCTACACCTGCGGGAACGATGTCAGCGCTCGCGACTGCCAGCTTCGCCACGACAAGCAATGGGCGCGCGGCAAGTGCTTCGATTCCTTCGCGCCCATCGGGCCGTGCATCGCGACCGGTCTCGACGGCGACAACCTCGATATCCGCCTGCTGCTGAACGGCGCGGTCATGCAGGCGTCGAACACATCGGACATGATTTTTAATTGTCGTTACCTTGTCAGTTATCTCTCGCGGTGCATGACGCTGCTTCCCGGCAGCGTGATCATGACCGGCACGCCCTCGGGAGTCGGCATGGGGCGCAAGCCGCCGGTATGGCTGAGAGCCGGCGACAAGGTGACGGTCGAGATTGAAGGCATCGGAGCATTAACCAACAACGTAATCAAGGAGTGACAAGTGAACAGGAAAACGCAGCTTTTTATTGACGGAAAGTGGATCGACGCCGCATCGGGAGAAACGATCAGCGTGATCAATCCCGCGAACGGCAAAGTTCTGGCGAAAGTGCAGAAGGCGTCGCGGTCAGACATCGACAAGGCGATCACCGCCGCACACAAGGCGTTCAACACCGTCTGGGGGCCGATGAACCCCTCTGAACGCGGCATGTGGCTGCACAAGGTCGGCGATGCGATCCTGCGCCACCAGACCGCCATCGCGGAAACCGAGACCGACGACGTTGGCAAGCCGATCTTGGAGAGTCTCAACGTCGACATCTCCTCCGGTGCCGCCACCTTCCGCTACTTCGCCGACATCTGCACGGAGGTGGCGGGCGAGATTCAGCCCTCTCCCTACAATCAGGTTTTGGATTACACGATCCGCGAGCCGCTCGGCGTGGTGGGGGCGATCATCCCGTGGAACTTCCCCTTCCTGATCGCCTGCCGCAAGGTCGCCTCGGCTTTGGCCGCCGGCAACACCATGGTTATCAAGCCCGCATCGTGGGCACCTTTGAGCACCTTGATGCTGGGGGCACTCTTCGAAGAGGTCGGCGTGCCGCCCGGTGTTTTGAACATCGTCCCGTCGGGCGGGCAGGAGGCGGGCGACGCTTTCGTCAACTCGGAGATCATCACAGACATCACCTTCACGGGTTCGACGGAGGTCGGCCGCGGTCTCTACAGCCGGTGCGCCCCGCATCTGAAGGGCTGCACACTGGAATTGGGCGGCAAGAGCCCGGGATTGGTGTTGCCCGACTGCGATATGAGCGAGACCGTGGCCGGCACGCTTTTCGGCGTGTTCCTCAATCAGGGCGAGTGCTGCTGCGGTCTGACGCGCCTGATTGTCCATGCCGACGTTTATGATGAGTTTGTGGAGAAGTTTGTCGCCGGCACCAGGGCCATCCGCGTCGGCATGCCGCGCGACGAGCAGACCCGCATGGGGCCGCTCGTCCATCCTGACCATCTCGAAACCGTGCTCGGGTACGTGCAGTCGGGACTGGAAGAGGGCGCGACATTGCTCTGCGGCGGCAAGGCGATTAGGGACGGCGAACTGGCGGACGGCAGTTTCATGGAGCCGACGGTTTTCGCCGACGTGACGCCTTCCATGCGGATCTGGCGCGAAGAGATTTTCGGGCCGGTCGTGGTGATCGTGAAGGCGCAGTCGGTGGATGAAATGGTGGCCCTGGCCAACGACACGCCCTACGGGCTGGCCGCCAGCGTGTGGACAACCGGACTCAAGGCCGCGCACGCGCTCGCGACGCGGATCAACGCCGGTACGGTCTGGTTCAACATCCATAATTTCGTGTTCCCCAGCGCCCCGTACGGGGGCTTCGGCGCCAGCGGTATCGGCAGCGAATTGGGCAAGCAGGGCATGCTCGCCTTGACGCGGACCAAAAATATCATGGTCAGCTTGTTCCCAGAAGGTTTCACCTGGTATTGACAGGAGGGGTTGAAAATGGGTGCCAATAATAAAACGGTTGATCACTCGGCCTTGCGGGATTTATGTGTGGCGATACAGCAAGGCTACGGCGTTTCACGCGTCGATGCTACGGCGGTCGCCGACTGCCTCGTCGAGGCGAACCTGATGGGGCTGGACACGCACGGTGTCATCCGCCTCAAGTTCTACATGGATCGGGTGAAAGCCGGCGGCAACAATCCCGCGCCGGATATGCGGATCGTCCGCGAAAACGCCTGTACCGCCCTGTTGGACGCTGATAACGCCATGGGGCCGGTGGGCGGCAAGCGCGCGATGGAGTTGGCCATTGACAAAGCGGAAGCCGCAGGGGTCGGCGTGGTTCTGGTCCGACACTGTAACCACTACGGGCCGGCCGGGCACTATGTCCGGATGGCACTGGAGCGCGGCATGGTCGGTATCTCGCTCTCGAACGTGCTCGGCAGTATGCCGCCCACGGGCGGCGCACAGGCGCTGATCGGCAACAACCCTTACGCGATCGGGTTCCCCTCCGGCGAGGAGTGCCCGGTGGTGGTCGACGGTGCCACGAGCAAGTCGTCCTGGGGCAAACTCTTCCTCTGCGCTCAGACCGGCGAGGATCTCCCGGCGGAGTGCTATACCGACAAAAACGGGCTGCCGACACTGAGTCCCGCCGCCGTGATGGACGGCGGCGCACTGCTGCCGTTCGCCGGGCACAAGGGCTACGGCATTGCCGTGGCGATCGAACTGCTGACCGGCATGTTGGCCGATGCCGCGCTTGATCACGACATCCAACACCCGTATAAAAATCTCGGCACCCCCGGAGAAAACAGCTTTTTCATGCTGGCGCTGCGGGTGGACAATTTCTGCGACGCGGCTTCGTTCCGCCGCCGCGTGGACGAGTGGATCCGCCTTATACGCGGCAGCCGCCGCGCGTCGGGCGTGGAACGCATCTGGTTGCCGGGTCAAAAAGAACACGAGATCCGGGCGGAGAGGCTCCGCAACGGGATACCGTTGAACGACAACATGCTCGAAGAACTTTCAGGACTTGCGGACGGGGCGGGTGTCTCGTTCACTCTGTAGACACACTAGACAGACAGGCATTACAGGAGGTGCATGATGAAGAACGTATCACGCATGGTGGTTGCGGCGCTTTGTGCGATCGCAACAACTAGCGTCGGTCTCGCCGCCGACGGCATCTGGACGAACGTGGTCGAAGGCCAACTCTGGAGTGTGACCGGAAATTGGCAGGACGGTACCGTTGCCGATGGCACGGGCTCGACCGCTCGGTTCGACACACTGGATATCACGGCCGACACAACGGTTCAATTGGACGGGCCGCGCACACTCGGCGCTCTCATTTTCGACGATACTGACACAACCAGCGCCGCGGGCTGGATGCTCGGCAACAACGGCAATGCCGTCAATGTGCTGACGCTGGCGGGCGATGCCCCCGCTATCACAGTCGGTGCACTGGGCGAAGGTAAGGCCGCGCATATCGGGGTCACCATTGCCGGGGCAGACGGGCTGACCAAGGCCGGTGCGGGCACGCTGGTTCTGGCCCACACCAACCGCTACAGTGGCGCGACCACAGTCGCTGCCGGTGAGCTGCGGCTGGCGCCTGCGGCGGATCTGTTTGGCACGTTGCCGGAGCCGCCGGCGAGCGGTTTAGCGCTCTGGCTGGATGCAACGCAGGGGGTGGCGACGAACGCCGGCGGGAATGTCACGCAGTGGACAGACCGCAGCGGTAACAACCATCACGCCACAAACGCGCTCTCGACCGGCCCGACGCTTACGGCGGACATCGGCGGTCTGCCCACGCTGCGCTTCACCAGCAGCGCGTCGCAGTATCTCGATTGCGGCGGCATCGTCGGCATAACGGATATAACCGTTTTTATTGTAAACAAACTGGCTTCAGTCAGTACGTCGGTACTCCGTTCATTTTTTTGCGCTGCGGGAACAGACCAAATCAATGGGGAAACGCCTATTCACTACCAGATCGCGACATCTCAAAAAATCAACTTCTGGGTGAACCAAACTTTCGAAAGCCACTCCTCTGTAACCGCAGGCACGGTTCAAATCAACGAATACATCGAGAACAACCTCCAGGGGCGATATTATCGCAACGGCATGGCTGATGGCAGCAAGAAACGTTCAATTTCACGCAAACGGCTGGACGTTTTCCGTATCGGTGCTTGGATGCCGTTTAGCACGAATACAAGCTGGCACCGTTTTCTGGACGGCAGTATCGGTGAGATTTTGATCTACACCCGTGCTTTGAGCGAAGATGAACGACGAACGGTCGGCCGCTATCTGGCAGCGAAATGGGGCGTGTCGGACAACGCATACGGCAACGCTCTGAACGTACTCCCGGCTCAAACCGCCGTCACTGTCAATGACGGAGCGACGCTTGCGCTGGCAGGCGTAGATCAGACGATTGCGGTCCTTTCAGGCGCGACTGGCAGCCAGTTGCTGCTGGGTGGCACGCTGACGGTGGACGGTAGCCAGACAACGACTTTCGCAGGGGATGTCAGCGGCTACGGCGGTCTTGTGGTCAAGGGCGGCAGTGCGCTGGCACTTACGGGCACAGCCGACTATCGGGCATCGACGTATGTTGAGGATGGCACGCTGACGGTCGAAAAGCAGCTTTACAAGGGTGGTGCGGCACCGGACGCGCAACTTGATATCAGGGATGGCGGCCTGCTCGCACTCGGCACATGGGGTGCCACGCCGTACGACGCACTGGGGCAGTTCCCGACTGCAGCCAACCACCTGTTCATCAGCAACGGCACGGTGCGCGTGACCGGCACCACCTTCGGCGAGCGCGCCGCCACCGTGGCGGGTACCGCCACCCTCGAAGCCGCCGCCGGCGCCAACTGGCATGTTGTGGCGGACGGCGCGCCTTGGGTCTTTGACGCGGGTGCGGGACTGCTACTGACCGGTGACGGCAGCGGTTGCTTCGCCAAAGGGTTCAACGGTTCGGGCGGCATCACCAAAACCGGCACAGGCAGGTGGACGCTGTCAGGTGCCGACACGCTCAACGGGCCTATCGCCGTAGAGGCCGGAACCTTGCAGGTGGCGTCCGGCCAGTTGTCCGCCATTCCCGTGCCCGGCGCGGATTTGTGGCTGGACGCGACGCGGGGGGTGGAGACCGATGCCAGCGGCAAGGTGACCCGCTGGGCCGATCTCAGTGGCTTCGGACGCGACGCCACAAGCGCCAACGGCCCCACGGTCACAACAGACATTAATGGGCAACAGACCCTGCGTTTCACACGCGCAAACGCCAACTATCTGGAGTGCTTCGGACTGCGCAACATGACCAATCTGACGGTTTTCATGATCAATAAACTTGCCTCGCTGCCGTCGGACTACTTTGCCTTGCTGGCCGAGGATTCCACGAGGTCAAATGCCTACGGGTGCGCCATTCACTATAACATCGACAAAGATAAAAAAATCAACTATTGGGTAGGCGGCACAACGCCCAGTTCCGGCGCTCTCTACTACGATACACTCGCACAAACAGACACACCGCAGATTTATGAGATTCTGGACGAGAACGGTGAGACTCAGTTCTTCATCAATGGTGCTTCCGCCGGCGGTGGCACGCGCTCGACGCATCAGAAACGGCTGGATGACTTCCGGATCGGCGCGTGGAACAACTCCCGCTATCTGGACGGAAGCATCGGCGAGATCATCATCTACACCCGGGTATTGAACGCCACCGAGCGCGCGGCGGTCTATGCCTACCTCAACGCCAAATGGCTGAACCCAGCCGGGATCGGCACGCCCGCGCCGGGCACGGGCACACTGCTCGCCGCAGATGCGGCTGTATCGGTAAGCGCCGGTGCAACGCTGGATCTGGGCGGCCAGAGCCACGCATGCGCCACGGTGCAGGGCAGCGGCACGGTCACCAACGGTTCGGTGGCGGCCACGATCCAGCCGGGCGGCACCGGTCAGGTCGGCACCTTGCATGTTGCCGCCACGCTCTTCGGTACACTGGTGATTGACGCGATGGCGGGCGCCTGCGATCATCTGCAGGTTACGGGTGATCTGGATCTCTCCGGCCTGCGTCTGGAGTTCTCTGGAACCAGCCAACTGAACCAGCGTACACAGTACGAGATCGCCGCGTACACAGGAGCGTTGACCGCGCCTTTCGGCGAGGTGGCGGTACCTGGGTCATGGGAAGTGCGCTACACAGCAGACAAGAGAGTGAAGCTCATCTGCCATGCCGGGACGCTGATCTCGATTCGGTAACATCTGACTCCTTATGACAAAGAACAAGACCAAATACGACGTGCCGAGCCTCAAGATGGGGTTCGCGATCCTTGAGCATCTGTCATATTTTCCGCGAGGGAAAATGCTGACGGAAATCGCGGAAGATTTGGACTGCCCGGTCTCCAGCGCCTATCGCATCACGATGGCGCTGGAGGATCTGGGACTGATAACGCGCGATGTCGAGAGCAAACATATCCGGCTCACCAACAAAATGTTACTGATGGGACAACGGGCGATTACCGAGACCAATCTGGTCGAGAGTTCGCTGGACATCATGCGGGAGTTGCGCGACCGGGTTGTCGATACGGTGTTGATCGGGGTCCGCGACGGCACAGAGATTGTGGTTCTGGATCAGGTGACTGGAGTGCGCATGTTTTGTTTCGTGGCCAAACTGGGATATCGGGTCGGCGTCTACTGCTCGGCACCCGGCAAAGCGATTCTCGCGTTTTTGCCGGATGCCGAACGGGAGGCGGTCTTGTCTTCGATACGGTTTGTCCGTCATAACGCACGGACAATCACGACGCAAACGGCACTCCGGCGTGAACTGGACGGTGTTGTGAGTGCAGGATATGCGTTTGACAACAGCGAGCAGTTTGATGGCGTGTACTGTATCGGCGCACCGATCTTGGACCGCAGCGACTATCCGGTTGCAGCCCTTTGGACGACGGGGCTAATGATGGATCTCGACCGTAGCCGTATTCCTGAGTTGGGTGCTTACATCCGGGAATGCGCGCTCCGGATATCGAAACGGATATCGTAAAGGACGCGACGACCCCCGGCGAGATGCTCCCGTATAATGTCCTGCGTGAAAGGCTATCGGCACTTGCGCGGATGGCCGAGGTTGCGTTATACTAAGCCTCAATGAGCAGAGGCGTTCCTTTGCGGCGCGTTCAGGGGAAACAGGACGACGCCGGATGCCGATGTGTCAGCAGATGGTAGCATGTCATGATAATTGATAAAGATACTCAGGGAGCCGCAGCCGTGATCCAGACAAGAGCGTGGTAAACTTGAAGAAGCATGGCATCGACTTTCTCGAAGCGCAGACACTGTGGGAAGATGGTGATAGACTTCTTGTGCCCGCGAGGACGCAGGGTGAGGCGAGGTACATGTTGATCGGCAAGATCGGTCAGAAACATTGGTCGGCCATATTCACTTACAGGGGCGAAGCGATCCGGATCATATCGGTTCGCCATGCACGAAAAGAGGAGGTAGACGCCTATGAAAACTGAAGCTTTTGATAAAGCCTTTGACAACGGCGACGACGTGTCAAAGCATCTGGATTTTTCCGAGGCAACTCGCCCCGGAAGAGAGTTGAAGCGAGTCAACGTTGATTTCCCCATGTGGATGCTCCAATCTCTCGACAAAGAAGCCCAACGGCTCGGCGTTCCCCGACAAGCCGTCATCAAAGTGTGGATCGCTGAACGGTTGAGGGCCGGTACTCACGTTTGAAATAATTCGAACCCCAGATTCACGTTCAGGAAAACCAGAACGCTTTCCATAATGAAAATTCAGGCCCAACAGGATGTTGACGCGGTCAACGCAAGGTTCAATGGCTTCCACGACGGCTTCGTGAAGCGGATCCAGGTCACGACTGACAACGAATTCATGACGGACATGCCGTGGGAGGCACAGAGGCAGTTCCAATCAAATGAAGAGGAACTTCTCGCCGCAGGGCGTTGCGCTCCATATCCCGGGACGACTGCAATTGAGATAGACATCCATCACTACAACTACGACTGGCCTAATCAACCACTCAAGCGGAGCATCATTCTCCGCGCTCAGGCGTTCCGTTTGTGGGACAGGCTGGTTTCGCTCATTGGCCGTGATATCTTCGACCTCTCCTTTACCAAAGACGGGGATAACATTTCCTGCGTGCTCACCCACCACGCAGAGGATGCAGGGCCGATTCTGACGATGGAGAACGGCACGACGACGGTCCTCTTTTCGGCCTGTGCGGTGGAAATCGATGAAACAGAATGGACAGAACCTGAGGGGCCAGATTACGGCTCGCAAGTTCGCTGAACCTGCCCCTCAACGTTCGACGCATGAGATGAAGAAACGACTCATCATCACACTGACGATGTGCATTATCCACCTGATGGGGAAGTATTTCGCTGCCCGATCCATCACCTTATCTACGCCGTGGTTGATACGAACGGGGTCCCCACAGTGCGGTTTGTTCGCGTCATTACGATGAATTTCCACCATCGTGGCTACATATACCGTCCGGACGGGAAGTTCGATGTGGCTCTTCAGGAACGAGAACGGATGCAGACACCCATCAATGAAAAATGGTGTGCGATAAGGGACTGATAGTTCACAATCACTTCGGCAGGACCGGATAGGAAATTGGGCACGGAAGATGGCATCACAAACCACTAATGCTTAACATACAATTGGAAAAAAGATGAAACGATACTTCAAGACTCTGATGCTTGCACTCGCCCTCATGCCGCTTGCTGGCCGGGCCGACCAGCTTGCATGGATATCACGCGCTGACGTGGAGAAAGTGGTGAAGTCAATCCAGGAGCAAATCCGTCAGCGGCAAGGCGAGCCGTACTACATGGTTTCCTGTTTCGCTGTGTTGGCAAGGTATTCCAATTGGAGTGCGATGTCAGCGTCGAACGGATCAACATCCCGCAGGATGCGTTCAGCAAGGCGGAAGAGAAGCCGAAAACGCCAACCAAGCGTCGCAAGCCACCGGCGCACCGAGCGGATCTCATTTAGCGCTGACGTTTCGTAACGTGAGGAGGTATACGATGATTAGATCGGCTATTCTTGCGGTGATGGTCGTGACCTGTGGCTGTTTTTGCCTCCCGCGTCCCCCACAATATGCGTAACGCAGGGTGATAGGCTGTGTGAGAGGAAAGTAGATGAGTATGCGGCCCATAGTAGCATGGACGATCATTGCGGCGGTAATCCTGCTCCTCGCGCTCTTCGTCGTTTCGATGTTCGTGCCGTGGACTCCGATCAACTGTCGGCACGAAGACGTTGACATCACGACCGGCAGACTCCGACACAGCCGCTATTTCTTGTTCTGCAAGGTGTCTGAGAGAATCGAAGATTCTCCGGTTACGAAGATGCTTCCGCCGGATATACTCAGGCGTCGCACCCCCGAATGGCGCAGGGTCAACACCTTCTCGCCCGGAGTCCACCACTCCCCGCGCTACACATTCCACGGTGCCATTCACCAGATCCATACTCTTGTAACCGTATGGGACATGGCCAACGAATACGGGTTCTCGGACGAGTTGAAGCAGAAGACAGCCCTGGATGTTCTTGCTATCTGGCAACAGAGCGGAAGCTGCTTCCTGGCTGGTGACTACATCCGTTGTCTCCGTGACCTAGCGGACGAGGCGACACGGCAACGCATCCTCACAGCCCTGCCGAAGTTGAAGATGCCACTGGTGGAGACCAACGGCACGGACGTTGTCTGTACGATGTTCTTCCCCAATGGGCAACCGATGGACCGAATACATGGCTATGTGGATAAATACGGAAAGTTCATCCGACATGGTGTTTGGGAACGCTGGGCAAAAGACGGAGCCAGAGTGCTCCACGGTCATTTTGAGAATGGCGAACGTCACGGACGGAGGTTCGGGTGGGACTACGATGGCAAGTTGTCCTCCATCAACGTTTACAACCACGGGGAATTGATCGAATACGCGTCTAAAAATCTTGAGGATCACCCCGACTTCAAGGCCGCACAACAACTGAGTGAACGTGACGGCGTGTCCGCAGCTCGTGACCCAAATACGGTGTCCGACGCGCAAGCTCTTGAAATCGCTGAAGCCACGTTCCGATACCAGTTTCTGCACAACGCTTCTGGTCGGCAACAGGAAGCAGCGGCTTATTTCCTAAGCCTCTTCGGGCAAGACCCGGATGACGCATTCCTGAAACGGTTCGAAGGGCACAAGCCCCCCGTTCAGAAAGGTTCCGCTTTTGTCATCGGAAAAGGGCTCAAGTTTCGCGTGGAAAGAATCACGCGCGTTTCGGACACCAAAGTGGAAGTCTCGGGAGGGTACTACGAGGCCGGACTCAGCTCATCGGGAAACACCTACGTCGTGGAGTTGAAAGAAGGGGAATGGGTGGTCACGGGCGATACGATGCACTGGATATCATGGGAGTGGTTGGAACACCCTCACAGTCCGTTCCGAGTGACCGGGAGTTTGCTGATCTCCTTTCGAAACTAAAACAGGTGGCGGAGAATTGCGTATCTAACACTCCGGTTACTGTTACCGTTAAAAGAGACCGCAAGAGCCGGTTCATTCGAGTCCGTCTCTTGGCGGACTCACGTCAGGGAGCAATTGACTTATGCAACAACGTCTGCTCGGCGTGCGATAGTTATCGAGAAGAGCAAATACGATCACGACAGGAGGAGCGACTTTATGTCCATTCTCTTGAGCGTGCCGAGTTTGCCAGCCCAAAATAAAAGTGGCGGGCTATTGTCGGGCAAAATCATTCGGGTAAATCATTCGGGTAAATCATTCTTGGCTGTGTAGGTAATATGTGCTACGGTGTAACCAAGAAATGAGGAGTCCTGTGGCGAAATGTTCATTAACAGCGTTTGTTGAGCGTGAGGGGGACGGTTTTGTTTCCCTCTGTCCCGAACTGGACATTGCCAGTCAGGGAAAAACGGTTGAAGAGGCTGCGGCTAACTTGCGGGAGGCTGTTGAACTCTACTTGGAGTGTGCTGATGCACAAGAAATTAAGAGCCGTTTAAAAGGGGAAGTGTACATCTCTCGATTTGAAGCCGTTTATGCCTAAGCTCGGTGTTTTTTCGGGGCATGACATTTGCCGTTTGTTAAGCGAGCATGGTTTTTTTCTGGTGCGTCAAAAAGGCAGTCATGCCATCATGCAGATGCAAACTCCACGCGGTACAATTACCGGTTTCTTCTATTTTGAAGGCGAAGCCCGAAAGAAATGGGAGAAGGTGTTTTCCAAAGCTATCATACAGGACGATTTCATTCCGAAGAGAATTGAGCGAAACAAACAAGAGGGAGACCAACAGTCTATCGCGCCCGAAATAAAGAACCCAATTGACTGACACAGAGAAGTGTGTAAAGCTATGTGTGGAGGTGAAAAATGGCAACGAATCTTCAACTTGATGACCATTTGATCGCAGAAGCGGCAAGGCTGGGAAAACACCGCACCAAGAAGGAGGCTGTCACGCAGGCGCTGACCGAATATGTTCGGAATCTGCGGCAGGAAGGGATTTTGGATCTCTTTGGCAGCGTCGACTTCGATCCGTCTTACGATTACAAGCGGCAACGGTCAAAGTCGTGAAAGTGCTAGTCGATACCAGCATCTGGTCGCTAGCCTTGCGACGTCGCGAACACGCGCAGAACCCGGAGGCGGAAGAACTTGGCCGTCTGATCGCCTCCCATGTTGTGGAGATCATAGGGCCGATCCGGCAGGAGATTCTGTCTGGGGTTCGGGACGGTGCGCAGTTTGAGCGTCTAGCGAGGCATCTTGATGCTTTTGTGGACCAGCCTTTGACGGTCGAAGATTATGTGACGGCAGCGAAGTTTTACAACCTATGTAGATCCAAAGGAATTCAGGGTTCCAATACTGACTTCCTCATTTGTGCTGTTGCGGTGCGACACGATTTTTCGATTTTCACCACGGACAAAGATTTCCTTCACTTTGCAAAGTGCCTGCCAATCGTGCTACACGATGTCAGACTGACCAACACGGAACGGTCATTGTCCGACTTGGTCTGAAAAATGGGGCGTGATCTACATCGGCGGCTCAAACGTATCTGCCCGAGGAAGAACTCGGGCGGCTAAAGGAACACGAGGCCAAGGCCTTGGCCAGACTGAAGCAGAACGGCGTTGTGACCGAGGTGCTAAAACTGTCGTATAGAGGAGAGTGAGATGCAGCTATTGGGAGGAATTTATTGAGCGGATACGAGACGCCCCTTGGTGGAACTCCGATGAGCCAAAGGAAAAATCTGAAAAAGGGGTGTGGCTTGGAAGAGCGGCAATGCTTGATGCAATATTCTACGAGGGAAGAGAAATCAAACCCGACGAACCATGAAAAACTCGAGTAAAAACGCATTGCAACAGGTCTTTCGGCGGTCACGAGTCTTTCTGCCCGTCATTCACCCCGGCACGAAAAAGAGTGCTCTACAGAGCATTGACACGGCTGTCCGGTCTGGAGCGGATGGCATATTCTTGATCAATCAAGGGATGTCTTCCGCCCAAGTTCTCGACTTCATCCCGCAAGTATATCAACGGCACCCGAACCTTTGGATTGGGGTGAATCTGCTCGGAACAGAGCCGGAAGAGGTCATTGGTCTCGTCGCCGGTCTTCCGGTGGGCGGCATCTGGTCAGACAATGCGAAGATTGACGAGATGTCCGATGCGCAGCCCGCCGGAGAACAGTTCCGGCAAGCACGCAACAAGGCCGGATGGAAAGGGCTTTATTTCGGGGGAGTCGCGTTCAAGTACCAGCGAGAAGTGGATGCCGCCCTGTTGCCTGAAGCGGCCAGAAAGGCAAGCCCCTGGATGGACGTAATTACATCGAGTGGCCCGGGGACCGGATACGCCGCGACGGTAGAGAAGGCAAGGGCCTTGCGATCTGGGGCCGGGACGCATCCGTTGGCCCTTGCCAGCGGCGTGAGCCCAGAGAATGTAGACGGTTTTCTGCCGTATGTGGATGCCTATTTGGTTGCATCTGAAATCGAGACGGCGAAGTACTCTGGCATTCTGGTGCCCGAGCGGACAAAGTTGCTGGCTGAAAAAATTCATGGATGGGAGCAGAAAGGCTCCGAACCGACAGGTACAGGAGACGTTTAACCTAAAAAGAGCAGTTGAACCTTCAACTCTCTTTGGTTTCTGGTTTCAAGGTT
>DAOTMQ010000058.1:0-17778 GCA_035450385.1 Kiritimatiellia bacterium | reverse complement strand
TGGTATCGACCGCACCGCAGGCGGTCTGCGAGGGCGGCAGGCTGCAAGTCAGCTCCGGATCGAGGATCGCGGTTTGGGGGTACAGGCAGTCGCCCCAGATGTATGACTTTTCGCCCAACTCAGCGTTCGTCACAACGGCACACCGGTTCATCTCGCTGGCCGTCGCCGGAAGCGTCGGCACCATGAGCGTCGGCAGCGCGCGCGTCGGCGGCACGGCTTGGATGTCATCGTGCCGGCTGTAGACCATCTTCCACAGATCGTCTTCATAGAAAACGCCCGCCGCGATCGCCTTGGCCGCGTCCATCGCGCTGCCGCCGCCGACGCCCACCACGACGTCCGCGTCAATTGATTTGGCCGCTGCGACACCACGCGCGACCATCGCGATCTCGGGATTGGGCTCGACCTCATAGAACGGCGCAGCATGAAGTCCCGCGTCCGCCAATTCCGTGCAGATTCGATCCAGCACATCCTGTAGCGCCTTTCGCTCAGCGTACGAAACAACCAGCACCCGTTTGCCGAGCTTGGCCGTCTCTATCCCCACCTGCTTAATCACTCCGGCTCCGAAGATAACCTTCACCGGATTCTGAAACTCAAATGCATTCATGTCCTCGTTTCCTCGACACTCATTCCCTTCCATCCCATGCGGCGCGAGATACGCGCCGCTCCGTCTTTCACTGTCTGCCCGATCTCTGGAATCTGTTCCGGCTTGACACGGTTACCCGGTCCGGTGACCCACACCGAGGCGAGTGGATAGCCGGACCGGTCAAACACCGGCGCACCTACGCAGTAGATGCCTGCATACTCTTCACCGTTGTCAATCGCGTAACCCAGCCGGACCACCTTCCGTAACTCCTCGCGGAACCCCTCCGGTGTGGCGATCGTGTTCTCGTTGAAACGGACAAACTTGGTCTGCTTGATCACCCGTTCGCGCTGGATTTTCGGCAGGTACGCGACAATCGCCTTGCCCGGCGCCGAACAGAAAGCGCGGATACGATGGCCCGCATTGACCGAGAACCGGAAGAGGTGCGAGCCCAACGCCTGTTCTAACACGATGATCTCCGATCCATTCAGCACGCCTAACAGAACCGTGTCCTCTAGCACATCACGCAGCTCGTGCATCACCGGCATACACGAGCCTATAAGGTCCGTCTCGGACAACGCTTGCTGTCCCAGCATCAGCATCTTCTGCGTGTGCCGGAACACCTTGGTTTCCGGATCACGCTCCAGATACCCCGTCTTCTCCAGCACCAGCGTGAGACGAAACACGCTCGATACCGGACATCGCAACGCATGGGCGATATCGAGCTGCCCCTTTCCCTGCGGGTGGCGAGCCAGATACTCAAGGATCGCCAACCCGCGTTCCAAACTCGGTGCGCTGTACCGCGCGTCCTCACGTTTCGCCATAGGTTCCTTCGTTGCTCACAGATCCGACTACCTCAGCTTGATCAGTGTGCCGGGAGCGGCATAATAAAACACCGCGACACCCGCCCCAGCATCGTATTTGACACGCCAATTCTCAGGCAAGTTGGTCTCCGCGAACGGCCCCGCCAGAGTGCCGGTGCAGGTGGCGACCGTGTAGGTCATCTCCGGATTCAACAATCCGAGATCCGCGATTTGGAGTGTGAGACCGGCCAGAGGCAAGTCGCCGGAACCGACCAGACGGTCGCAGGTGCCGGCGGGCGTCACGTCCACCCGCAACACGCCGCTCAAAGCCACGTCTGCCACACCCAGCGTGCCAACCGCCGTACCTGCGGGAGACAGAGATCCTGTCACCGACAGTGTCCCGTTGGAGACCGTTCCGCCGCCGCTGACAGCCGTGACCTCCTGCACCGCGCCATCAAGATCCAGCACCGCGCCGACCGCCACTTCAATCCTGCCGGGAACCCCACTTTGCCACTTGTCGCGCAGATAGGCCTCCACGTTCTGACGTAACGCATCGTCCAGTGCCGTATCGAAGACCAGCACCTCGCCGATTTGGCATCTGCCGGCATAGATGGTGTTGCCGACACCGATGCTGCCCAAGGTCAGATCAGGTGTACCGCCCGAATCAGTCGAGGTGAACGCCGGCAAACCAGTCGTCGCATCGGAGACGCCGTTGATGTAAACGTAAGAGCCGTTCGGTACGCCGTTTCTCAGCACAGCCGAGTAGACGGTAACCACGTTGGCCTCCATGCCTTTGACCGACGCCGTCGCATCGGTCGTCGCGATCTGATAGTAGGCATCGCCGTTGCGGAAGAGCTGCAAGCGATCCCAACCACCGTTGTCGTGCCCCCACAGCCCTCCGTTCCCGCTCTCGGGGAGCTGCTTGTACACGATAGCAATCGTCATGTTTGGCATCTCGCCCGGATTGATATTCAGCAGACTGGTCAGGCTGTCGTCCGCGCCATCGAACTCAACCGCCGGCAACCCGCAGAAGCCCTGCGCGGCGGTTACGTAAGTGGGACGGCGAGAGAGCGTGGCTTGCGTGGCTGGCTTGGCGTTGCCACTCAGATCGCTCCAATAGCCCACGGGCTGCCCCGCTTCGGTCACTGCGCCAACACCCGCAGCATTCGTGAAAAGCGAGGAGCGTACAGAGGCGTCCAGATGGAGCTTGAGATTCGGTTGCGTCTCGGCCATAAGTTGCACCGTCGTCCCGCTCTGAAGCACCGGCATGACCGGATCCGACGCGCCCAGCCACTTGTTGCGCAGGTGAGACTCCACATTGCGTCGCGTGACGTCACTGAGCGCCATGTCGAAGACCAGCACCTCGGCGATCTGACATTTGCCGGCATGGCCGGTGTTGCCGGCACCGATACTGCCCAAGGTCAGGTCAGGCGTGCCGCCCGAATCGGTCGAGGTGAACGCGGGCAAGCCAGTCGTCGCATCGGAGACACCGTTGATATAAACGTAAGAGCCGTTCGGCACGCCGTTTCTCAGCACGGCTGAATAGACGGTGACCACATTGGTCTCCATGCCCTTGACCGGCACCGCTGCACCGGACGTCGCGATCTGATAGTAGGTGCCGTTGTTATGGAAGAGCTGCAAGCGATCCCAGCCACCGTTGTCGTGACCCCACAGTCCGCCGTTCCCGTTCTCAGGAAGCTGCTTGTACACGATAACAATCGTCATGTTCGGCAGGTTGTCCGGATTGATATCCAGCAGGCTGGTCAGGCTATCGTCCGTACCGTCGAACTCGATCACCGCCCCGTTGTTGAAGTCCGCCACATCCGTCACATAAACAGGTCGCCGCGCGGTTATTGCCTGTGTCGCCGGTTTGCCGTTGCCGCTCAGGTCGCCCCAATAGCCGACCGGCTGACCCGACACCGTGACAGCGTCCGAACCGTCCGCATTCTGGAAGAGCGTTGACGCGTCGGAAGCGTCGAGGTGTAACACCAGATTGGCACCGCCCAGCGGCGAGAGCGTCAGCGTGCCCGCGTCGACCGTGGTGACGCCGCTGTACGTATTGCTGCCGCTCAGCACCAGCGTGCCTGCGCCCGTCTTCGTCAATGCGCCGATGCCCGACAGATTCACGCCCACGCCCACATCACAGTCGGCGGTGTCGAGGATCAAGCCGCGTTCACAGACGTTGGCCGTAAGGTTGTCGCCATTGAGAAAGGTCGCGTTGTCCGCGCGCGCCTTGAGCGTGCCGCCGTTCAGATTCAGCGTGTTCACGCCGCTGGCACCGGCCTCGATCTGAACGACCGAGAGTGTGCCGCCGTCGAGGTTGACGGTTGACTTGCTGGCCGTTGAGCCGTGTCCGTTCCCAAGGTAGAGCCAGCCGAAGCGACCGTTTTTGGTTTCTGTAGACGAGCCGGTACCGACATTGACCTCGCCGCCGCTGAGGTTGAGCACCCCTTCGCCGTAGGCGGCCGCTGAGCCATTGTCATAGCGTGTGCCCAATCCCATGGTGTGGCCCACGTTCACCTCGCCGCCGCTGACGTTCAGTATGCCGCACGGCTTGATCATAGTGGTACCGTTGGCACCGAGCCGCAGGTAGCCTGCGCCGGAAGCCATATTGGTGAAATTCAGCGAACCTCCGGCTACCGTAACGGCATTCGTTCCGACAGTGTCCACGCCAATAAAGTTGCAGGAATCCGCGCTACCGCCGCCGAAGGCGCTCGCGCCCGCGTCGGCCGTGAGGGTCAACGACTGCGCGTCTCTCAGCAGCAGGCGGTGGAGAGTTGTGAAGCTGCCGCCTGTGCCGAAACTCACGCTGGATCCGGCTTTTGGCGACCAGCTTTCATCTCGGTAGTTGAGCGTCCCGTTCCGCAATACCGCGCCGTCCCCCAGTGTGAAGTTGCCGGCCGTCAGTGCTTGCGTGTTGCCGCCCAAGTCGAGCGTCGCCGCGTTGACCGTGATGTCCGCGCCGGTGTCGAGACGATTGTCGCCGCCGACCAGCGCCAGCGTCCCTGCATTCACGGTCGTGCCGCCGGTATACGTGTTGGGGGCGGTCAGACGGAGCGTCCCCGCGCCGCCTTTGACGAGTCCGGCCGTGCCGCTGCCGTTGGCGATCACGCCGGCGATCTCCGCCTCCGCACCCGTTCCGCTCGCATTCACGTTCACGGTGCGCGTTGCTCCGTTGAGATCGATCCCGTTTACCAGTGTCAGATTCGTGTTTGCGCCGAGTTCATTGAGCACCAGCGCGCTGGGGTCAAACTCCGCGACGCCCCAAGACAACGCCTCGCCCGCGCCTCCGACATTGACCGTGAGCGGCACGTCCACCGCGCTGAACCCGGCCGGAGAGCCTGCCGTGATCGTGACCTGGCCGGCCCCCTCGCCAAGCGAGGGATTCAGGACGCCGCTCGCGGACGAGAACGTGGCGTTGTCCAACGTCACATTGGTTGTCGCGGGCAGACCAACCCCGAAGTCGCTTTGCAGGATGCCGCCAAGTACGAGCATGCCGCCGAGGCAGGTGTTCCCCCCGGTGAGTGTCAGCGCATTCGGTCCGGTCTTGACCAACCTCGCAACCGCCGGCAGCGTGAACTGGCCGTTGTACGTGTAATTGCCTGCCGTGGTGTCGAACCCGAATCCCGTCTCAGGCCCGTAAATCCCCGTCGCGACCAGTGTGTTGATCGCGTCCATTGTCCAACTGCCCACGCCGACCGACAGCGCGGCGCCCGGCTCCAGCGAGACCTGGCCCGCCGAGGCATAACCCGGAAGTGCGTTTTCTGTGGTGACGGCCAGGACGCCATTGCTGATCACCGTGTTGCCCGTGTAACTGTTCGCACCCGAGAGCGTCAGCACAGATTCCCCGTCCTTGACCAACGAGCCGCCACCGGAAATTGCACCCGAATGGCCGAGGTGGCCCGAGCGGTTGAACAGCAGCGTCACGTCGTCATTAACCAAATTCACCGCGCTGGCGCCTGTGCCCAACGTGCCCGCCGCACCACCGACGCCGACCTGCAACAGGCCGTTGGAAACCGTGACCGCACCGTCGAAGCTGTTGTCCGCGGCCAGCACCATCGCACCGTCACCTGCCTTCACGAAGCCTGCAGATACGTTGTTGTACCTGTTGACCAGCGGCGCGGAGACCGTCAACGTGCCGCCGGTGACGGCGAAGAGGTTATTGCCGACATGCACACCATTGTACGTGCCGCCCGTCGTATTGATGGTGGCCGAACCGCCGGCCGTCACGGTTCCCGCAAGTTGGAACGCTCGATAAGCGTAGGCCGCACCGCCCATGGTCGTGAGGGTTCCCCCTTCCAAATCGATAGGTCCCAGCTCATTGAAGGTTTTATTGTTCTTGAGCGTTCCCCCGCTTTTCACTTTGATCGCGACAAGCGGCTTCGTGCCCGCATTGCCGAACACATCGTGCGACAAGAACGAGAGCGTCGCGCCACTTTCGACAATGACCGTGCGGGGCGACAACAGATAACCGAGTGCGCTGTTCGTCGGATTCCGGCAGTTTTGCCCCGCGTTCGCGGCAAGTGTGCCCTGTGCGACCGTGATGTCGCCATCAAACGAACTGTTCAGGGACGACAGCGTCAGCGTGCCTGTTCCCGTCTTGGAGAAACCGGCCGTACCCACAAGCGGAGCCGTAATCGCCGCGCTCGAGTTCGCGGTGAAAACCGGCGCACCCGAAAGCGTGAGCGGTCCGCCCGAAAGCGTGTATGCACCCGTCACGTCCGCATTGAAAAGCAGTCCGCCGATGGTGACACCGCCCGCATCGACGGTCACGGTCCCGGCGGTGCCGCCAGCGCCAAACGCGGCCGTGTCGCCGCCGGCATTGTTCCATGCGGTGTGAACGCCACCCGCGTCAACCCAGTTAGCGGTCGCGGTGTTCCACGCACCCGAGCCGTCCTGCGCCGCACCCGTCGTGCCGGTGCTCCACGTATACGTATCCGCCTGAAGGCTGCCCGCCAACAGAACGGCCACCGCCGCGACCACTCGCGGCGCCATCCGGCAAACACACCGGCTGCTGTCCATTCGCTGTATACCGCACATACCGCATCTCCTCTCAGTAGGTGATTCCGATTAATCTCCTCGTAGCGAGCACACGCCCAACTTTCCACATACAAAAACGCCGTTTTCACATACGAACGGTGTTTTCATTTGTGAAAACACAGCATGCCACAAGCCCTCTCTCCGTGCAAGCAAAAAATAACAGCAAAAAATAACAGCAAAACGTAATCCATAATCGGTTAGTGACAGGGTGTGCGAAGGCCATGCGTTTCTGATGAAAAGGAGAGCAGAGAGTCGGGAGCGCGGGCGTCTTCGCCCGCAACAACGTGTCTTGCAAAAGGGTGTGGCACGGGCATCTTACCCGTGTTCCATGGTTTCATTTTTTGACATGATTGATTGTTGTGTCGTGCGCGGCGTGGCGGCGAAATCTGGAGTGCGGTGACAAGAGCCGCGCTGTGCGCGGGTCGCGGCACCGCTTTCTCTCCGCGCTGTGCGCGGAATACCGCTTGCCGCCGCAAAATTCTTTCGTCACGCTTGCGGTCACGCCGCATCCATCAAAACCTCTGCGTCTCCGCGTGTTAAAAAACTCTCAACTCTCAACGTTCAACTCTCAACGCTCTGCGGGCGGGGACGCGACTGAGCATACACAAAACACGCACTCGACTCACATGACCCCTCTCACTAACCGATTGCAATCTCGCGGTTGATAACAGGAATCATGCAGAACGCTGATCCGCGTGTTATGAGCGTGCCGAAAAAAGGGCGACAAGACAATTGGAATGACGTGTGACTACTCGACCCGCGTGAACGTCAGCCCGCCGAACTGGAAAGGTGAGGCGTCGAACATGACACGCAACACATGACGTCCCTCAGTGAGAAAAACCGTCTTTTCGGGCAAGGGCTTGAAGTCGGCCCACCAGTTCTTGCCTGTCGTGAAGTCCGTGCCGAAGACAAAGTCCGCCAGCGGTTTGCCGTCGCACTCGATAATGATTTTGTCCATTTTGTCAGACGGGAAAGCCTGCTCGGCAACGCGGGCAAGGTAGGGCGCAACCCGGTAGCGACCTGTTTTTTCAACGTCCACCGTATAGACGACCCACATGCTGCGAAACGCGCCGATCCCATTTTCATTCGGCGCATTGATTCCTTCATCCGTGCGGAAGGAGAGATCCCACGCGGGCTTACGGAATATGTTCTGCTTCAGATAGGTGAAATACGCCACGCCCTGGCCGCCCTCGTCATAATGTCCGGGCGTGATGTGGCCGGGAATGACTTGCGCTTTGTTCCTATACGGGCGGTGATTGTCAGCCTCGGAACTTTTGACCTCCAGCATCACGGGTGCCGACTGTCCGATCAGCCCCTTTGAATCGCAGGCCATGGCAATGAGAATGTTCTCGCCGGTATAGAGCCGCTTAGCCGGCAACGTAAACAGCGCCGACGGCGCGGCTTTTTCGGCGCGGATACGTCCATTGCTGAACAGGCAGAGGTTGGTCACCGCCGCACCGTCTGCCGAGGCTGTCACGCGGAAGGTCACATCGTCGTCCGGACGAACCACGCGCACAGACGGCTCCAGTTGCAGGGTGACGCTCGGTCTGGCCCTCCCATCCGTGTCCTCCTCGTAAACGCGGACGTAATCCACCATCAATGAGTCGGGCCATTGCCCGTCGGCATAGTCACCCATCCAGTCCTTGGAGCGGTTCGGATCGCGGAAACAGCCGGAGATCCAGATGCACATCGGCTGCGTCGTTACGGGGACCTCTCGGTAGTTCAACCGGAGGGTCTCTTTGCCGTCGCAGTAGAAAACATACTCCAGCGGCGTCCACTCCACGCCGATGACGTGAAAGGCATTCCAGTCGTCCACCGCGACGTGCTTGCCGCGTGAGATGCTGTGAAGGCTGTTGCCTTCCAGTTCGCCGGCGCGCTTGTCGTTCTCACTGGCGTAACCCAACTGCGAGTCGAAATGGATGTTGTGCGTGAATTCGGGGCTTTTCTTTGGCTTGGGGTAGTCTTCGAACATATCGATTTCCTGTCCCATGACGAAAGGGTTCGGGCCGACCTCAACGCCGTAAAGCCAAACGGCACCCCACCAGCCCGGTTCGCGGGTGAACCGTGCGCGCGTTTCAAAGTAACCGTACGTGCGCTGGAATTTCCCTTTGGTTCGGGCACCTGCATGATAGCGGTAGGCACCGTCCGCATCGCGGGTGACCTTGACGACGAAGTGGCCGTTCCCGTCCACTCCGGCATGGTCATTGTCCCAGATGCCCTTCGCACCGTTCCAACAGAACGCCATGCCGGGCCGAGGGGGGCAGAACGACCACTTCGTCGTATCCAGCGTTTTCCCGTCGAACTCGTCTTGGAAGACCAGCTTCCATTTCTTATGCGGCGGCAGCAGCGACTCGGCCGCAGCGGCAGACTGAGGACAAGTGGAAAACAATGTCCCCGAGAACAGCACAAGCGTTGTACAGAGAACCGGTAAGCGACTGCCCGCCCATTTCGATATACCTTCCATCACGGCAACACCTCCTACTGTCCGTCTTCAGCTAGACCAACACATCCATGTTTTGAAACTTATCACAACAGAGAGTTGAACGCCAGAGGAACGAACGGATGATTACACAAAAGGGTCTTTCTCTGCTTCCCCCCGCGCCTAATAATCTGCTAGACTAGCGTCATTAAACGTGAGTGAAGCGTTTCCATATTTGACGGCGGCGGTCCTGAGCGACACCGGTTGCCGCCGCGAAAACAACGAAGACGCGGCGGTGAGCCTGCCGCAGTGCGGCGTCTTCGCGGTGGCCGATGGCATGGGCGGTGCGGCGGCCGGAGAGGTCGCCAGCCAGTGCACCGTGGAGGCTATCCATGACGCCTTTACGCAATCGCCGGATGCGCCGTTCGCGCTGACCGCCGAGTCCTCGGCGTGGCTGCTGACACGCGCGGTCAACGACGCCAGCCGGGCAATTAAGGCCTATGCGGCGGACCACGGTTTCGCGGGATCAGGCACGACTGTCGTAGTGCTGGTGTTTGATCGCACCACGCCCATGCGGGCCTGCGTGCTGCATGCCGGCGACAGCCGCGCCTACCGCTTCCGCGATGGACTGTTAAGCCAGTTGACCGCTGACCATTCGCTGGCGGCCGCGGCCGGCGTCACCGTGGAGGAGAGCCTGCCCATGCGCTTCCGCGGGGTCATCACGCGGGCGGTCGGCCTGGCGCCGGACGTCGAACTGGAGCGGACGTCACTCGCCGTGCGGCCGAACGACCTGTACCTGCTCTGCACGGACGGTCTCTCGAAGATGGTGTCCGACCCGCAACTTGCGGCCTTGTTGGTCCGCGAGGGCGACCGGCCCTTAGAGGAACTGGCCCAGACACTGGTCGACCACGCGCTGCAGGCAGGCGGCGAGGATAATGTCTCGGTGTTGTTGGTCCGTGTGGCGGATCATTTGCCGCCGACCACGAACACCCCCTTGCCGCGTCAAACCCGCTTGTTTGAAAAAGAGCTTCGGTCTCAATCCATGGAGGACGCTCCGTTGCGTGACATCATCCGAAAATGTCTCAGCCACGATGCACACCCGCTGGTGCAATTTATCAAATACGGGATCGCCGGCGGCATGGCGACTGGCCTGCACATCATCACCTTTTTTCTGTGCGGCTGGTTTCTGTTGCCGTGCCTGACGCAGGACGACATCGTTGTCCGGCTGCTGGGGCTGACCGCGCCCGACCTCACCCAGTCCGTGCGCGCCTGGAACGCCGGTTTCTGCAACACGATCGGTTTCGTCCTGTCGAATACCTTCTGCTATCTGCTCAATCGTCTGTTCGTCTTCAAACCCGGCCGCCACCACTGGATCATGGAGTTCCTGCTCTTCTTCGCGGTCTCTGGTATCAGCATGGTACTGGGCACGGCGATCCAGACCTTCCTGATCGCACAGGCCGGTGCTCAGACGACTCTCGCTTTCGGTGCCAACATTATCTGCGCACTGTTCATCAACTACGCGATGCGCAAGTTCGTGATCTTCAAAGGCTGATCGCGCTACATCAGGCTGAGCGCATCGACGTCAATCGCCAGCGTAACATCGGCCGTCGGTCGCAGATCGGCCAGCAACGCACGCAGCGGGCGTGTTATGGCGTACACGGTCGGTGCGCGTAGCAAAAGCTGATAGCGGTACTGGTTCTTGGCTTTGGCGAGCGGTGCCGGGCAGGCTTCGGAGAGCTTCACGGAGGCACCGGCCAGCGCACGCCGCAACTCACGCTCGACGCTCTCGGCCACGAACCTCACCTTAGCTTCGTCGGGACCTTTGAAGGTGACGCACACCAGGCGCGTGTAGGGCGGATAGCCGCCGGATTTGCGCTCGGCCAACTCGACCGCCGCGAACGGCGCGAACCCCTCGTCGGAGGCAGCCGCCTGCACGGCTGGATGGTCGGGTGAGAAGGTCTGCACATAGACCTCGCCCGGCAGATCGGCGCGTCCCGCACGCCCCGAAACCTGCGCCAACAACTGATACGTACGCTCCGCCGCGCGAAAATCCGGCATGTGCAGGCTGGTGTCGGCCACCAGCACGCCGACCAGCGTGACATTGGGGAAATCGAGTCCCTTGGCGATCATCTGCGTACCGATCAAGATATCCGCGCGCCCGCTCTTAAAGGTCGCCAGCAGCTCGTCGTGGCTGTTTTTGCGCGCCGTGACGTCGGCGTCCATACGCAGCAGCCGCGCCTGCGGGAGACAGCGTTTGAGGGCGCTCTCCACCCGCTGCGTGCCGAAGCCGGTGAATTTGAATGCCGGATCGCCGCAGTCTGGACACACACCAGGCGGCGGACGCCATCCCCCGCAGATGTGGCAGCGCAGACAGGTGTCGGCCTGATGATAGGTGTAGGCCACGCTGCACGAGGGACACTCGGCCACCGCACCGCATTTGGGGCAGACCAACGAAGTGGCATAGCCACGACGGTTAAGAAAAAGGATCGACTGTTCGCCGCGCTCCAAGCGCAGCCTGAGCGCCTCCAATAAGACATCGGAGAAGATCTGGACATGGCCGGTCTTGGCGGTCTCGACGCGCATATCCACGATGTGCACGCGCGGCATGGGGCGACCCGCCACGCGCTGCGTCAGATGCGCCGCAACATACTTGCCCTTTTCAACATTGAGCCAGCTCTCCATTGCGGGCGTGGCGCTACCGAGCACCACGGCGCAACGCTCCATCCATCCGCGCATCACCGCCACGTCACGTGCATTGTAACGTGGTGCTTCATCCTGCTTGTATGAGGGTTCGTGCTCCTCGTCCACCACGATCAGCCCCAGATTCTGAACCGGCGCAAAAACGGCCGAGCGCGGCCCCACCACCACCGCCGCCTCACCGTTGCGGATGCGGTGCCACTCGTCATAGCGCTCGCCATCGCTCAAGGCGCTATGCAGCACCGCGATACGCGCACCAAACCGCGAGGCGAAACGCTGCACGGTCTGCGGCGTGAGGGCGATCTCAGGCACTAGCACAATCGCGCCCAGCCCGCGCTGCAGCGCATGGGCAATCGCCTGCAGATAGATCTCGGTCTTGCCGGAACCAGTCACACCGAAGAGCAGCACCGGCTTGGGTGCCAAGTCGGGAGCGCGGGCGTCCCCGCCCGCAGGTGAAACGCCTGACGACCTTCCGGCGACCTGACTCGCGCCAGCATGTGCGGGCGGGAACGCCCGCGCTCCCGACTCGACCGCCGCGATGATCAGCTTGAGGGCGGCGGCCTGCTCGGGCATGAGCGGCAGGGGACGCGTGGGCAACACAGTACGATTGGCGAGCGGGTCGCGCCGCATCTGGCGCGCCTCGATCACTGCGGCCCCCTTCGCGGCCAGCGCCTTGAGCGTCTGTGCTGTACAGGCAAACTCGCGTGTCAGGCCGTACAGCCAACCGCCGCCCACGCGGCGCAGGTTGGCAAGCAGTTCTGCTTGGCGCGGCGTAAGATCGAAGTCCCCCTCGCACGGCGTGACATAGAGGCGTTCCTTGGGTTTGGCCTTACGGCTGCGCACGGCGGCAGGCAGCATGCAACGCAGTGCCAGTTCGAAGGTCGTGCAGGTGTAATCGGCCATCCAGCGCGCCAGTTTCAGCAACACCGGCGAAAGGAACGGTGTCTCGTCCTCAATCTCGAGGATCGAGCGCAACCGCCGGGCGGCGGGAAGGTCAGGCCGATCAGACTGATCAGACTGATCGGCCTGATTGAAGAGATCAGGGACAGCGGGAGCCGCAGGCACCTCCGCCGCGATCTCCACCACATAGGCCGAGAGCGTGCGCCCGCCGAAGGGCACGCGCACGCGCTGCCCCACGGCCAGACGCGACGCCAGCGCGTCCGGCACCCGATAGTCGAAGAGACGTCCGACGGAAACTTCTGTGGCCACGCGCGCGATCATGACAAGGTTTTCTCCAAAAAAAAGGGAGCGGCGAACCGCTCCCCTCTTTCACGATTTCCCACTGAAAAGGCATCTAGTGAAAGTCTTATCCGCCCGGATTGATGTACTTGAACGTGTTCTCGCCTCCGCCGCTGGTCAAATCAAAATACTGATTGTTGTAAACGACCGTCAACTGACGATACCGGCCACGTCCTTTAAAGATGGCACCGCCTTTACGAACCATCACAAAACCCTTGTCGGAGAACGGTTTCTTGCGCCAAGCTTGCGACGCCCAATTCAATGTCGTTGACCTATCGCTGGCAGGATCAAATTTATCCTTTTTCAGCGAGGTTTCGTCAACATTCCTTGTTACCAAGATAGGGATGACGTCCTCCATTTCGTCGCGCACATTACAGGCGATTGTCCACATGTTGTAGTCTTGGGTCAAAGAGTCCGTATTGCAAGTCGGCACGCCGCCACCCGCCAGCTTGGAGTAATCAAACCCGTCGGCAACGGGACTCCAATTCTGACCACTCTTCTTGTTCTCCTCATCATAGAGCCATTTAAAATACTCCGTGGATGATCCAGACTTCTGAGCGAGATCTCTTTCTTCTTCGGTTGGATTGGCAAAGTCATCACGCGGCCACACGCTTCCGAGACCCAGCGGCTCACGCTCCATGTTGGCCGAGGTGATCGCCACAAAGATGTCTTTGCCGCGGGTTCCGACAGCCGTCATGTTGGCCTGCATCACCGCATTGCCGATCGCAGGGAAAAGCGCCGCGGAAAGAATGCCGAGAATGCCGATCACCACGAGCAGTTCGACGAGAGTGAAACCTTCATTTTTATGCGTAGTCATTTCCGTCTCCTTTATGCAGCCGGTTTACGGACCGCCCTAAACCGATCACAAGATACGCACATTATGCCACTCACCCGCAAGGAGGTCAAGTACGGGGGTGAAAAATTTTTACCAATTTTTTGACGACTACCACAACCAAGTAGGCGATGATCGCGAATTCGACGATTGTGGCGCCGGGCGGCCAGCCGGGGCCGTAACTGAAGGCCAGCCCCAGTAGGCTGACACCCGCCCCGATGCCGACGGCTACCACCATCATCCGGTCGAGGCGCCGCGTGAGCAGGCCGGCCGACGCCGCCGGCAGGGTCAGCAGTGCGATAGCCAGCAAAATCCCCGCCACACGCACCAGCAACACCACGGTCAAGGCGGTCATCACGTAGTAGATCACTTCGTAGGGCATCGTGGCAACGCCGCGCAAGCGGGTCAGATCAGCGTTGAAGGCAATCGCCAGAAAGCGGTTGTAGCAGACAACCATGACCGCAATCAGCAGAAGATCGGCAACCAGCATCCAAAGCAAATCCGCATCAGAAACCAACAGGATCGACCCGAACAGATAGCTCATCAGATCATCCTGATAGCCCGGTGTCGCGGCCACGCAGGAGACGCCCAGTGCCATGCCGCCGGTCCAGACCACACTCAGGACGGTGTCAGAACGGTGTCGGCCACGCTGCGTCAGCCAGACAAGCAACAGGGCGGCCGCGACGGCCGCCAGCGCTGCGCCGGCCATGGGCGGCAGCCAGCCGACCCCGAAGCGCCGCTCCAACAGGCGCGCCGCTCCCAATCCGGCCAATACGCTATGGGAAATCGCACCTGCCAGATAGGTCGAGCGCCGCACGACCACCAGGCTTCCTGTCACACCCGCCGCGACCGCCGCGAGCAGGGCCGCTACAACGGCGTTGCGGAGGAAGGGGTACTCCCAGAGGTCTTGGAGAAAATGGAGCATCGAAGGAATCGATCAGGTCGAATCAATCGACTTGTTTTGCTTGCGGTTCCAGCCGCTTCAGACCGCGCAGGTAGGGATGCAGCGCCTCGGGCAGCAGTACCGATCCGTCGGCCTGCTGGCACTGTTCGAGGATCGCGATGATCAGCCGCGGCAAGGCCACGCCCGAACCGTTGAGGGTATGTACCAAGCGCGTCTTGCCGCTGGCGTCGCGGTAGCGGCAGTTCAGACGGCGCGCCTGAAAATCCTCGAAGTTGGAGCAAGAAGAGACTTCCAGCCAGCCCTGCTGGCCCGGCGCCCACAACTCAATGTCGTAGCATTTGGCAGCCGCGAAGCTGATGTCGCCCGAGCAGAGTTCCAGCACGCGGTAGTGCAGCCCCAGACTGGTGAGCACCTCCTCGGCATTCGCCACCAGTGTCTCCAACTCGGCATAGGAAGTCTCGGGTTCCACGAACTTGACCATCTCGACCTTGTCGAACTGATGCACGCGCAGGATGCCGCGCGTTTCTTTGCCGGCCGAACCGGCCTCGCGCCGGAAGCAGGGGGTGTAGGCGGTGAGATAGATCGGCAACGGGCGATCGAGAATCTCGTCGCGGAAGTAGTTTGTGACCGGCACCTCGGCGGTCGGGATCAGCCAGAGGTCGTCGACCTCGCAGTGGTACATGTCATCGGCCATTTTCGGAATCTGGCCGGTACCGCGCATCGAGGCGCTGTTGACGATGAAGGGCGGCAACATTTCGGTGTAGCCGTGGCGTTCAGTGTGCATGTCCAGCATGTACTGAATCAGCGCGCGCTGAAGTCTGGAACCCGCGCCCAGCATCAACGGGAAGCCCGACCCGGTGATCTTAGCACCGCGCGGCAGATCGAAGAGTCCGAGCCGCTCGCCAAGCACGATGTGGTCCAACGGCTTGAAGTCGAATGTCGGCGGCTCGCCCACAATCCGCACGACACGATTGGCCGAGGCATCCGGGCCGGTCGGGATGGTCGCGCACGGCACATTGGGGATCAGCAGCATGGCCGCTTCGAGGTCGGACTCGATCTCGCGGAGCTGCGTGTCGAGCGCCGCAATCTCGTCGCCGATCGCGCGCACATCGGCCTGCACCGCTGCGGTGTCCTGACCGGCTTTCTTCAGAGCGCCGATCTCTTTGGACCGGCTGTTGCGCAGCGTCTTCAACCCGTCGGCCTTCGTCACCAAGACGCGCCGCTGCGCGTCCAGGTCGCGTGCGCGCTCGGCCCATTCGAGCGACGCCCCACGCCGCTGCAAGCCCTCAATCACTTCATCGAAATTCTCACGGATCCGCTTGATGTCTAACATGGCATGCCCTCAAAGGTGAATGAAACGCAAAGAGGATAACCCTTTTAGACGGCGGTGCGCAAGCCTCTACGTTTTAATAAACGCTTGTGGCAGCAACGCACCCACGGTAGTCGCAACGCTCCGTCCGCCGGTGAGCCGCGCATAAAAGACCGGCATGTCCGGCGCGCAGAACTCCGCCAGCACTTGGCGGCAGGCTCCGCACGGCGCGGCGGGCGTCTGGTCGCCCCCCACCACCGCCAATGCCGCAAATTCGCGCACGCCGTCGCTGACCGCCTTGACGAAAGCCGTGCGCTCCGCGCAAAGGGTCAGGCCGAACGAGACGTTCTCGACATTGCAGCCGGTGATGATCTGTCCTTCGCGCGTCAACAGCGCCGCCCCTACCGGATAGTGCGAGTAGGGACAATAGGCACGCGCCGCCGCCTCACGCGCCGCCGCGATCAAATTCCGCCGTATACGAGCGTCCACAGTCACAGTCATTCTCCGTTATGCGGGACCGTCTCTTCAATCACCAATTTCCGCCCGGCCGGTGCCGTCTCGCTGAGTTGTACCGCAACAGCCGCCTCCTGCAACAGCGCCTCGGCGCGTGCGGCGTCGCACGCCAACAGTCGCATCAAGGGCTGACCGCGCGCGACCGTCTCACCAGCCTGCACCAGCCGGTCGACGCCGGCTGCCGGATCGATCACGTCATCGGTGGTGGTACGCCCGCCGCCCAGTTGCAGCACCACGCATCCGATCTGCCGTGCGTCAACATCGGTGACGATCCCGTCTCGCGGCGCGGGAACCTCCACCACCGCACCGGGTTGCGGCAGACGCAGCGGATCATCGATCACGCGCGCGTCGCCGCCGTGCGCCTCGACCATGCGGCGGAACACATCCAATGCACGGCCGTCGTCCAGACGTTCGAACAATTCGCGTCGCGCCGTCGCACGGTCGGCTATCACGCCGGCGCGCTCGCACATCAACGCAGTCAACTCGATCATCAGCATACGGGTATCCGCCGGACCGCCGCCTTTGAGCGTTTCGATCGCCTCAGCCACCTCGACGGCATTGCCGACTGCGCGCCCCAGCGGTTGCGTCATATCGGTGATCAGCGCACCCATGTGACGCCCCAGCGCCCCGCCGACCTGCAACAGACTGCGCGCCAGCTCGCGAGCATCGTCAAGCGTCTGCATAAAGGCGGCGCGTCCGCATTTGACATCGAAGACCAGCGTATCGGCACCCGCTGCAAGCTTTTTGGACATGATGCTGGCGGTAATCAGCGGGATGCTGGGAACGGTACCGGTCACATCGCGCAGCGCGTAGAGTTTTTTATCGGCCGGGGCCAAACTCGCGGTCTGGCCAGTGATCGAACAGCCGACTTCGGCAACCACGCGCTGGAACTCGGGAATCGAGAGCTGCGTGGAGTAACCGGGTATCGACTCTAACTTGTCGAGTGTACCGCCGGTAATACCGAGCCCGCGTCCTGAAATCTTCGGCACCGCCAAACCCGCCGATGCGGCGAGCGGACCGATCACCATCGACAACTTGTCGCCGATGCCACCGGTCGAATGCTTGTCCGCCGTAGGACGCGGCCACCCCTCAAACGACAGGCAATCGCCAGAGCGCATCATGGCGTCGGTCAACGCCGCCGTTTCCTCCGGTGTCATGCCTTGGAAAAAGATCGCCATGGCCAGCGCGGCCATCTGGTAGTCCGGGATCACGCCAGTCGTGTAACCTTCGATGAACGCGCGGATGTCATCCGCTTCGAGGACGCCGCCGTCGCGCTTCTTCTCTATCACCCATTGCGGAACCACCATAGCCAACCTCCAATCCAATGCGGGCATTATACCACATCGGAGAGTGAAAAGTGAATAGGAAGGTAATCGGTTAGTGACAGGGGGTGTGTGTCAGATTCGTAACATCGTTTCCGCTGTTTCCGCTGTCACGCCGCG
>DAOTMQ010000057.1:0-17887 GCA_035450385.1 Kiritimatiellia bacterium | reverse complement strand
GTGGAGAAAGGGGCGGATGGTTTCGAGTGCGATGTTTACCTCACGAAAGACAATCAGATCGTCTGTCTGCATGACAGGACGGCCAAGCGTACCGGTGGGCTGGACGTGAAGCCCAGTGAGGCCACGCTTGCCGAACTGCAAGCGCTGGATGCGGGCTCTTGGAAAGGGCCGCAATTCAAAGGCGAACGGATGCCGACCTTGGATGAGGCGCTGACGCTGGCGCGTGACGGTTTCGAGATTTATGTGGAGATCAAGTGCGGGAAGGAGATTCTGCCGCGCTTGAAGGAGGTGATGGCCGCGCAACCGAAAGCCACGCCGGAGCGTGTCCTTTTCATCTGCTTCAATGCCGACGTGATTGCGGCCGTGCGCCAGCAATTTCCGGCATACCGTGCGTATTGGCTGACCGGAACAGGCCCCAAAAAAGACGGGAAACCGGGACCGACCGCCGAGCAGATCATCGCGAAAGCCAAGGCGTGCCAGGCGTCGGGCGTGGATATGCAGGATTCGGTGTCGATCACGCCGGACTTCATCCGCGCGGTGAAGGCAGCCGGGCTCTCGGCCCATATCTGGACTGTCAATCGCGAACCGCGTTCGCGCGAGCTTGCTGCGATGGGCGTTGAAACCATCACCAGCGACTGCGGTGCGGCGCTCAAACGGGCGTTGTACGGAGCGTCGGACGCGCAATGAGGAGCAGTATGACCAAGCAAGGGATTGCAACACTTGGCGTACTGCTGTTGGTCGGCGCGTCACACGCGGCAGAGAGAGTGTTGAATCCCTATCGCGACGTGGACTGGGGGACGGTCACGTACGTGCATTCGTTTTCGCATCAGCATGCGACGCACAGTCGCTTGCAAACACTGCGCGACATGGGTTACGGGCATCTGCCGATTTCTAACTATTACCCCTCGAAACCACTGTATCCTCTACCCGAGGATTTTCGAAAGGCCAATCCCGACGTGTTAGGCGCACCGAACGCGGAACAGCACAGCACCACGGATTCGCCGATCCACTTTAATGCCATCGGCAGCTACTACACGACCGGTTACGGCGAGACGCCGCGTGTCCAGCGGGACCGTTCCCCGATCGAGCATGTCTTTCGGGGACTGCATGTGTTCGATCCGGCGTGCGAGCCGTGGCGCGGGATCTATCGCCTTGATCTGAGGTTTGACGCTGCCGCAAACAGCGGCGAAGCCTCGGTGCGGCTCACGGTGGAGGGGGCGCGGCAAGCTTCTTACAAAGATTTTTCCGAGCCGGCCGATGGCGGTATCGTGCGTGGCCGGGTACTGACCCTGGCTTCGGCACGTTCGATGACGTTCAAAGCGACGGCACCGGAGATCCGCGTCCAGATCGTGTTTGATCCTGCGGTGACGCGCATCACCCAGTTTCGTCTCATGCAAGGGACCTATCGTCCGTGGCGCGATACCTTCCGGGCTGCGCTCGACGGAAGTGCACGGGACGCTGAGGGGCGTCCGATCGAGGGGCTGATGTTTCCGGAGGGGGGCGGTATCACGATCAACCATCCGGGCGAATCGGTGACCCGCCTGGCCGAATATCTGGATTTTGACCCGCGCGTGTTGGGCATTGAGGTGTGGAACCAACACGAGATGTTCGGCGGGCAGACGTTGGAAAAGGCGGCTACAATGCCCTTCTATACGCTGTGGGACGAGGTGTTGCGGACGGGACGGCGCTGTTTCGGATTTTTCGTGAAGGACCACTGCATCTTCGGGCGCGGCCGCAATGTGCTGCTGATGCCGCCCGGCGGCGATACGGCGACACGTGAGCGTCAGGCGTTGCAAGCATATCGAAACGGCCGTTTCTTTGGCCTATTGGGCGCGATGACAGTCGGCGCAGACGGCAAGCCGACGATGCCCTACGACCAGAGCGATTTCCGTTTCACGCGTCTTACGTTGCGCCGGGAAGCGGACAAGCCGGTGAGCCTCGATGTGTCGGTCGATGGCGCTGACACACAGCGCCGTCCCAACATGCAGATCCGGTTTATCACCGATCAAGGGGTGGCGCGCGTCGTGGATGGCAGTTCGGGGTCGTTCGTCTTGCCGCGATCAGCCGACGGACGCGTGGCCTGCCGCTATGTGCGAGTAGAGGCCTTTGCCTATCCGAACACCCATTCAGGCGGGCAGACGTTGACGCCTGCCGCATTCACCGCGCTGAATGTTTTTCAGATCGCGCGTCTCCACGATGTCCGGGGTGACAGCGGCGTGGTGTACATGGATGGCAAAGACGGAACCCCGCTGGGCGTTGTGGACATGCTGTTCTCACAGCCGATACAGTTCGGATTTGGAATTTGTGATTTGTGACATTTTCTATCCACAGATGACACAGATTTTTTTGGGGGCATGACTCGGGTTTTTCTCACACGAAGGCACGAAGGGTACGAAGGTTTTTGGAAGGCGGGCGTTCTCGCGAGCCGTCTTCCGCGCTGCGCACGGATTTAGGAGTTAGGAGTTAGGAATTTTTTCACTTCGGCGTTCTGAGTTCAGCGTTCGGCGTTCATAAGCGGCGGCGTGAAACGCCGCCCGGACGAGCAGACGCTCGTCCCTCCCAGCACTCCGCGCGAGGCCGATCACAGGCTGGGGGCGGGCGTTCGTTGGAAATCCCAAATCAAAAATCAAAAATCTCAAATCCCAAATTGTCGTCATTCCGACGCTCACCGCTCAACGTTCAGATGATAGAGGAAGCGGGTGCCGAGTAGCGGCAGCGGTTCGGGGGGCGTGGTGTATTGGTGTACGAGCGCGGCGACTGCGACAGCGGGCGTCAGCGCGGGATCGGGATTGAATCCGCCCACGCGCCAGAGCGTGCCCCAGCCCTCCAGCCGGTAGCCGCCGATAAACCCGTCGTCGATGCCGGCCACCAGCACGGTGGCCGGGGCCGCCGGCGCGGAGGGTACGCCGCGATTGACCGAACTCACGCTCTTGGCGACGCGTGCGGCGAGTTCGGGGCCGAGCCAGGCGTTCCCGATTTCGGTCGCGTGCAGCGGCTCCGGTGGTTGGTCGACCTCGCCCGCCGTGATCGGCAGGCGCAGGTGGCGGAGACCGGCAGGGCCGGTGAGTTCAGTCCGCCAGGCCTCTCCCTGACGGAACACCGCGCGGTGGAAGGAGTAGGCGGCGGTCTCCCACCAGATGCCGCCGTGATTGACATACGCGCGCACGGCATCGAGCGTTTCGCGCCAGCGGTCGGGTCCCGGCGACAGAAAGATTTCGCCGTATGGGTTGACGATGGCGAAGGTCCGCTCCGGTCCTGCGGCAAGGGCGGCGGCCAGTTCATCATACGTCGCGAGCACACGCAGTGTCAGGCCGTGTTTGCGGATCAAATCTGAGGCTTCAAGTGCGGCACGCCAAGCGGCGGGCGTGACGCTTGTCAGGGCCGGGGAGACACCGGCACCGAGATCGATCACGGCGATTACGGGCTTCGCGCCGGGCCAGTCGCGCGGGGCGCGTGCGGCGCGTTCGGCTGGCGGCTGGATGCGCACGGGACTGCCACGCTGCGGCAGGGTGAGGCGTAATGCGCCGTCGGCCACTTTGAGGCGCATCGCAGGCGTGCCGTCGAGTGCGAGGTCGACACCGTTTGGGAACGGCACCGGGATCGCGACGGCGGCTCCCGGAAAACCGTAGAGCCACAACTCGCTGCGGTCGTCGGTGCGTTGCGTCACGTAGCCGGTGCCGTCCGGTGCGAGACCTGCTGTGAGGCCCGGTGCGTCGGCACGGAAGCCGTAGGCGGGCAACTGCGCACCCGCCACAGTGCGCGGGACATCGCCCAGATTACAGCGCAAGCGCACATCGCCATAGGTCGCGTCAAGCGTACCGTCATCCGATGCGCGGCGCGGGTCGCCGTCGGTGGCGAGCAACGGGGCACGATCATGTTTGAACGCGCGTAGCGGTTCGCCCAGATAACGGGCGCAGACTGTACGTTGCAGACAGGCGAGCCAAGCCAGCCATTGGGCATGTTCGTCACGTGTGAGCATCTCTGGCGTGGCGCGATAGCTGAGGCTGTACCCGAGGCCCAGTGTCCAAGAGAGCACACGGTCATTGGTGACGAACTGTCCGAGGTCATGGTGCAGGAAAATGGCCTTGTCGTGCATCAGCGCGAGAGCCAGCGGAAAGATCTCCCATGTGTCGGCAGGATAGGTGGTTTTGAAAAGGCGTACCCACGTCGGTCCGTGTTCGGTCGGGACGATTCCCCAACTCAAGCCGCTGAGGAGGGTTTGGTAGTTGGCCACACGGTCCCAACCGTTCTCGGTGCCGAGCGGCACGACGCGGCTGTCTTCGTCGTTCATCGCGATCATGCCCTCGCTGTAGGCGTAGGGGCACGGAGAGGCGGGGTTAGTGTCGTAGTGCCAGCGGCGCGCACCGCACTGATCCTGAAAGAGGATGTCGACCGGAAATTCGCGCGTGAACTGCTGCACGGTACGGCGGTTGGCCGTTTTGACGGCGGGATGCCAGAGGGTGGTGGTCCAGCCTGTGTTGTCGCTATAGCGTTCGTGACGCGGCTTGCCGTCGAGCCCTTTGAGCAAGGGGGCGTCACCTTCACGCGCAAAGGTCGGACCTTTGGGTTCATCGCACCACCAGGTGGGGTTGGTGTAGGGCGAGATCAAGTGCCCCATGGCGCGGGCGCGCGAAAAAAAGGTGCGTAGTTCGTCGGCTGTTCCGAAAGAGGGATGGGGCGGCAGATGGTCGGGGTACTCTTTGTCGAAGCCGCCTTTGAGATAGTCTGCGAAGTGGATCAGCGTGGGCATCGGCAGGCGTTCGAGAGCGGACTCCTTCTCGCGGCAGGAACCGCTCAGATAGAGCAGGGGGGCCTGCTTGAGGCGGCTGAGCGTTTCGGGGGCAATCTTGGAAGCCAGCGTGCGGGTGAGGGTGTTGGCTGCGGCGTACCGCGCGAGATCGTCATAGACGGGCGTGCCGAGCGTCATGCGTACCGTAGGCGTGCGCCAGGCGGTACCCGGTGCGACATGTGTGTGAAAGGCGTGCTCGCAGGAGCCGCCCCGCGCGTCTCCGCCGCATCCCAGTTCGCCAGGGACGAAGATCGCTTCGTGCGATGCCGCTGCGGCCCACGGCTGCGTGACGGTGCGCGGCTGCACGCGGTAGAGCGAGGCGCGGCCATGCGTCGATTCCAGATGCATGAAATCGGCAAAGGCCGACGGGTAGGAGGGCGTGTAGTTGTAGAAGCGGGTTGGGCGCAGCGCATGGTAAAAGGGATGGCCACCGACCTCGAACCAGTGTCCGCCGGCCTTGACGTATGCGCGCAAGGCGTCGAGCGTTTCGGGCAGGCCGTCGTCCGTCGGTGCGGGGATGGATTCGCCGTAGGGGTTGAGGATGCACAGGTAGTCCGATGCGCGCGCGGCTGCCAGCATGGCGTGCGGCGATGTCAACTCGGTGAAGGTCAGGCGTCCGCGTGAACGCGCGGCGATGGCGGTCAGGCGGTCACGCCACTCGGCGACCGTAACGTGACACCAGGCGCCGCGCTCCGGTCCGTTGACGAGGCTGACAAGACCGATGCGGGTACGCGGCGTGTCGGGCACGGCGGCGAGCTTGGCGACGGTAGCGGTGACCAGCGCGAGGGCAAGAGGCGCCTCCTCTTTTCGCACGCCACCGCCGATGCGCCAGAGTCCGCCTTGGGTTCCGCCGAGACGGCTTGCCGAGAAGTAGGGGCCGTTGGGGGAGTCGACCAGCACGAGATCGGCTTGCGATGCGGTGGGAGGTCGGTTGACGACGGCTGCAGCCTGATTGGCGCGTGCCACCGTCGTGGCAGAGAACCAGCGTTTGCCCTCCTCGGTCACGGTGATCGGCACGGCGGCGTCATGGTCTTTGCGCTGCACGAGGTTATCGCCGTAAAGCCGCCGGTATCCGGAAGGGCCAGCGGTTACTGCACGCCAGCCGGATGGACGGTGCTCGGGCTGCGGCTCGAAGAAACGGTGGTTCAGAGCGAGGCCGAGTCCGGTGTTGCCGTTGTGGGGCATGATAAAGCGCGTGACCGATTCCGGCGCGAAACGCAGGCGTCCGGGCAGATCGAAACGTAGGAGGAGCTGCTTGGCGGGAAAGAGGTCGGCGGTCAGTTCGATACCGTCCGGTCGTGCGTGTGCGTTGACGCGCACCGTGATCTCCGGGGCGCGGTATGTGAAGGTCCACGCATCCTGACCAGCGATCGGCGCGCAGGCAAAGGAACGGAGCGCATTGGTGGCGTGGAAGTTTAAAGCGCTGAGTGTGGAGCCGTCAGCGAAACGGGCGGACCACAGGCCGTCTTCGCCGCTCTGCCAGACCGATCCTGTTTGTCCGGTGGGGGTGACGGCCGTGATAGCGCCATGCTCCTGACTGAAAGCGACACTGCCGGACGGTGAAGTCAGCACCGGCTGGACGGCTTGTGCGAATGTAACCGGAATGATGAGGACGAGCGGAAACCTTGCGCGGATCATGTTTCTCAGTCCTCGTATTTGCGGAGCAGCTTGGTTTCAAACTCCTTTAATGGACGTTGGCGCACCATGATGAACTTGTAGCCGCGGAACCGCCACCATTTGCGGACACGCAGTTGCCAGAGCAGGATCTTTTCACGCGGGGTGTTGAGAGATTCCGGCGCGAGTCGCGCCCAGTGTTTGTAGATGCCGGAGAGATCGAGTCGTTCCAGCAGTTTCCGCAGACATGTCGGCATGCGGCGGGTGGAGACCGCCGACTGGAAATCGATCAGGACCGGTTCGCCTTCTGGTGTGACCAAGACATTGTTGGCGTTACGCAGATCGAGATGCACAATCCGCTGGCGGTGCATGGTTCTGACCTGCTTTTCCAGCCGCGCGAAAAACGTGGGCGTAAGTTCACCTGGCGCAAAGGATTTGAGCGCACGGCTCGGAACGAATCGCTGGGCCAGCGCAAAGCGGTCGAGGCGTATGCTCGTCGTCGGCGTGAAGCCGCCCGCCTCGACACGCTGCAGGAACGCGCATTCGCGCCGTATCAGCCAGATGCCGAGCGTCCAGCGCAACGGCAGGAGGCGGGGACTGAAGTCTTTGACGAACCATTCGTCGCCATCGACTGTGACGCGCCAACAGTCGGCATTGCACCATTTGCCTTTCTGGATGCAGATCCCGTCAGCCTTCTCAAAGGTGTCTCGATTAAGTTTCATGCGCGGTGAGGACGACCGTCACCCCCCCTTTTCTTACACGATCCATGTCAGGTCGTGCGCTCCTTTATACGATGTTCGCCGACTGTGCGCAAGCCCAGACGTTCTGGATTGAGTTGCGGGACGGGTTCGCTTACACTTCTTTCCACAGGCCCGATACGGGTTAGAGGCGACATGGCAGATGAAACGAAAGGAATGGACACGATGTTGACAACGAGAAACGCTGTAATGGCGGTGGCGGGATGCTTGGGGATCGTTTGGACCGCCTGTGCGCAGGCCGAGGTGATACCGGTCTGGCCTGCTGGCAAGATCCCATTGAAGACCAGCGATGCAGCGGAACGCGTGACACCGTCAAAAGACGATATCGTGCGGCTGACGGATGTCAATGAGCCAACGCTGACTGTGGCGCTTGCACCGGATGTCGACCGTCCGACGCCTGCGGTGATGATCTGCCCCGGCGGCGGATATGGCATTCTCGCTTGGAACCACGAGGGCACCGAGGTGGCCGCATGGCTGAATGCGCAGGGTATCTCCGCGTTTATTCTCAAATACCGCGTGCCTAAGAACCGTGACGCCGCGTTCTGCGACGCCCAACGCGCCCTCGGACTAATCCGTGCGAAAGCCTCGGCGTACCGCGTTGATCCCAAGCGGATCGGCATTATGGGGTTTTCGGCCGGCGCACATCTTTCGGCACGTGTCAGCACGGATTTCGCGAAGCGCTTCTACACGCCGGTGGATGAGGTGGACGCAGTATCGTGCCGCCCTGATTTCGCGCTTATCATTTATCCGGCTTATCTCTATCGCGACGGGTTCACGCTGGCACCGGAACTGCCGGTTACGACGCAGACGCCGCCAACCTTTCTGCTTCAAGCTCAGGATGACAAGCCGTATGTCGACAGCAGTCTGGCCTACTTCATCGCGCTCAAGGCCGCAGGCGTGCCCGCCGAAATGCATCTTTTCCCGGACGGCGGTCACGGATATGGTCTGCGCAAGAGACAGAAGAGTACCGATGCTTGGCCAGACCTTGCGGCAACATGGCTTCGGCGCGTGACGATTCCTCCGACGTGGCCCTGAGATACGCGGCATCTTTGACCCGCCCATTTCTTTCTGCTGTTGATGAGGCGAAACAGCGAGGCGGCGCTGTCGCGGTGTTTGGCCAGAGGTGGGGAGGCGAGCTGCAGTTGCCCAACGCGAGGATCTCTGCAAGTTCTCTGCAAGTTTCGTTTTTCACTCTCTTTTGGCTTCTCTGTCAGCGGTGAAAACGGTATTGGAGCCGGAGACGAGGTTGGTCAACGCGCCGTTGCCGTCGTAAAGGTAGGTCTCGGAGACGGCGGCGTTGGTGTGCGAGCCGTAGCGCACAGAGGCCGCAATGAGGCGGTCGGCGGCGTCGAATGTGTTGGTGGCGTAGCGCACGAAGGCGGGCGCGGGGTGCGGCCCGGCGGTGATCTCCTCGCGGATCTTGAACCCCGCCGCGTCGCGGGTGATGACGCGTCCGGCCAGCGTGCCGACCGACCATGATGCGAGACGCCCCGCCGCGTCGTAGCGGTTGGTGGCGGCGATGCCGCCGGGAGACAGGACGGAGGTCAGCTTCGATGCCCCGTCGTGCGTGAAGGTCCAGGTGTGGCCGAGCCAGTCGCTGACGGTCGCGAGCCGTCCGTCGGTGTCGTAGATGCGGGTGACCGTCTTGCCGGGGGCGTAGACGAGGTTGGTGACCAGCCCGCCCGCGTCGCGCTCCCATGCGGTGGCGAAGGTGACATTCGAGAGGACGGTCGTGGCGGTGGCCAGCCGGTCCATCACGTCGTAGGTGAAGGTTTCCCGTGCGACGGCGTTCGAGGCCGAAAGCAGGTTGTCCACCGCGTCGTAGGTAAAGGTTTCGTGTTTTTCGTGGGTTTCGTGGTTAAAAGCATCCCGCGCCGCCAGCCGGTCGAGCGCGTCGTAGGTGTAGTGCGTGTCGCCGTTCAGGAAGCGGTGTCTTGGAAGAGAGGCAAACACCGGAAAGGCCGTGACAACCATGATGGCTAGCACGGAACATCTTAACTTGTCGATATGTGCGAGCGCCTTCATTCTTCAACAGTCAGCACCAAAGTCACATGGTTTTGCAGGATATGGGATATGAAATTTGTCACATTATACTATCAATTTCCCGTTTTACAAAGACGGAACACGCGCTCAATTTATCGTGATAGGTCTCCTGATGGGGATTCGTCCTTTCATCATTTGCCATGCTTCCGACGATGAACTCGCCAGAGCCCTCTTCTTTTAGGTACCAACCGCCAGTCGTTCTTTTATCACAAGAATACTGGAGCCAGTCAGCCACAGATTCCGGACGTTTAGAAAGGGCAACACGTATCGCATCAACTGTAACTTGATCGCGAATGTTGGCGTACCCCGTTTCCAGCAAGAGCGTGTAAATCGATTTGTCGCCCGTCTCATGGAAACGGCGTGGAAGAGAAATAATGCCGCATATAACACTGTTGATAGTCATGTGGTCACCTAATCATTCTTGTCCCGTCAGCATTTAGATGAAAGCCTTGTTCAACAAGATAGTCCAACTCTTGTCGGAATGCACCGGTCACCTTGTCTATGTCCTTTACAGGATTAGAGAGGATAATGTCGTCACCGCGAGAAATCGCCCGATCAAGGAACTTCTTGTTCGCTGCCCACTGTTCGGCCTTGCTCATCTTGTCCCAGACTCTAGCGGGAATATTAAAGCGTTTTGCGCCAAGATCTTCTGCAAGATTGATATAGTCAGGATATTTACCCAGAACAGTCTTTCCAGACCTCGCCGCATCGGCCGCTCTGTTACCGCCTTTGATCACGTCGCCCACCTCGTCGGCGTATTTGACCGCGCCGATTGCGGGCAGCAGCCCAATCAAGTCGATGAGCTTCTGCGCGGTGGAAACGTCGCTCCAGTGCGTGAGGTTGTACCAGTTGTCGCGGATGTCGGCGAGCAGATCAAGGTTGAACACGCCCGTCAACACCTGCATGCCCGTGCCGAGTGCCGTCACGTCGTCGGTGTTCTCCCAATTCTGGTGGGCGGCGAATGTGTGGCCGGGCAAGCAATCAAGCACCTCTCGCTCGGCAGTAGGAATCGCCGACAACGAAGCGCAAAAAAGAGGCGATGAAGCAATAGCCAGTGCCGCTATCGCTATGTTCATCTTCCGGACTATGACTCCTCTAATCATTCGTTTTGCTGAGTAAGCATCTCTTGGGTGTCAATGTCTACCACTTGCCAATTGAACTTTTGCAAAAAATCTGCAAAGCAAACCCGACATATCCAATGGTATCCATCTGCTGTTGAGTACCCTTCGCTCTCGTCACCGATTTCTGCAGAGAATTTCTTGCCGCAAAACTCGCAGTGATCATGATCCCATTCACCACGAAGCGGAGTGTACTTTCTTCGATAAAGTACAATGTCTTTTAGGAATGCTTCCTGTCCTTGAAGTCGCCAATCCGTTGACACTTTAAACTCCTATTTCGGTTGTTTTGTTCCATCTGGAAAAATCCTGTACCACCTACCATCAGGAGCACGATAATCCCAGTGTGGCCCGATGGGATCAGGGTGCGACAAGTCCGGGCGGTAACTCTCGCCAGTGGTAGGGTTGTAATAATTGCCGAGTTCACTTCCCGGAGCGCTTCCAGGTTGCCCATGCCACTCAGTTCCAGGTGGTGCTTTTGTTGGGTCATTGCCTAATGAGGGGCCTTTTGGCGCGACCGCCCCCGCATTGACGATGCTGCCGGCGACGCGGAGGCCACCCGCCGCGACGTTCAGGATACCCGCCTCGTAGTCGCCCCCGTAGATCTGTTGCGCGCCGGTTCCGACCTGCCATCCCCCCGTTGCCGCCTCTGCCGCCAGAATGCCTTTGTAGACGGTCTGGGCGGTGGCGGAGCCGCTGTTTCCAATGCCGAGCGTCGCGAGGGCGATCGCGCTTTCGCGGGCGGCCGTCGCGGCAAAGCGGGAGACGGTGTATTCGCCTCCGACGTAGGAGGCCGAATCCGTCCAGCCGAACATATCCGTCATGCCAAAACTAAACGTGTTGGCAAGGATGGACAGGCTGAAAATTGCAAGAAAATGTGCTGTTACTTTAGCGAGCATGTCATTCTTCAAGTTCTAGTCAATGGACACTTTATGCCGGATTTTAGCATGCGGTAGCGACAACTTCATGATCTGAACAAACACCCTTCTGGACAGCAATGCTGGATCTCCTCGATCAATGTCTCCATTCGCCCGATCCCTGAAGCTAAAAAACCATCCTCTCTGGTCGGCATAACAATGGTGGCATGCCCGCTGCCATCAGTCATTGATAGTGTCAGCGCGCTTTCTGTCTCAGCAGAATGTTCCAATATCCTATCGAGATCAATCACATGGAGTTTCACAACAAGCGGATCTATCGCATCTCCCATCCATACGACAACATGTTCAACGGTCAAAGCCTTCAGGGCTTTCACGATTATCGCAACGGCAGCGCCAACAGAGATGGCCTCTATCTCGTATGACAGAACGTTTCCTGAATTGTTTTTCCTCAAGGAAAAATCATTATGAAGAAGAAGTTCACGCTCATTATCAGCGATAGAGCCAAAGCGTATTCCTTCGCTTTTAAGCCATCCGATCAACTGTTTGCGAGTGTGTGCTGCTCTGATTTTCAAGCTCATTGTTCATATCCAACCGACACGCCACCTGATTTATACTTCACCTGACCATGCCGATTACGAATGAGTTCTCCGGTTCTCGGGTCGACTTTTGGCTCGGCGTCATGCCAATGCGCGGCGGGATGATGTGCATCCGGTGGATGTTGCGTTTGCACTCTTGGTCTGCCATCGGCTCCTTCAGTTACAAGTTGCCGACGCCCAACAGTGCCAGATTGAGATGTCGCGGAACGACTTGTTGGAGTTCCGGCATCACGCATAGCCTGTCGTCGTGCCGCTCGCGAAGTCTGCTTTGTGGTCGCTTGCACCACTTCATCAGCGTTCTTGGCCGCAGCACTCGCCGCATCGGCCGCTCTGTTACCGCCTTTGATCACATCGCCCACCTCGTCGGCGTACTTGACCACGCCGATTGCGGGCAACAGCCCAATCAAGTCGATGAGCTTCTGCGCGGTGGAAACGTCGCTCCAGTGCGTGAGGTTGTACCAGTTGTCGCGGATGTCGGCAAGCAGATCAAGGTTGAACACGCCCGTCAACACCTGCATGCCCGTGCCGAGCCACGTCACGTCGTCGGTGTAGTTCCCCATGAAGAGTTGGTTTATGGAACGACCTATATAGTTGCCCTCCGCGCACAGTCCCAGCGGGTCGATGTAGCTCAATGGGTCGCCCTCGGCGTAGGCGTAGAGGTTCAAACCGCCGACAGGGCCGAGGGGGTCGGGCGAGAGGAAGCGCTGGAGGCTGGCACTGTAGAGACGGTGGCGCGTCAGGTAGAGCGGGCCGAGGTGCTCGGAGACGGCCACGCATTGAACGCCGTGCCCGCCGAGCCAGGCGAAGGGCGTGGGGTTGGTGCCGGTCGCGCCCCAGTCCTGGCCGCTGGGGCCGTAGCAGGCGGTGTGCAACGTGTCGCCGGCCTCGTCGGTCAGCGCGACGACACTACCGTACTCGTCGCAGTGGGCCACGGTGAGCGTACCGGAGGCGGCGTCGATGAAACCGAGCAGACGTCCGGGCGCCCAGAGGTAGTAGCGGATCGGCGCGCCGGTGGCGGCGTCGGCCTCGATCAGCGGGCGCTTGAGGGGGTCGGCATGGTCGGGGATGAAGAGGCGGCCGCCGCATACGATGCGGTTGCCGATCGGGTCATAAGAATAATCCACAGATGGCACAGATTCTCGCAGATTAAGAGAGGTGAGCTGGCCGAGGGGATTGTATCCGTAGTGCTCATTGCCGATTGCCGATTGCACATTGGTCAACGCGCCGTTGCCGTCGTAGAGGTAGGTCTCGGAGACGGCGGCGTTGGTGTGCGAGCCGTAGCGCACAGAGGCTGCAATGAGTCGGTCGGCGGCGTCGAAGGTGTTGGTGGCGTAGCGCACGAAGGCGGGCGCGGGGTGCGGCCCGGCGGTGATCTCCTCGCGGATCTTGAGCCCCGCCGCGTCGCGGGTGATGGCGCGTCCGGCCAGCGTGCCGACCGACCATGATTCGAGACGCCCCGCCGCGTCGTAGCGGTTGGTGGCGGCGATGCCGTCGGGCGACAGGACGGAGGTCAGCTTCGATGCCCCGTCGTGCGTGAAGACCCACGTATGCCCCGCCCAGTCGCTGACGGTCGCGAGCCGCCCGTCGGTGTCGTACGTCCGCGTGACCGCCTTGCCGGGGGCGTAGACGAGGTTGGTGACCAGCCCGCCCGTGTCGCGGGCATAGGCGGCGGTGAAGACGGCGTTGGAAAGGGCGGTCGCGGCGGTGGCCAGCCGATCCATCACGTCGTAGCTGAAGGTTTCCCGAGCGACGGCGTTCGAGGCCGAAAGCAGGTTGCCGACGGCATCGTAGGAGAACGCATCCACAGATGGCGCAGATGACACAGATTCCGCAGATCGGGAGACCAGCCGGTCGAGCGCGTCATAGGTGTAGCGGACGCTGTTGCCCGCGCCGTCGGTGCGGTTGGTGAGGTTGCCGGCGAGGTCGTAGGTAAACCCTTCGCGGATTGGTGACGTGCTTACCGTAACGCGAGCCGGTAAAGCCGAACCATCGAATGGCGAAGGTGCATAGGCCCGAACAGCAAATGGTAGCACTACCGTCACGGAAAATACTGCGATTCGAGGAGAAATACGCTTATACCGTGCCCGTTGCATATCCATCATTATACTACAGTCATCAGTGGTCGACTAGCGTGATCCGAAGAAATTAAAATTAAGATTTCACTGCGTCGAAATCCCCATGTGCCCCCGATAGACGTCCCGTCTCTTCCGACGGAGGGTCAGCAATTGCAAAAGTCCTGATGGAGGCAATGCGGAGCCGCACGGCTTGGCGTCGCGTCCGTTGAATCCGCCACATCTGCGGTGAGCTTGTAGAACCGTTCGATGCCTCCATAGCTACAAAGCGAGTAGAGCCCACGGAAGCGCTACTTGCCGCCGCTGGCGGGATAGCTCCGGAGCAAGGTCGGAGCGGTTGGCGCAAGAGTTTTCGCGCAACTTTCGTGACATGCCGCAGAAGCCGAGGCGAGCGGAGTCGGCGGCACGGCGTGTGCGTGCGCAGATGTCGTGTAATCGACGTAGCGACAGGGGAGTCAGCATTTGACGGGCGACGGGAGCGTGATCTTCGTGGTAACAAGTGCATCCAGTGGGTTCTTCCGAATAGACGAAGGATCTCTTTCGATAAAGCGAAGACGGTCGTCTTCCAAAAAATAGCGAGCGACAACCATATTTCTTGTCGGATCGGAAAGAGGTTTGCTCACTGCAAATTGGAGTCCTGAAAACCGTTTGACAACGCCCGACTCGACCAGGTTGGAAATCACTGTCTGGATCATGGATTCCGATTGATTGTTGTCCATCGGAAGAAAGTTCACACACAGCCCCATGCCACCAGTCGGGCGTGGAATCGGCCAGACTTCGATGTCCTTTGCCGGTGTCCCTGCATCTCTCCATGCGAGTAGCAGCATTTTTTCAATTGATTCATCCCGCTCTGCAACGTTCGTCATGGTGCACCTCCTGGTACTTGCCGAATGAGGACTGAAGGAACTCTGTTCTGCATCGTCACGTATTCGGGAAGCACCATTTGAACACGCGTGAACGACGCTGATTCCGGCGAAACAATTACGGCAAGACTGTTGTCTACACCGCCGCGAGCCAAGGGGCCGATCGCGCCACGGACTTGGGCAGCAGTGAGATTCTTTACATCGCCGACGCGATAGAAGTACGATGCTCCTTCTGTGGTTACGCCATTGGCAGCTATTGATGCTCGGTTCCCCGTTTGTGAGAAATGCACGAGCATGTCATCGCCGACGCCTTTGAGGGCCGTTTCCCCGAGTACTGGTGTCTTTGCGGCCCTCCCCGCCTGGGCATACGGTGCGGCGGTGGCTGCGACTATGATCAAAACGTTGCCGACGATCTGGCCTTGCCCCCTGTTTCCGCTATTCCATGTTTCGGCTATGCCGCCGGCGATAGCTTGAGTTGTCTGTACGGGATGCGCAATGGCGTTGACCAATCCAGCCGCTGTCTGTACCGGATGGCGCACCATGTTATAGAGACCGCCGACCGTATCTAAAATAGCATCGCCGTAACCCAAAAAGAACAGCCCAACGTCTCCAAGGTAACTGCCTGTCTCCCAATAGTTGTTTTCAGCGCACAACCCCAGCGGGTCGATGTAGCTCAAAGGATCACCCTCGGCGTAGGCGTAGAGGTTCAAACCGCCTGCGGGGCCGAGGGGGTCGGGAGAAAGGAAGCGCTGGAGGCTGGCGCTGTAGAGGCGGTGGCGGGTGAGATAGAGCGGGCCGAGATGTTCGGAGACGGCCACGCATTGCACGCCATGTCCGCCGAGCCAGGCGAAAGGCGTGGGGTTGGCTCCGGTCACGCCCCAGTCCTGCCCATTCGGGCCGTAGCAGGCGGTGTGCAACGTGTTGCCGGCCTCGTCGGTGAGGGCCACAACGGAGCCGTACTCGTCGCAGTGGGCGACGGTGAGGGTGCCGGAAGCGGCGTCGATGAAGCCGAGCAGCCGTCCGGGCGCCCAGAGGTAGTAACGCAGGACGTTGCCGGTGGCGGCGTCGGCCTCGATCAGCGGACGCTTGAGGGGGTCGGCGTGGTCGGGGATGAAGAGACGGCCGCCGCATACGATGCGATTGCCGATCGGGTCATAAGAATAATCCACAGATGGCACAGATTCTCGCAGATTAAGAGAGGTGAGCTGGCCGAGGGGATTGTATCCGTAGTGCTCATTGCCGATTGCCGATTGCACATTGGTCAACGCGCCGTTGCCGTCGTAGAGGTAGGTCTCGGAGACGGCGGCGTTGGTGTGCGAGCCGTAGCGCACAGAGGCTGCAATGAGTCGGTCGGCGGCGTCGAAGGTGTTGGTGGCGTAGCGCACGAAGGCGGGCGCGGGGTGCGGCCCGGCGGTGATCTCCTCGCGGATCTTGAGCCCCGCCGCGTCGCGGGTGATGGCGCGTCCGGCCAGCGTGCCGACCGACCATGATTCGAGACGCCCCGCCGCGTCGTAGCGGTTGGTGGCGGCGATGCCGTCGGGCGACAGGACGGAGGTCAGCTTCGATGCCCCGTCGTGCGTGAAGACCCACGTATGCCCCGCCCAGTCGCTGACGGTCGCGAGCCGCCCGTCGGTGTCGTACGTCCGCGTGACCGCCTTGCCGGGGGCGTAGACGAGGTTGGTGACCAGCCCGCCCGTGTCGCGGGCATAGGCGGCGGTGAAGACGGCGTTGGAAAGGGCGGTCGCGGCGGTGGCCAGCCGATCCATCACGTCGTAGCTGAAGGTTTCCCGAGCGACGGCGTTCGAGGCCGAAAGCAGGTTGCCGACGGCATCGTAGGAGAACGCATCCACAGATGGCGCAGATGACACAGATTCCGCAGATCGGGAGACCAGCCGGTCGAGCGCGTCATAGGTGTAGCGGACGCTGTTGCCCGCGCCGTCGGTGCGGTTGGTGAGGTTGCCGGCGAGGTCGTAGGTAAACCCTTCGCGGATTGGTGACGTGCTTACCGTAACGCGAGCCGGTAAAGCCGAACCATCGAATGGCGAAGGTGCATAGGCCCGAACAGAAAATGGTAGCACTAGCGTCGCAACGAATGTTGCGATGCGATGCACGACGCGCCTATGCCATGTCTTTTGCATTTCCTTCATCTTACTAAAGTCATCTGCGGGTGACGAGCGTGATCCGCACAACTCCGGATTTCATGGCGTCAAAGTCCTCGTGCAAATAGATATGGGATCCATCGTTGTGCGCCCCTTCAGCCAGACTAGCGAATATCTCTGCCAGTACGCGGACGCAGATTTGTAGGCATAAATCCTACTCTTAATCTTCAATGCATACAATAATCACCGAGCATCCTGAAGGCGCAACAAGCTGATTTCCGCTATCCAGATGAACATGTTCCTCTGGCATGGCACACCAAAAAGCGTTTATCAAAGATTGTCCTAGTTTTCGCATGGCAATCACATCTCCGGCCACAAGAAGCGATTGGTCTTCCACGTTCAGCGTAATCTGTTCCGGAAACCCCGACTGTAAATCAACGATGCATTTGATGGATTTCAAAATAACAGGATAAAACTTGTCGCTTTTTCCAGTAGATTTTCGAACAACCATTTTCTCGATCTGCAACAATTCTTTTCCAAAGGACACAAGTTCAGCCGAGCTACCCTCGACCTCAATCTCCAGATTTTTGGCATTATTATCGGAAGCAATTTTCATAATGCACCCTAAAAATCGCCTTTGTTAATGGTATTGGGGTTAATCGGAATGTGCGGATCGGACTTCTCAATGACACCATCTATCTGTGTTTGCAGATTCAAATGTGGTCCATGTTTTCTAACATGTGGAGACGCTGGGTTGATGTCAAACCCAACGCGCTTGGTAATCTGTCTACCAGCGTCATCCGTGTATGATTGTAAAAACTGAACACCCGATTTGCCGTCTATAGATTTTATCGCACGGTCAGGCGTGACAAACTCACTTGCTATATCAAGAGCTTCGTCAACACTGATTCCTTTTGCTCCCCTCGCCACATCGGCCGCTCTGTTACCGCCTTTGATCACGTCGCCCACCTCGTCGGCGTACTTGACCGCGCCGATTGCGGGCAGCAGCCCAATCAAGTCGATGAGCTTCTGCGCGGTGGAAACGTCGCTCCAGTGCGTG
>DAOTMQ010000056.1:15393-17907 GCA_035450385.1 Kiritimatiellia bacterium | reverse complement strand
GCGACCGAACCTTTCAACACCGTCTGACGCGCCAACGTCGTGGAGCAGGTGATCCACCACGCCACATCGCGTCCACGGTCTTCGATCGCGCTCAATACGCCGCGCTCATCGACATGCCCGCTCACGATGTGGCCGCCGAGACGGTCGCCCAGCGCCAGAGCCCGTTCGAGATTGACCCGCGCCCCTTCGCCCAGCCGCCTTAGCGCGGTGCGTTGCAGCGTCTCGTCCAAAAGATCAGCCGTGAACCATCCTTCGCCTTGCGCTGTCACCGTCAGACACGCGCCCTGTACCGCGACACTCTCGCCGAGCACGAGCGCATCCGGCCATGGCGTATGCGTCAGCGTCAACGCCCACCCTTCGCCGGCGCGCGCCAGCCGCTTCAACACTCCTACCCGCTGCACGAGTCCCGTAAACATGTGTCACGCCCTCCGTACACGGATCCGGACATCCTCGCCGAACCGCTTCACATCCACACAACGCCAGCGCGGCACGTCGGCCAGCAACGTGCCGCGTCCTTCCAGCGCACCGACTGCCCGGCTGTCACCCAACAGCACCGGCGCATAAAAAAGATCGTAGGCATCCACCAGTCCCGCATCCTGCAAGGCACCGGCCAAGTGTCCGCCGCCTTCGCACAGCACATGCAGATACCCCACCGCGCCCAATCGCTTCAACAAGGGTTCGAGCGGCACGCGTCCGTCGGCATCGGCATCAAAGGTCCAGACCTGCGCACCCTGCCGCGCCCAGTCCACCGCTTTGCGGGCCGCTCCGGCCTGTGTCGTCACCACGACCGTACGCGCCGCCGCCGCATCGGTATACACCTGCGCCTGCGCCGGCGTGCGTCCCGACGCATCCACCACCACGCGCATCAGGTCGTCCCCGGCCCCGCGCAACCGACAGAGCAACGACGGATCGTCGGCGCAGATCGTGCCCGCCCCGACCAGCATCACATCCACGCGCCGCCGCAGGCGCTGCACCTCGGCGCGTGCCGCCGCGCCGGTGATCCATTGCGAACGCTGCTCGCGGTCGGCGATGCGCCCGTCAAGCGTCATCGCGAGCTTGACCGTCACATACGGCAGTCCCGTGGTGACGTGCTTGAAAAACGGACGCGCCAACTCGCGTGCTTCTTCTTCACAAACGCCGCAGACCACCTCGACCCCGTGCGCGGCCAGAATCTCCAGACCGCGTCCGCGGTGACGGCTGTTCTCATCGCAGCAGCCGACCACCACACGCGCGATGCCTTCGCTCAGAATGCGGTCGGTGCAGGGCGGCGTACGCCCCTGCGTGGAGCACGGCTCAAGCGTCACATACAGCGTCGCGCCGCGCGCCGCACCGCGACAAGCATCCAGCGCCACGACCTCGGCATGCGCCTCGCCCGCGCGACGGTGAAAGCCTTCGCCCAGTTTGCCGGTGTCGTACACGACCACAGCGCCGACCGGCGGGTTGGGGCGCGTGTGCCCTTCGCCGCGCCGCGCCAGCGCAATCGCCCGCCGCATCCACTTACGGTCATGGCTGGAAACGCTATTCATGCTGCTCGTTTTTTGTTTGATCCGTCAGATCCGTCTGATCAGCCCGATCTGTCTGATCCTTTTTCCAAAAGCCCTTCACTTCGACATTGGGTGCAGATCTTTGTTCAAGCGGTCGAGGATGCCATTAACAAAGCGTCCTGAATCGGTGTTGCTGAAATACTTGGCCAGATCAATCGCTTCATTCAGCACAACCGCAGGCGGCACGTCGCTGCAATAGAGCAACTCGTAGAAGGCGAGCCGCAGGACATTGCGCTCGACGGTTCCCATGCGGTACAGCGGCCAGTTTTTGGTGTAGGCGGCCAACTTGTCGTCGATCTCGTCAAGATGCCCTAGCACACCGCGCACCAGCTTTTCGGTGAAGTCGCGAATCTTCGGCGGTGCCACACGATCCTCCACCGGTTTTTTGGATGCGGGCAGCTCGACATCGCGATCTTCGGCCTCTTCGACCTTGCAGGTGTACTGCTGTCGCCAGAACTTAGGAATCGACTTCTCGATATCCAGCCCCGGATTCATATCCGCCTGGAACAGCATCTGCAGCGCCCACTCGCGTCCTTGTCTGCGTGTCGCCATAGATACGCCTCACAAAGCCTTGAGCACGTTGACCGTCTCGATCGCGGCTGCCACCGCGTCCCAGCCCTTGTTGCCCTGCTTGGTGCCAGCACGTTCGATCGCCTGTTCCAAATTCAGCGCACAGACAATGCCGTTCAGAACCGGTACGCCGGTGTCGAGCGAGATTTTGGCGAGCGCGCGCGCCACCGTGCCGTTGATCAGATCGGCGTGCGGGGTTGCCCCCTGAATAACCGCACCCAGCGCAACCACCGCATCGACCTTCCCGGTCGCCGCCAGGCGCTGCGCTACCTGCGGCAGTTCATTGGCACCCGGCACGCGCACCAGCGTGAGGTCCGCCTCTTTGCCGCCGTGCCGCACAAAACAATCCACCGCGCCCTTCACCAACTGCTCGGTGAAAAAGCTGTTGAAGCGGCTGACC
>DAOTMQ010000056.1:0-15293 GCA_035450385.1 Kiritimatiellia bacterium | reverse complement strand
CCGGCCAACTTCTTGGGGTTGTTCGTCATCAGACGGATGCGTTTCAACCCGAGATCTACCAAGACCTGCGCGCCCACGCCGTAATCGCGCAGGTCCGCCGGAAAGCCCAGTTTCAGGTTGGCGTCCACGGTGTCCAGTCCGTTCTCTTGCAGCTTATAGGCGTGCAGCTTATTGACTAGGCCGATGCCGCGCCCTTCCTGACGCATATACAGGATCACGCCGCACCCTTCCTGCTCCACCATCCGCATCGCCGTGTGGAGTTGGTTGCCGCAATCGCAGCGCAACGAACCGAGCACATCGCCGGTCAGGCATTCGCTGTGCACGCGCACCAAGGGGGCGTCGACTTTAGCGAGGTCGCCCTTGACCAGCGCGAGATGCTCCCGGCCATCCGGTGACGACGTATAAAGACGCAACTTAAACTGGCCGTACGCAGTCGGCAACTCCACCTCCTCAACGAGATCAATCAGGCGTTCCCGGTGGCGGCGATACTGGATCAGGTCCGCGATCGACAGCATCTTGAGCCCATGTTGCGTGGCAAACTCGCGCAGATCCGGCAGACGCGCCATCGAGCCATCCGGCAGCATGATCTCGCAGATCACGCCCGCCGGCTTGAGTCCGGCCAGTTTGGCGAGATCGACAGCCGCCTCGGTATGGCCAGCGCGCACCAACACCCCGCCTTCACGCGCCTCCAGCGGAAAGATATGACCGGGGCTCACGATCGACTCCGGGCCGGCGGCGGGATCAAGCAACGTCTTGACCGTCCACGCACGGTCGGCGGCACTGATGCCGGTCGTCACGCCGGTGGCGGCGTCAACTGAATAGGTGAAGGCCGTCGCAAACTTATCTCCCCGGTTGCGGCTCGGCGCGCGCTCCACGCCCAACTCACGCAGGCGGGCGCCGGTCATCGGCACGCAGACCAGTCCGCGCGCGTTGGTAACCATGAAGTTGATGGCTTCCGGTGTGATCTTCTCCGCCGCAATGATCAGGTCGCCCTCGTTCTCGCGGTTTTCGTCATCGGCCACGATCACCATCTGGCCTTGCCGGAACGCCTCGACACACGTCTCGACTGTATCGAACACCGATTCGCTCTCCATACCCTTCACTCCAAAACAAAAAAACCCGGCACATTACAAGCCGGGGCAAAGCCATACGCATCAAGATGCCTTCTATCATCCAGACTTTAACTGTCGGCCACGGAATCAAACCGTGTCAGTGGCGAGCAGGAACAGCTTGCCAGTCGCGGGCTCTACCGCCGGTCAGGAATCCCCAGCCTCTCAGCCGGGTCACCTTGCCCCGAAGACACTCATTTGTCGAATAGTGTAGTGCTTTCTGTCCCGCTTGACAATTCCCGATTGTCCGATCGCGGTACCCCCAAAAGGCCCGGTTGACTTGGCGCGGGGGAATGTCTAACATGACGAAAGAGCCGTAAGGAGGATGTCGATGAGAGTGGTGCTGGTCTTGGCGGTGTTGGGGATTGCAGGGTGTTCTTCGCTGGTGGTTAACGAGAGCGGGCGCCGGGATGCCGCGCCGTCGTTCGTTGCCGCGCAACCGGTCTGGCCGGAAGGGCGCGAAAAGGAGATGAACCTGTTTGTCGGGTTCCGTGCGACGGTCGACGGCAAAGCCGCCGAACGCGCGGTCGTGCGGCTGACCGGCGCGACGGTTTACCGCCTTTTCGTGAACGGCGCGTTTCTGGGGTACGGCCCTGCGCGCGGTCCGCACGGGTATGACCGGGTGGATGAGTGGCCGCTCAAGGGGGTGTGCAAGCCGGGACCGAACGTGATCGCCATCGAGGTCGCTGGCTATAATGCCAACAGCTATTACCATCTCAACCAGCCTTCCTATCTGCAGGCGGAGATCGTGGCGGGGCGCAAGGTGCTGGCCGCGACCGGCAGCGACAGGGTGGGGTTCGAGGCGCATCTGCTGTCCAGCCGCGTGCAAAAAGTTCAGCGCTACAGCTTCCAGCGCACCTTTTCCGAAGTGTACCGCTTGACTCCCAATACGGATGCTTGGCGCACAGGCGGTCCCTTGGCACCGGTGGCATTGGCGGTGCGCCCGCAGCGGCCGTTGCTGCCGCGCATCGCGCCTTATCCAGCGTTCCATGTGCTGAAACCGGTTCGAGAGGTTGCCTCTGGGACGCTTGCGCTCAATCCGGACAAAAAGGTCTGGTCGGATCGCGCGATCAAGGGCGTGGGACCGCTTTTTGCCGGTTTCCCGGAGAATGAACTGGCGACAATCCCGCTCTACGAGGTGCAGCGGCTCGAAACCGCGCAGCAGACACGCGAGCAGAAGCCGTGGAAGGAGGGCGATGCTCGTGCCGTGGGACACCACCGGTTCCGTACTTTTGAGTTCATCCGCAACAATGCCGGCTTCATCCGTGCCACGGTGCGCTGCGACGCGCCGTTGCGTATCTACTTTGTGTTCGATGAAATCCTGAGCAACGACGAGGTGAATGTCACGCGGTATTCATGTGCCAATGTTGTGACCTACGATCTGACACGCGCCGGCACCTATTACCTTGAATCGTTCGAGCCATACGAACTGAAATATCTGAAGGTGATGGTCGATGGCGGAGCCTGTGAGTTGCTGGATCTCGGATTTCGTGAGTACGTGAACCCGGATACCGAACGTGCGACGTTCCGGGCGTCCGACCCGGTGCTCAACCGCATCTTCGAGGCCGCGCGCGAAACCTTCAAGCAAAACGCGGTGGATGTCTTTACCGATTGCCCGGGACGCGAGCGTGCGGGCTGGCTGTGCGATAGCTTTTTCATCGGCCGCGTCGCCGCTGACCTGTGCGGCAATACCGACATGGAGCGCATGTTCTTCCAGAACTACCTGCTGCCGGAACACTTTGAAGCCCTGCCGCAGGGTATGTTGCCGATGTGCTATCCGGCGGATCATCCCAATAGCAACTACATTCCCAACTGGGCGATGTGGTTCGTGGTGCAACTTGAAGAGTATCTGCATCGCAGCGGCGACCGTGCGACGATTGATGCGCTCAAGCCGCGCGTCCTTGAACTGTTGACGTTTTTCAAACAATACGAAAACAGCGACGGCCTGCTGGAGAAATTGCCGGCCTGGGTCTTTGTCGAATGGTCGCACGCCAATAAGTTGGTGCAGGATGTCAACTACCCCTCGAACATGACGTATGCGGAGGTGCTGGCGTGTGTCGCGCGTATGTACAACATGCCTGAACTGGGCGCTAAGGCAGAGGCCGTGCGCGAGACGGTCCGGCGCCAGTCGTATGACGGCACCTACTTCGTGGACAATGCCAAGCGGCGTCCGGACGGCACGCTCGCGGTCACGGGCGAGCGCACCGAGACCTGCCAGTATTACGCCTTCTTCTTCCGCACCGCCACGCCGGAGACGCACCCCGCGCTGTGGGCGCGCCTGCGCGATGATTTCGGGCCGCAGCGGAAGCAGACCCGCAAGCATCCGGAGATCCATTTCGCGAACGCCTTCATTGGAAACTATCTGCGGCTGGAACTACTCTCCCGTCAAGGGCTGTCCGCGCAGATTTTGGAGGAGACCAAGGGATATTTCCAAGGCATGGAGGAGCGGACCGGGACACTTTGGGAGAACGACACGCCGACTGCGAGTTGCTGCCACGGTTTCGCGAGCCATGTCACGCGCATGTATTACCGCGACGTGTTGGGGATCGGCGAGATCGATGCGGTCAATCGGCGCGTGACCTTCCGCTTCGCGGAGGTGCCGCTGACGTACTGTTCCGGGACGGTTCCGGTCGGCAAAGGCGTTGTCACGTTGAACTGGACCAAACAGGACGGTGAGTTCCGTTATACTTACACGGTGCCCAAAGGGTTTGATGTCACGGTCGACACCTCTCGCTTACCCTCACTGACGTTTAAAAAGGTCGTCGGTCGGTGAGCAGGGGTGTCTGTCAAGTTGGTAGAGGTAGAAGGAGAGAAGTATGTTAAAGATCTCGTGGGTGGATGCGGCGATCATCATTGGTTTTTTGATTTCAGTCATTGTGGTGGGATCGGCCGCTGCGCGTCGTTCTAGTAAGAGTGCGTCGGACTTTTTCCTTTCCGGCCGCTCGATGCCGTGGTGGCTGCTCGGGGTGTCGATGGTGGCTTGCACTTTTTCGTGCGACACGCCGAACCTCGTGACGGACATCGTGCGTACGCAGGGCGTGGCGGGGAACTGGGCCTGGTGGGCGTTCCTGCTGACGGGCATGCTGACGGTCTTCGTGTACGCCAAGCTGTGGCGGCGCTCGGCGCTCGATACCGACCTCGGTTTTTATGAAATCCGCTACAGTGGCCGGCCGGCGGCGGTGCTGCGTGGCTTCCGTGCGTTGTACCTCGGTGTGTTTTTCAATATCATGATCATGGCGACGGTGTCGTTGGCCGCGATTAAGATCGGGCAGGTGATGTTCGGTTTGTCGCCGGTTATGACGCTGGTGTACGCATCGGCTGGCGTCGGGATTTACGCGACGCTCGGCGGGCTCACGGGGTCGATCTGGGCCGATTTCTATCAGTATACGATCGCGATGGTCGGCGCGATTTTCGCGGCGGTGTATGCGGTCAAATCGGCAGATGTCGGCGGGATTACATCGCTTAAAGAACTGTTTGCGAGTGCCGACGTACAGGCCAAGATGTCGATGTTCCCGTCGAGTGCGGGCGGGTTTTCCGCGCTGATGACGATCTTGATCCTGCCGATTGCCGTGCAGTGGTGGAATGTTTGGTACCCCGGAGCCGAGCCGGGCGGTGGTGGCTATATTGCGCAGCGCATGCTGTCGGCGAAGGATGAAAAGAATGCGGTGGGGGCCACGCTGCTCTTCAACTTCCTGCACTATGCGATGCGCCCTTGGCCGTGGATCATCGTCGCGCTGGTCTCGTTGGTAGAGTTTCCGATAACGCCCCCGGCCGAGCAGGAGGCCGCGCGTGCCTGGCTGGCCGCGAACACGGCGCAGGTTCAGCGGTACGAAGCGGCCAAAGAAAGCATGCCGGACGAGGCGCGTGCGCAGGTCCGCCAACGCAAGGCCGAGGCCGCCGGTGTGGGCAGTCTGGCGCGTGCCTTCCCCAAGGTGGACGATCAGTTCCTGCGCAACGACATCGCCTATCCCGGCATGATCTCCACGATGCCGAAGGGCTGGCTGGGGCTGATTGTGGCGTCGTTGATCGCGGCCTATATGTCCACTATCGCGACGCATCTCAACTGGGGATCCTCCTATGTGGTGCAGGACTTTTACACGCGCTTCATCAATCCTGACGTCTCGCCGAAGAAGGCAGTCGCCATCGGCCGGGTCACGATGGTGGCACTGCTGGTGCTCTCTGGACTGGTTGCGCTCTGGATGCGCAACGCCAAGGATTCGTTCGATATCCTGTTGCAGATCGGTGCGGGCACTGGTCTGCTCTACATCCTGCGCTGGTTCTGGTGGCGCATCAACGCCTGGAGCGAGATCTCGGCGATGATCATCTCCTTCGCGGTTGCCTGCTTCTTCCAGTGGGGGGCGGGGCCGCTGGGTCTTGAAACCGCGATGCGCGAGGCGGGTCTCTTTAACATCATGGACTACAGCGCCTGGAAACTGGTGATCGGCATCATGATCACAACGGCGGGTTGGCTCGCGGTGACCTACCTGACGCCGCCCGAAAAACAGGACGTGCTGGCGAGTTTCTGTACCAAGATCCGCGCGGGCGGTCCGGGTTGGCGCAAGGTCGAGGAGGCTTCGGACCTGCCCAAGGCGGCCGAGGGTTGGGACGTGCCGACCGGTCTGCTTTGCATGATGGTCGGGTGTCTGGCGGTCTGGGCCGCGCTGTTCGGTGTCGGGAAGCTGCTGTACGGCGCGATCGGTGTCGGCAGTCTGCTATGCGTGATATCGGTCGTGTCAACGGTCTACCTGATGCGGCTGGCCGGCAAGATCCGCCTGAGTTGAGCGAACATCCGCAGATTGCACTAGATTTTCGCAGATTTTTTTTTCAAAAAAGATTTTTAATCTGTGAGAATTCGCATAATCTGCGGATAAAACTTGAAGCCAGAGACCAAAGCGCTCAACTTTTCAGGTTGAAGCACCCGATGTGCGGTGGAATTGCCGCATGCCGGTGTACCCCGGCAAATCAAAACTTGAAACCTTTTGCAACCCGCCAAGCTACGTGCTAACCTGACACACAGTTGGCTGGCGCCGTACTTGTTACACGGCACGGTGATGCCCACAATACAGCAATCGCAACAAGGTGACTCGATATGGAGCAACTGCTACCCAAATACGTTAAGGCCATCGTCCCCGTCCTCTTGCTGACCGTGATGGTCGTTACCGGATGCCGGACACTCTTCAAGCGCCCCTCGGCTCCTGACGGCATAGCGCTGGTTCCCGCCGGCGTGTTTCTTTACGGAGACACAACCGACACCTATGTCAGCGCGTTCTACATCTCCAAACATGAGGTGACATGGTCCCTGTGGTGCTCCGTTCGTGATTGGGCGATCACAAATGGGTATGAATTCGAGAACATAGGGAAGGCCCATGCTGACAGCCATCCCGTTCATTCAGTGTACTGGTACGACTGTGTCAAATGGTGCAATGCACTCAGCCAGGGCGAAGGCAAAACACCTGCCTACTACAAGGATGCCGCGTTCACCGAGGTCTATACTTCGGGTCAAGTCAATCCCTACGTAAAATGGGATGCCGATGGCTATAGATTGCCCACCGAGGCCGAATGGGAAAAAGCGGCACGAGGTGGTCTTACAGGGTTGCGGTTCCCCTGGGGCGACACGATCACGCATTCGAATGCGAACTATTTGAGCCAGATCAATTGCTGGTCATACGATGTGAGTCCGACAAAAGGTTTGCATCCTGACTACGACGGCCGTCACCCCGCCACCAGTCCTGTGGGAACATTCCCGCCGAATGGATACGGCATTTTCGATACGGTTGGAAACGTGGCCGAGTGGTGCTGGGACAGACACGAGGGGACGCCTCTCTGGGAGACGGCGGTGGCGCCGTTGCCAGGAAATCTCCCTGTCTGCGACCCGACAGGATCTGAAACCGGACGGTGGCGCATCGTACGAGGAGGGGCATGGATCGAGAATGCCAACATGTGTAGATCAGCCGTCCGACTCTCCTACGCTCCAGATTACAAGCACGTCGACCTGGGGTTCCGGATCGTTCTGCCAGTCCGATAACCCAAGCCCCAACGTCGTACTGACCTCCACTTGATCGAGTCGTGTAACGCACTGCTGGCGGCATTGGAGGGTCGCTGCGCCAACGAACAGGCGCTACCCGAACTTGCCGCAGGCGGTGTCCGTGAACTGCTGGCCATGCCTTGGCGCAACACCGAGAAACTCCGTCCCGCCACGGCATCGGAGCGCGTTCATGAAGCGCGGTTCATGATCGCGCGGTCCTGCTACGCTACGGCATGGAACTTGGCGGAAGACCAGCCCGAACTTTACCAGCCCATCTTCTCCGGATTGCTCAGCCGGGTCAGCCAGTATAGCCGCTGGATGCTGCCGCTCCCCGAAAACCCGGACGCCTTCCGTAACCTCCTCGTCCGAGAGGCATGCCTGATGATCGAATATCTGCTGAAACGCCAGAACCCGCCCGCATCGCTCGAAAGACACAGAATACTGTTGCTCGCCCTGCATTTTCGGCGGCGACATGCAGGCGAAATCCGGCGAGGCCAACGGTATCTGCACAAGTTGCCAAGAGGCTTACGCCAAGGTGGACTTCGACGCTTTGAAGCACGGGACGATCGCCACCCTCAAAAGACAAGGTGTGAAGATCGTCCCCGCCCGTATTACTGCGGGTAATCGAGCGCCTCGGGGATCATGACATACACGAGTGCGCGGGCGGCGCGGTCTTTGGCGAGGCGCGCACCGGCCATCGCGATATCCGCCTTGGCGCGCAATGCCTGGAACTCGGCCGACTGCGCTGCCGTGGCCGCACCATAGCCGTAAACCAGTTCGCCGCAGATGCGGCACGTCTCGCCGACGGCGCGCGCAATCTGCATGTGTGCCAGATCGGTGAAAGTGTTGACGTAGCCCGCGATCTCAGAACCGACCACCGGATGCTCGGGGCCTTTGGCGGCGAGTTCCTGAATGTCGGCAACAAGTGAACGCGCGGCCAGCAGCCACGAAATCGCGTCGGCCATCGGGAAAAGCACGCCGTGACGCTGGCTCTGCGAGAGCGGACGGCCTTCGGCGTCCTTGGAAGCATGGATGAAATCGCGGGTCCAGCGCCAGAGCGCGAAACCTTCAGTCAGCGTGTCGAGGCCATTGCCGGGCGCGGCGGCGTTCTGCTGACGCAGTTCCGCCATCCATTGGGCGACTTGCGCCAAGAAGACCTCGTTGTTCATGGTGACGCTGATTTGGCGGCGCTGTACCACTTCGGGGCCTTCGTAGGTGGCTTCGAGCTGAGCATCGGTCCACTTGTAGAAGAGGAAACCGGGGCAATCCTCGGTAATGCCGTAGCCGCCCATCAAGCTGACCGCCTCACGCAGCATGTTGGCGCCGTAACCGGTGTCCCACAGCTTGGTGGCCGGACAGAGCACGTTGCAGAGTGCGCTGAGCCAGACGTACTGCACGAGCGGATCGGCCTGCAACGCCGCGACGCGGGCTGCGTCGCGCTCGGCCTCGGGCTTGCTGAGCTGATCCAGCAACTCGATGGCATCAGCCTGCGGCTTGCGCAACGCCCGCATCAGAGCGCGACCGGTGATGCCCTGGGCGGCGAAATCTGCGAGCACCTGATTTTCCACGGGCGTGAGGGCGTCAAAGGCGCGCGCGGTCTCGAAGCCGAGCGAAGCGGCGGCCTCGCCGGTGGCCCAGACATCGGCCAGACGCTGGGTGGCGTCCTCTTTCATCTGGATGCCTTGATCGTAACGGGGCGTACCGGCCTCGATGCCGGCCGCGCCGCGATAACGCTCGCGATGGTAGCGGATAACCGGCTCGACAGCGGAGAGCAGTTTGGCGGCAGTCATCAGACCGACCGCCACGCGCGTCCGTGAGAAAACCGCTTCGATGATCTCGCTGTGAGTCAGGTTGGGCACGATCACGCCGTCCTTGATGGTATAGCCGCCGACGATACGGCTGGCGGGGACATCAAGGCTAAAGATTGGATCGTGGGTATTGGAAAGCTGGTGGACCATTTTGAGGGTCGGCGCACCACGATCAAAGACGCCCGGATCGGTGTCTTCGAGAATCACCATGCAAGAGGATTTAATACGCGGGTCGCCAGTATCGACCGCAGCGGTAAGCACATTGGCGACAGCCATGTTGGTCAGGAAGCGACCGCGCTTCTCGACGTGCAAGATCGGCTCCTCGCCCTCTTCCCACTTGGCCACGGTCACGCGGCCGCTGACCACGCCAGTGTCCACACCAACGTAGGGCAGCGGTTCGGTCAGGGCAAAGGCGGCACGCAACGGCTTGCGATCCTCGCCGGGCTGAGCCGGGGCGCAGGCGCGCATGTACTTCTCGCGCTGCTCGGGCGTGCCCTTCTCAACGATCGGCCCGAGACCGAGGTTATTGATCAGGCTGGTGGTTGAGGCGCCGCCGTCGACCCAAGAGAGTTCAAAGGCGAGCAGGCTCAGCGCCAGATTACGCGGGCCTTCGATGATGCCGCCGTACTCCATGTCGAGGCCTGCCGCCGTGATGCCCGACTCATCGAAAGCCTGATAGAGGCTGTTCTTGGCTTCGGTCCACTCGTGCGTCGCACGCTCGCCATCAGCCACCAAACGGGCCACGAGGCCACGGGCCACAGAACGGGCACCCATCACCGCCATTTGAATGTCGTACCGGTCAGCGTAGCGCCACATAATCTGGCGAATCTCGTCGCCGGGCAACATCGTCATGGTCTGCGGGGTCTCACTCATCGCGTCGAACCTTTCTTTGAAAAAAATTGAGAGTGACATTTTATCCGATTTTGTCGAAGACGCAAGGGGTTTCCTAGCGTCCCATTACGCCCCCATTACGCCGCTCACCATTAACTAACTTTACACTGCCGTGCATGCTCCCTTATGATAGGCGGCTGAACATCAGGAACGATAAGGGCAATCGGTTGGTGACAGGGGACGGTTAATCTCGTACAGTTGGTCCTCGCACTTCGTCGGTCACACCTCGTCGTTTTATACTTCGGCGCGTACACTTAGTTTCTGCCGAATTGACGACTAAGTGTGATAGGACTAAGTGTGCAAGACTAAGTGTGTAGGACTAAGGGAGAACGGGCCGCATGGCATGTAAAGGCAGGGAGAGGCGGGATCGGACGTTGCGGCAGTGTGCTCGCGGCGTGGGTCTGGTGGCCTTGGTTTTCAGTTTGACGATCGCCTCCCTACTGGCTGTCGACGCCGCGCGTGTCGGTCCCGCTGAAACGGTTCGCTCTGAAGTGCTGACGCAGGCGCTGGCCCAAAGTCGTAGCGAATCCGCTACAACGCAGACCGTGGCCTTTGCCCGCGAGATGGACCGTCTGGCGCGCCGTGCCTATTTCAACAGTTTCTCATTCCGCCAGCAGGGCATGGCACTGATGGTACTGGGCCTGCTGATCACCGCCGGCTGTTTCGGGGTGGCGTACCGGCTGAGTCTGCGCATCCCCGATCCGCGCACCATCGACGGCAATGATCCCGCACGCGCCGATCGCTGGGCGGTGAATGCGGTGCTGGCGGCCGGTGCGTTGCTGTTGGTCGGCGCGACTATCCTGCAAGTCCGTCAGCGGCACGCTGACTCCGTAGCCGACAGGGCGCTGCGCGCCAGCCTCGTCAATCCAGCGTTGAAGCCCGGCGAGACGCATGTCTGCCCATGCCGTCGCGGCACCTCGGCCGCCGATCTTGCCGCGCAGTGGCCGTTCCTGCGTGGACCTGAGATGTCGGGACGCACCACACTCACCAACCTGCCGCTCGCATGGGACGGGACGACCGGCAAGAACATCCGCTGGAAGAGTAAGCTGCCGCGCGGAGGATCCAGCACACCGGCGGTCTGGGGCCAGCGGCTCTTTCTGACGGCGGGCGATGAGCAGACGCGCAGTGTCATGGCGTATGATACCGCAACCGGCGAGTTGCTCTGGTCCACCGACATCCCGGACGGTGCGAAGGGGGGCGAGCCGCTACCGGAGACCAGTGACGATACCGGATTTGCCGCCTCCTCGCCAGCCTGCGACGAATCGCACGTCTATGCCATTTTCGCCAGTGGCGACTTAGCCGCTCTCGATCATGACGGCAAGATCGTCTGGCAACTCTATTTGGGGCGTCCCCATAACACTTATGGACACGCTTCGTCGCTCGTCTACTGTGGCGAGATGCTGATCGTGCAGTGGGATCAAGAGGAGCACAGCCGCATTCTGGCACTCGATAAGACCTGCGGACGCACGCTCTGGGAGACCCCGCGCACGGCCGGCATGTCTTGGAGCACGCCGCTGATCATGCCGCTGTGTGACGGCTACGTACTGTTGGTGCATGCCAGCGGCAAGACGTGTGGCATGGAGTTGGCGACCGGCAAGAAACTCTGGGAGGTCGAAGCCGTCACCGGAGAGATCGCTCCGTCGCTGACATGGGAGAAGGATATCTGGTTGGCCGCAAACTGCTACTCACGCATGGTGGCGTACCGGATGCCGCAAGAGGGTGCGCCGGAGATGCTCTGGGAGTGGGATGAAGGCAATCTGCCGGATGTCGCCAGCCCGGTGATCGCCGACGGACTCGTCTTTCTGGCTACTGACGCCGGAGAGGTCCTCTGCCATGACTTGGCTGACGGCAAGCAACTGTGGTACAAGGAGTTTGAGGACGGCTACTATGCCTCGCCTGTCGCTGCCGAGGGCCGGATCTACATCGTGGATCGCAAGAAGGGGCTGTTCCGCGTCTATGCCGTCGCACGTGAGGCCAAGGAGTTGTCCGTCAACCCGATGGGCGAGGCGGTCTGCGCCACGCCGGCCTTTGCCAATGGGCAGATCTTCGTGCGCGGCCACAGCCACCTCTGGTGTATCGATTGATATGATTAACATGATTAACATGATTGTTGTGCCATGCGTGGCATGGCTGCGAAATTTGGAGTGCGGTGACAAGAGCCGCGCTGTGCGCGGGTCGCGGCACCGCTTTCTCTCCGCGCCGTACGCGGAGACACACTTAGTCCCCACACCTAGTCGCATACACTTAGTCCCCACACTTAGTCGATTGCGCCAGCGACGAAGTATTTCGACGAAGTGTTTTGGACGAAGTGTGAACGACGAAGTGTTATGGACGAAGTGTGAACGACGAAGTGTAGAGACGAAGTGTAGGGATGTGTGGCCTACGGCACCGCTTTTGCACATACCTTGCCGCTGCACTCCAAGTTCTTTCGTCAGACTTGCGGTCACGCCGCCTCCCCGTAAAAATCTCTGCGTCTCCGCGTCTCTGCGTTAAAAAACTTTCAACTTTCAACGCTCAACTCTCAACGCCCAACTTTTTCAAAAACGGATATCAATATGCGTGAGTGCTTAGATGTTTTTTTGCTGGCGGTGCTTCAGGGCATCACCGAGTTCCTGCCGATCAGTAGTTCTGGGCACTTAGTTCTCGCCCAGAATCTGCTCAAGACCAACACGCCGGGCGTGCGGCTGGAGATTGTGCTGCACCTCGGCACCATGATCTCCATCATAGCCTTCTATCGCAAGCCGCTGTGGGCGTTGACCTGCGGTGTGTTCAAGGGGCAGCGAGCGAGTTGGGCCGCGCTCGGCCGGATCATCCTCTCAGCGGTTCCAGCCGCCTTCTTCTACTTCCTGTGCCACGACAAGGTCCATGCCTTTTACGAAGACTCGCAGGCAGTCGGCGGCTTCCTGATTTTCACCGGCGTCGTGCTACTCGCCCTGCGCTGGATGCGGAGCGGTAACGAATCGGTGAATAGCGCGCGCGCATTACTGACCGGCCTTGCGCAGGCACTGGCGGTACTACCCGGTATCAGCCGCTCCGGCATGACCATCGCGGCGGCCCGCATGGCTGGAGTCGCACCGGGACTGGCGGCCGAGTTCTCGTTTCTCATGAGTCTGCCGCTATTGATCGGTGCCGCGCTGCTGGATATCCTCGGACTCACAACACAAAACGGAAGTGCCGACTCCCTGCCCGGCTGGCTTCTTTTCGCCGGTGCGATCGTCTCGGCCGTAGTGGGCTACGCGGCACTGGCGCTGCTGGTGCGTACCCTACACGGCGGACGCTTCTGGCTTTTCGGCCCCTACTGCATCGCGGCGGGAATCATCACCCTGATCGTGCTTTAATTCGCGGCCGGGGAAATGGTCATCCGGCACTGCGGTAATGCACGGTCGATGATGTCGTAGTCGCACCGATAACCGGCCTTGGCCAAGAGCGGATTGACCCAGCCCGGACAGTGATCGCAATAACGCTCGAACGCACCGGCGTCGTTGTCCATGGCTTTACTCAGACTTGGACAGCGCCGCATGACAATCTCCAACCGGTCCTCATACAGCGTACAGGTCATGTCGCAATTCTCTTCGATCGCGATACGATCCCAGTACGCCTTCATACCGGCTAAGCCGTCGGTCTTGAAAAGTGCCAGACAGTGCATCTCTTGCTGCTCCGACACCACGCGGTAATAATCTTCTAGCGCGCCGTCGCCTTTCGCGTCCAGAAACTTGAAGACCTCGTTGTAGAACCGCACAAACTGATCACTCGGAATCATGTTTCACATCCTTGAACGTTGAATGCTTTCTGATGATCCGCTGCACGCAACACCCCTCGCCCGTGATCTCCGTGACCGCCTCGAACGGCGTGTCTTCACACCACGCTTCATTAAGCAGCACGGTCTGATCGCAGAAGTACGCGGACGGCACCATGCCCAGCTTGCGCAAATGCGCGACCGCCGGACAGCGCCTCACAGTCATGACCGCCTCCGTGTCGGTGACCGCGATGGAAAAATCCGCACCCTCGCGCTCCATGAAATAACGCCAGTGCTCAAGCAATTCGCTCCAATCACCGGCCTTGAGTTTTTCATAGATTGAGCGATAGACCTTCTGCGCGGTGTTTCGGAAAACTTCGCGCAGCCCTTCGCGTCCGTAGCGCTCACCGACAAACTCCACGGCGGCATTCATGCTGCCGTGAAAGTCCTTGTGCAACTCACCTGTTTCTCGATACCGCAACATGTTATTAGTCCAATTCTTCCCGGAACGCCTCGATGCACGCCTCAATCTCGCGCTTGCGCGTCTCCGTCAGCGCCTTCATGTCCTGCGCCCGCGTCAGCTCGGACGCGCACAGCCCCAGACACTTCAACGCGTACTTCTGGCCGACCCAGACCGTTGACAGATCCGTGCCGTACACGCCGTGGAACAGCTTGATGAAGCGATTCTGCAGACGCACCGCCTCCGCGACATTACCGGCATCCACCGCGCGCGCGATGCCCACCATGAACGTCGTTCCCAGCGCGCCCATGCCGCAGAGCATGCCGTCGCATCCGATCAACAAGGCTTCATCCACGGCCCACTCCTGCCCCTCCAGCAACGCGGCACTGAACCCGCGCTCCACCTTCAGCAGCAACAGTTCGCGGCGCAACCACATGTTGCTGGCCGAGTTCTTGATCCCTTTCAGATTCGGATGCGACAGGATCGTCGCGAATTGCGCCAGCGACAGATTGATACCGTTGTTCGGTGGACAGTGATAGTAATACACCGGTCGATCCGCCGCATCGAGAACCCTGCACACATCGCGCACCGGATCATCAGCCCCCGTCTTGGGCAGCATGAACACGTAACTATCGAAGGCATACTCCGACGCGCGTCGCAGGTTTGCCAGCGCGGCCTCGGTGCTGACATCCGTGATACCCACCAGCAGTTCTGCGCGTCCGTCCGTCGCCCGAACGCTCTCCGCCACCAACTGGTCACGGAACGCGCTGTCGAAGCTCTGCCACTCACCCATCGACCCCAGAATGAAGATGCCGTCGATGCCGTGGCGGATGTTACGGTCAAAGATCTTATTCAGGCCCTCGACATCCAGGCCCCCCTCCACCGTCAGCGGCGTGATGGAGGCCGAGTACACTTTTTTTCGCATGTTGTTCCTTTCAGTGCGTTAAAAACATGGAGCCATACCCTCAAAAAATCTGCGTAATCTGTGCCATCTGTGGATAAAAAACCGAACCATGAAACACATGAAACTTCATGAAAAACCATGCTCGTCTTTCCCCAAAAAAGCCGAACAGCGTCTCCAAAAACCTTCGTGCCCTTTATGCCTTTGTGTGAGAAAAAACCGAGCCTTGCATGAAACCTAATCGCTAAAGAAGCCGTTGAAAACGTTGGCCGCTTGCTCGAACAAGGGCGGAACGGGTGCGGCCTGCGCAACCGGAGACGGCGCATAGAGCCACGGCACCGGCACGCGCGTGACCCGCGAATG
>DAOTMQ010000055.1:0-18089 GCA_035450385.1 Kiritimatiellia bacterium | reverse complement strand
CGGTCCGTCCATCGGCTCCGACCACCTGCCGGTCATTCTTGATATCGCTTTTTGAAGCTTGAAACCATCACTTCAGCCGTCGTATCACGGCGGCGGTGTCAGTCGCCACGACGCCGGGCTGGAGCGTCAGTAGGCCGTCAACGGCTTTGACGCGCTCGCGCCGCAGCTCCGCGCCCTGCCACGTTTCCCACCATGTCACCTCATATTCGCCATCGGGGAATGCCGTCAGCATGTATGTCGCCGCAGGGAACGGACGGATCTCATCCGCATGGCGCGCATGATTCACCCATGTGCTGTCATTGTTCTGAATCCAGACGATGGCGGCGCTCTCGGCGGCCAGTGCATAGCAGTTGACCTCTTGGGTCTCGGTCGTACGGCAACCACTGAACAGATACCGCGGCACCGACACCCAGTCGCGCCCGTGATTCTCGACGCGGATGCGGCGGCGTCCGGCTTTGACCGGCACCGTCAGCGTCTCATTGTAGACCGACTCCCACAGTTTCCACGTGTCAACGTAACGCCACGACTCGCCGTGGTTCTCGCCGCACGGCAACTCGCGATCCAGCACCAACACATCGTCGACAAACACCTTGATATGTCCGCTGCTTGAAACCCTCCCGACGTGCAACCCAAAGGTGCCGTCCGCCGGGTAGGTCACCTCAAATGTCGGCGGGCAGACCAGATTACGGTGACCTCCGCCGTGCAGCAGCGCCAGCAACTCTTCGGCCGGCGTGACCGTGCCGTCCGGATGTACCTCGAAGCGGTCCGCGCCTGCTTTGCGGAAACCCGTGCGGGTAAGCGCGACAACATCACGCTGCGCCGGGCGCGCCGGCCTTCTGAGCGTGCCGGGACCGCGCACTTCCACCGGACGCCAGCGCTCGGTACCGAACGGCAGCCCCGTCACAAAGCGCCGCAGGGCGCGGAAATGGAAGTAGAGGTTCTTGGGCTCGATGTAGTTCTCGTGCCACCACGGCATAGCCGCACCGCACGCGCCACTGGCGAGCGACGCCCACGAGGTGTTGTGAATTGCACGACCGTCCGGATCGTCGTCTGCCTTGAAGTTGTGGCTGCGAATGCCGAACTCGGCGAAGAGGTGCGGCTTTTCAAAGTCCTCCCACTGCTTGCGGCAAAAAGCGTGCGCTTCCAGTGCGGTGTTCAAATCGTTGTTGGCATAACTGTGGGTCTGCACCAGCGCCAGTTCGGGAATCTGCCAACAAGCCTCCGGACCGGTCTTCGACCACCAACTCGTGGAGATCACGTGATCGTACGGGTCCAGCGCGGCCAACAACGGTGCCATCTCGCGGTGCCACGCTATGATATCCTCCTGTTTCGCATTCGCCCAACCCTCGAACTCATTGCCGAACTCCCAGCACATCACATGCGGGCTGTAAGCCCAGCGCGCTACCGTGTAGCGCAAGCGCCGACGGTAGAAGGCCTTGGCCGTCTCATTCGTGAACCACGCGCCGGCCGTTTCGCACGGTCCGCCCTGCGCGACGTTGTAAGGATTGGCTTTCCAACCCCCCATGCGGAAATCCTGATGCGTGTCCATGCAGAGCATGTAGGTCATGCCGAGCCGTCCCGCATCCTCCAGCAGGTTGTCCAGTTTGGCAGCGGCATCCTGACGGTACCAGCCGAGTTGCGGTTCCCACTCGATCCCCAATCCGCTTTTAGACATCCACCAGCGGTTCCAGTTTTCTCCGTGCGCGGCCATCTTCTCAAGGATCTGCTGGACCGTCATGCCGTTGCTGCCTTGATAGATCGGCACGTTATGGCCGATCGGCACATACCCCTCGCCGTTGTCATACGCAAGATAGCGCGGATCAGCCCGGCTGACACGTATGAAACCTTTGGCCTGACGGTCTTCCGTAACCTCCACCGGTTGCGGCAGCGTGAATGTGCGCGTGCCGGAACGGTCACGCGCCGTCAACGTAATCTGCATCGGGCCAACCTCTGTCGCAGCCAGCCGCACCTTCCACTGGCCGACGCCCTCCGAAAGCATCAACTCCGACTCCGCGTCGCCGGGCAGCGCTGTATGGCGCACCATGAAAAAGCCCGGCAGGGTGTAGCGCCGTCCTGACGCCGTGACCACCTGCGCGTCGAGCGCGATGTCATCCGGATCATACGGGTTGTCCCACGTACCGTTCAGCGCCACATCCAATTCGCACTTGCCGTAAAGCGGCACGATGCGCGGTGCCTGCGCCGTGAGCGTCAACTCGCCGCGACTGGTCACGGCGGGCCGCACGATCTTCGGCATGGGCACGACACCGAGCGACAGCGCCACGTGCAGCGTCTCGCCGAGCGCGACGTCACGCTGCTTCGTCAGTTTGATCTCGCAACCGTGCCGATCCGGACTGACGTGTGAACGTAGATAACGCACGCCGTCGCCGCGCAGACGGCAGGCGGTCCCGCCCTCGCGGCCGATGTAAAGCTCTTTGAACAGGCCCTCGACCGCCTTGCCGAGCGGCGCATCCTTGGTCGGCATCAGGTAGATGCGGCGCGGATCGCTGTCTTTCTGCGCCTGCGTCGCCAACGAGAGCCAGACACCATCAGTCAGCCGCAACTCCCCGGTTTTGACAAGCGCCAATCGCACTTCGGCCCCCTCGGCCGACGGCACGAGGTCCATCGTGTAGCGCACCGGCGCTGAACCCTCGCGCGCACCCCACAGACCGACCAGACGCAAGACACCGTTCGCCTCCAGGGTAGCGCTCTCCGAATGTCCCTTAGGTTGCGTTTCGTACAGGTAGGCACCATGCCAGAGGAAGAACACCAGATCCAACGCAGGCTGATCCTCCGCACGCAGCGTCATTCGTCCGCGGTTGTCGCATGTGAGCGTCCCGCGCGCCAGTGCCAGTTCGAAACCCGAGTCTGTGGCGCGCCAAGCCGGCGGCACTGCATCGGCGCCCAGTGCCGCATAGCCAACAACCATCAATGCTGCCGCAAACACACGAAAGCACGTACACCGCTCACGCATCATCGACTTTCCCCCTTTATTACGGACGCTCTGCATTCCGCCCCGTTTCACTTTGAACGTTACGCAGTGATCGTATCATTTCGCCTGTTAACCGGTCAACGCATGCCGCTGCAGAACATGCCACAATGAACGTCAGCATTGTAAAAGCGCAGCTCTAATTTTCTTGCGGCGATCGTATCCGCGATTTCTTGCCGGACCTCAGTGCTGCGTTCCACAGGGTGATGCGGCGATGCCAACAAGAACCCCCACTCTGTATGGAACGAAGGCACGAAGACACGATACGACGCGACATGCGGGAAGACCTCTTTTAACGTCGTGTACGCCGCCGTGTGTGTGCGAAGGTTGACCGGATTAAAATCACCGGCCTGCATGGCCACGATCCCCTCGGGCGACAATCGGTCGCGTGCCAGTTGATAAAACTGGCGTGTGGCAAGGTGATGCGCGGGGCCGTCCTCGTCGGGTTCGGTCAGATCCAGAATAATCACATCGTAGCGGTCCGAGCGATCTTCCAGAAGGCGCAACACATCGCCGATGTACAGTTCCATCCGCGGATCGTCGTAACAGTTCCCGTGCCACTGCGGCAAATGGAGGCGGCAGAGTTCCACGACTTCGCCATCGATGTCCGCCATGACCAGTTGCGAAACGCTCTCGTGCCGAAGCGCTTCACGAGCCGTCGCGCCCTCTCCCCCGCCGGCGATCAAGACACGCCGGGGCGATGGATGTAAAACCATGGCCGGATGCACCAGCGCCTCGTGGTAGCGATGTTCATCAAAGGCAGCGGATTGCAACTCGCCATCCAGAATCAGCATCCTGCCGAAAATCTCGTTCTCAACGATTTCGATCCGCTGGAAAGCTGTCTGTTGATCGACCAACGTACCCGACAGCGGGAAGAGATGAACCACGCCCGGACTTGTTCGGTCAGCGTGCCACTCCTTGTCAGAAAAGAACATACTGATACTCCGCCCGGTCCGAATCTGTCGGTCTGCGTCCCGGCGCATTGTGAAAGATACCGCGGAAGACCTCCTTGGTCCGGACTGATTTGGCGCGTAGGCGCTTTTCAAGGTATTGCGACGCAATCCAAGGATCCACGTTGGACCCGCAGGTAAAGACATCCAGTGCGGCGTAGCCATATTCAGGCCAAGTATGAATCGCTAAATGCGACTCTGCGATCATGACGAAACCGGTCACGCCTTGCGGTGAAAACTGGTGGAAGGCCGTTTTAAGAATATCGGCACCAGTTTCGATGGCGGCAGCGGTCATCGCGTCGGTTATCAACTGGAGGTCATCAAGGGTCTCCATGGGGCATCCGTACAACTCTGTCAAAATATGACGTCCCAGCGCATTCTTTTTCACACCGAACACCTCCTTATAGCAGACACCATACCACAGAAAGCCAAGATGTCAAATGCGACGAAAAAGCAGAGCAACACTTTTACACTCATCACTTCTCCAGCCACACGCATCGGTTACCGGGGCCGAACGTCTCAAGGAACGCGGGGGTGTTTGTGTCGCACATGCGGTCACGCACAGGCGCCTCCGTGATTTTACCGAACACGCCACCCGTCCGCTCGATGAAGACATTCCCTTCCAGACGCGGCATGGATGAAGACCCGTCGGGGTTTTTGAGCCCGCTCCCCACATCCATCAAACGGTCAATCGAGTGGCAGATCACGTTATTGCGTATCACGTAGTTGAACGCCCGGTTGCGCTCAGCATGGAACCACCCCTTCACGTGCGCCGCGCAACCGCGATCCGCACGCTGTTCGCTGAAGCCCGCGCCCGCGTTCATCATGAGATTGTTCGCGTAAAGGATGTTCTCCATACGGCTCGGGTTACCGTCCTTCGCCGTAAGGAAGTATTCGATTGAGTAGTTGCACCTGTCGAACACATTGTGCGCGAAGAGGACGTTCTTCTGGTCGAAGCGTTTCATCCCGTCTTTCGGAGGGATGTTGAACTGATGCGTCACGCCCGCATCATATATCTGGTCAAAAAAGCAGTTCGTGACCGTGTAGTTCTCGCAACCGCCGTAGATTTCCACACCGTTGCCGAGGCGCGTGGGATAGTCGCGCCCGTAGATCCCCTCCGCCTGAATGGACCCACCGATCCAAACAAACTCGCTGTTCGACACCGTGAGGTTGCGGCAGGTGCCCGCCGCAACACCGTGCACGCCCACATATTTGACGGTAAAGTTGTCAATCGTCACGTCATCAGCACCGCCCACGCCGAATCCTGACGTCTTCACGTTGAACTCGATTGAACGGAAGCGTTCGCCTGGATTGCGTTCGCTGTAGAGGTACACGAGCCCCGTGCCGTCTTTGTAGTAGTCGTGCCAGAAATGCAGATCGCCATCAAGATCGCGGTAAGAGTTGAAGGGACGCCCCGTATACTTGTTGAACTTCTCCCCCGTTTTCTTGTCCGTGCGAATGACGATCTTGATCGCATGTACGGCACCATCGTCGAAAACGAGCGTGCCCACATCCGTTTCGCCGATTGGATACGACCACACGCGCGGATTGTCCGTCCGCCGCCACTTCTTCGGATCGGCGCCGTTCTCCGGCGAACCATAGATCATCGGTTTCGATCCGGTGCCGTATGCCGCGTAGGTTACACCCTTCTGTACGCATACTCTGCCGCGGTACACGCCGCCACGCTGATAGCGCACCCAACTACCGGGCGCGAGGTTCTCGCGATTGAGCCGTGCCGTCGTCTGCCAGGCCGTCGAAGGCGTGCGGCCGTCCGCCGTGTCGTTGCCCTGCGCCGCTGAGACGTAGTAGACGGGCGCACCTGCGGGCGGCGTGCGGTCTCCCGTTGCACGGATTTCCGCGATGCGCGCATCCATCACACGCCGCAACGCGGACGGCGAGTTGATTTGCGCGAGATCCAGTTCCTTCGCATCCAGTCCCGACACCAGCAGCCCCAGCCCCATCATCAAAAGACACAACTTGGCATTCATATCATCTATTCTCCCTCTTTCGGAAAAGTGTTACCCCTCAGCGCTCTCGCATAGTGTTCCGATGATAACACAAGATTGACCCGCTATTCCAGCCGCCAGTTCCAATCGACTTCGAAGCCGGGCGGTCTTGTCGCCGGGGGGCGGTTGGGGTATAATGCCCCCAAAAAGGAGAGAGACGATGAGCGCGAACGTTGTGAGGCGTGTTGCTGTGTGTCTGTGCGTCTGTCTGTGCGGGGCGGCAGGTGCCCAGACTGTGGCCGAGTGTGATACGTCGGGAGTTTGCACGACCGGCCGTGTGCAGACCGTGGCCGATGGCGGCAAGCAGATATGGGCGCTTAGCTGCGCGTTCACGGACGCGCCGCCGCTGGAGGTGGCGAAGTGGCTCACGGACAAGCCTGAGACGGAAGGCAAGTTTGTGATCATTGAGTTCTGGCGTACTTGGTGCGGTGCGTGCAAACGGATGACGCCGCTCATGAATACGTTGCATCGTAAATTCGGCGACGAGTTGGTAGTGATCGGGATCACCGGCGAGACCGAGGAGCAGGTCAAGGCGTACAAGGGTCCCAAAAAGGAGTATGCGCTGGCTTTGGACCGACCGCTACCCGCCGACCAGAAGCAAAAGCAAGGCAAGGCCAACGCCCAGACTTCTCAGAAGCGGGCAGAATCGGAAGAGGGACCGGATCTGACAGACTTTGCCGCCAAAGCACACCCGGACCAAGGAGCGTATGAAGCCCTGTTCGGGGTGTGGGGGTGGCCGCACGTCATTATTTTGGAGCCGCAATACCGGACGATCATCTGGGAGGGGTTCCCCGGTCTCAAGGGCTATGAACTGACCGAGGCGAAGGTCGCCAAGATTTTGGCGATCGGACGCGGGCAGAACAAGGAGCCGAAGTCGAAGAAGTGATGTAGATGCCCTTTTCATGCTGATGCAGTGGGGGCAGTGTATAAGGCGGTGTGTCCATGCTCAATCATGAAGCTTTATTTTCGCGCGCGTGTCAGGTGATTCCGGGCGGAGTCAACAGTCCGGTACGTGCCTTCAACGGTGTTGGCGGTACGCCGCTGTATGTCGAGTCCGGCAAAGGCCCGTACATCCATACGGCGGATGGCCGCAAGCTGGTGGATTTCTGCTGTTCGTGGGGGGCGATGATCCTCGGCCATGCGCATGACGAAGTGGTCGCGGCGATTCAGTCGCGTGCGGCCCTCGGCACGACCTTCGGCATCAACACGCCGGATGAGGTGACCTTCGCTGAACGCTTGTGCGAATGGCTGCCCAGCCTGGAGCGGGTACGGTTGGTCAACTCGGGCACCGAAGCGGTGATGACCGCGTTGCGCATCGTACGCGGGGTGACCGGACGCAAGCGCATCATCAAGTTCGACGGCTGCTATCATGGCCACAGCGACAGCATGCTGGTTTCGGCGGGCAGTGGCTTGTTGACCGGCGGTACCGTCAGCTCGGCGGGTGTTCCGCGATACGTGGTCCATGACACTTTTGTCGTGCCGTACAACGACATCGATGCGGTGAAAACGCTGATCCAAACGATGGGCTCCGAAGTGGCGGCGATTATCGTGGAGCCGATTGCCGGCAACATGGGCCTTGTCATGCCCGATCCCGATTTCCTTGTCAGACTGCGTCACACTGCGGATCAATCCGGCGCGCTACTGATTTTCGACGAGGTCATCACCGGCTTCCGCTTTGCCTTGTCGTCGTACGCAGCGACGATCGGCGTGAAAGCGGACTTGATGACACTGGGCAAAGTGATCGGCGGCGGTCTGCCGTTGGCGGCGCTCGGCGGGGCTGCAGTATTCATGGACGAGCTGTCGCCGACCGGCAAGGTCTATCAGGCCGGCACGTTGTCGGGCAATCCGCTGGCTGTCGCGGCCGGTCTGAAGACCCTGGATGTGCTGGAACGTGACAATCCCTATCCGCGCATGGCCGAGTTGGGACAGCGTTTGGCGGATACGGTCAACACGGCGGCGGCTGAGCGCGGCTTGCCGTTCCACTGTGCGCAGTATAAGGGTGTCTTCACCTTTTTCTGCACGCCGACGCCGGTGCGCGATCTGGCCACGGCGAAGCAGAGTGACACGGCAGCCTACGCGCGTCTCTTCCACTCGGTGCTGAAGAGCGGTTTCTACCTGCCGCCGTCGCAATTTGAGCTGGGCTTCATCTCCGCCGCGCACGGCGAAGCGGAGATCGACGGACTGGCGCAGGCGGTCATCGCCGCCTGGGAGTCCTGAAAGAGAAAGAAGTCGCCATGAGCAGTATGGTGCAGATCAAGCAGGCGGATGAAATGCAGGCGTGGGCGTTGGCCCGGCGTCAGAACGGCGTGCGTATCGGGTTGGTGCCGACGATGGGGTATTTGCATGCGGGACATCTCTCGCTGGTCGCCGAGGCGCGCAAGCGTGCCGACATTGTCGTGGTCAGTATCTTCGTCAATCCGGTTCAGTTCGGCCCCAACGAGGACTTTGAAAAATACCCGCGTGACGAGGCGCGCGATCTCGACCAATGCGAGCGGGCAGGGGCGTCGGCGGTCTTTTTCCCGTCCGTGGCAACCATGTACGCGCCGGATGCCAGCGTGTTCGTTACGGAGGAGCGGCTCTCCGCCGGTCTGTGCGGGGCGCGGCGTCCCGGACACTTCCGGGGTGTTTGCACGGTGGTGGCCAAGCTCTTCAATCTGGCGCAGCCGCATGTGGCGGTGTTCGGCCAGAAAGACTATCAGCAGGCCGCGATCATCCGGCGTATGGTGCGCGATCTCAACTTCCCCATCGAGATCGTGGTGGCGCCGATCGTGCGCGAGCCCGATGGGCTGGCCATGAGTTCGCGCAATGTCTATCTCTCTGCCGACGAACGGCAGCGCGCACTGGGCTTGAGCCGCGCCCTGCAGGCCGCCGCCGCGTGTGTCGCACAGGGTAGCGCTCCAGCGGCGGACGTGCGCGTGCGCATGGTGGAGGTGATCGAGGCGCATGCGTTGCAACTTGACTACGCCGAGATCGTGGACGCTGAAAGCTTGGAACCGGTCGTTGAAGCGCGGCGCGGGAACGTGGCGCTCGTCGCTGCGCAGTGCGGTCGGACGCGGCTGATTGACAACCAGATTTTGTGAGCATGGCTCGGATTTTTGAATCCACAGATGACACAGATTACAGATTTTTGGGGGCACGGCGCGGCTTTTTTATCACCACGAAGGCACGAAGGTTTTTTGGAAGGCAGTGCTCGGCTTTGGAACCGCCAAGACGCCAAGAACGCCAAGGGAAGCCTTCAATTTTCATGAAGTTTCATGTGTTTCATGGTTCGGCGTTTCTCTCACAGAGGTACAGAGAACACGAAGGTTTTTGGGAAGCAACGCGCTTTCGGACAAACTCATGCACTCATGCACTAATGAACTAACGCACTAATTAACTTGGGTTGCGGGCTTCACCCGCATAACCCGAAAAGGCGGAGATGAACGAGGCGGCATTGGCAGACAAAGAGCGGCGGCTGTATGAGGCGCTGCAGCGCTACGGGCGGGTGGCGGTCGGCTTTTCCGGCGGGGTCGACAGCACCCTGTTGCTGCGTGTCGCGCGGGATGTGTTGGGGGCTGCGCAGGTGTTGGCGGTGATCGCCGATACCCCCAGCCTGCCGCGCGCGGAACTTGCCGAAGCGCATGCACTGGCCGACGCGATGGGCGTGACGTGCGCGGTGGTTCATTCAACCGAACTGGACGATCCGCGCTACGCAGAAAACTCGCGCGACCGTTGCTATCATTGCAAGCGGCACCTGTTCACGCAGATTAGTGCGATCGCGTCCGAGCGCGGCTTCGATATCGTGCTCGACGGGAACAATGCGGATGACGCGGGCGACTACCGGCCCGGTCGGCGTGCGGCGGAAGAGCTGGGCGTGAAGAGCCCGTTGCTTGAAGCCGGACTGACCAAGGCCGAGATCCGCGCGCTCTCCGCGCGTTTGGGACTGCCGACCGCCGACAAGCCGGCCATGGCGTGTCTGGCGTCGCGCATCCCCTACGGATCGCCGGTGACGGCCGAGGCGCTGGGACAGGTGGAGCGGGCGGAAGAGGCGCTGAAGGCGCGAGGCTTCGCGCAGTGCCGGGTACGCCACCACGGCGACGTCGCGCGTATCGAGGTGCCTGATGCCGACCTGCCGCGTCTGGTGGCGACTGAAGAACGGCACCAGATTGTTGACGCGATCAAAGCCGTAGGATTTCAGTATGTGGCGCTGGATTTACAGGGTTACCGAATGGGCAGCCTTAACCTGTCTCCGTGAGCGTTGAACATTTTTTTAACGCAGAGACACGATCAATCATGTCAGTCATGTCAATCGTGTCAAAACGGGAGAAGTGGGGGCGTAGTTTGACATTAGTTTGGTTTGCCGCTGCTCAGGTTTTCTCATTTACAGATGGCGCAGATGGACACAGATTTTTTGGGGGTGGCATGGCCCGAGCTCCCGGCTCTCTGTTCTCTTTATCACCAGAAACGCATGATTTTCGCCCTCCCTTTCACTAACCGATTACGCGGAAAAGGCCGATTGCTAGCGGGATTGGAAATGATATAATGATGACATGAATGCGACTGTTGAAAACGTTGTGACCGAGGCATTAAAACTGCCGTCGCCGCTACGGGCGTTCGTGGTTGAGAAGTTGATCGAGAGTCTTGACGCGCCCGATGGTCCTCCATTATCGATTAAATGGCGGGAGGAAATTTGTCAGCGTTGCGCGGAACTAGATCGTGGCGCAGTCGAGCTTCGTCGTGCTGAAAATGTATTTGCCGAGGCGTTCGCAGCGTTGGTATGAAAACGGTCAAGTTCCATCCTTGCGCAGAAGCCGAGATGGTCAAAGCCGCCACTTACTACGAAACGCAACAATCCGGCCTCGGCAAAAGGTTTCTTGCAGCAGTTCAGGAAGCCGTCAACAGGATCGTCATTAATCCGCATCTTTACCCGATCGTCGAACTCGACGTCCGTCGCTGCTTTACAAAGACTTTCCCGTTTGGCGTTCTTTTTCGGGAGCGGTCTGACATGTTCGTCGTGATGGCGGTTATGCACTTGCATCGAGATCCCGATTATTGGAAGACCAGATAGATTGCGAACCCGTTGGCGTGAAGAAGCGGGCGTGCCCCTAACTGCGTTTTCACTTTGCGTACCCAGAGAATACGTGTTACCCTGCACGCTGAATGGACGCGGTTGGTGGCGAACAACGCGGACCATGTGAGGAACACTTGTTGGCTGACACACGGGGAGCCGAAGACAGTGCAGATCATCTACGCATTTCCTTTTTTCGTGATGGCCGCAATTGCATGCGTCATTTTCCTGAGCACCCCACGACTCCGCCCGCATGCTTTATCGACTACGAAAGCGCTTATCCGCATTGTGTTGCTCGCCTGCTTGATGGCTCCGTGCGGCATCAACCTGAAAGGTGGTGAAGCCCGTGGTTTGCTGGACTGCAACCTGCGTTGCGTGGACTTGTCCGACCTGACTTCTTCCGTGCCGCTGACCGTTGATGCCAGTTCTCAGATTCTGTGGCAAACGGAGGCATGGGAACACAGCACCTTTGAAACGACAGGCAATGATTCCGTGGGCTACCCCTCTGTCGTGAAGAACGATAGAGGCAGGAGCGCCGACAACAAGTATTACTTATACTATGCGCATCACGATCCCTGTTCGGGCATCGGCTGCGCAGTCGCCGACAGCATCCAGGGACCATACAGAAAACTGGCGAGCCTTGAAACAAACCGTTCGCACAGCATGGTTCTGGCGAATCCTCACTATCCGATAGTGAACCCGCCGGTCGCGGACCCCTCCCACTACTCCAGTCCGTGCGTCATTTGGAACGAGGACGAGAAGCTATGGTTCATGTACTTCCACTACTACAATCACTACCACGGCGCGTGGACAGCAGGAGGCGGTGCAGGGTTCGGGCACCAGATGACCGCTCTGGCCACCTGTTCTGACTTGGCCTCGCATAAGTGGACAGTGCTGAAAGATCCGAAGCTGGGCAAAGTGAGCGTCTGGGATATCGTGCCTGTGCTGCCCACCACGGAGAAGAAGTGGATGAACAGCCAGTCCTCCTACCATGCGATTCAGCGGTTGGCGAACGGCCAGTGGCTTGCATTCCTGCGCGGCACCTCGGTTGATCAGATCGTGCAACTGGGGTTTGCCACATCGAATGACGGTAGGAAATGGGACTATTTTCGGGAGAATCCTGTCATCCACCAGAACGATGGGGGCGGCGGACTGAAGGGCAATTATCGTCCCTATTTTCTGGGGTATTTGGGAAAGGGGACAGCCGGCGCAGACAAGTACCTTCTGGTTTGGGGCGAGAGCCCGGCGAGCTCAGACGTGCCGAGGATCACGTACGGGTACACGACAACCTTTCATGACGTTCAGCGCGATTCCAGGGGGTATGCCCAATGGGGACCCGGATCCGATGGGCCAATAAGTCCTTGGCGGGAAGGAAACCGACTGTACCTGTTTTCTGGAAAACATGTTCAGGTCATGACCCTGCCGGTATCATCGAAGGCGCCGAGCACGACAGAGAAGGAGGGCCAACAAGCTTCTGCTGGCGCCGTCGCCACCCGCGCCGTACCGGAGGGGTGATGTTCGAAGGGAGAGCAATGCATCGCTATCAGGAACGAACGCAACAAACATGGCTCTTCGGCTTTTCGCGAAGGTATCAAACAGGGGACTTCAACTTTCGAAGAGACGCCTCTGAAAATAGAGATGAATCGAACCATGCGACCACCGACCCCATTCGTCTCCGGTTCAGAGGGCCGGTGGTCGCTAACGGAGTTCCTCCGTAATCGGCCAGCCGGGACTCACCCGCGCCCTCTATGATACCGGTTACTCGATGAATGACAATGACCCCGACTACGTGGTGGTCGGCGAGATACCCGGATAACGCAACGGCCCTCCTTACTCACACCGTGACGATACCGAGCGGCTCGGCGATCTTCCAAGCACCGCGCGTGAAGTCAGGCACGTTCACCGGCTTGCCGCCGCGCTCGACCGACTGTTCGGTCAGTTCGACCAACGAACTCCAAAGCGCGGTATCGTACACGTCGATATCGAGCGGCAGCCCGTGCTGCAGGCAGTGGCAGAGGCGCAGATCCATCAGGAAATCCATGCCGCCGTGGCCCCCCGCCTTCTTGGCCGCCTCGCCCTTCTTGTCCCAGAGCGGATGCACATACTTGGCTTTCAGCTCTTCCAATTCTTTATCTTTCATCCATGCATGCGTGTTGGGCGCGAGCGCCACGCGCAACGGATAGTCCGCCAGTATGCCGCGCGTGCCAGAGATCAGGTTGAGGCGGCTATAGGGACGCGGACTGGTGGTATCGTGCTGCACCAAAATGGTGCGCCCGCGGTAGGTGCGGATCAGCGTGCTATTCATGTCGCCCAACCGGTAGCGCATCTTGGCCTGCGGGCTGTCCTTGCCGAACTTCTCCGCAGCCGCCTGACTGATGCCGAACTGGTTGCTGCTGACCGAGGTAAGGAACTCGAAGCGATCGCCGCGGTTGATGTCCATGTACTGGCAGACCGGACCGAGACCGTGCGTCGGATACGGGTTGCCGGTGTGCTGCTTGGACCACTCGAGCCGCCATTGCCCCTGATAGCCGTTCTCGCTATCTCCGCGCAGCTTGCTCATGCGCAGGTCGTGGATGTAGGCGGCCTCGCCATGCACCAGATCGCCCAGCACGCCCTTCCGGCAGAGGTTCAGAGCCAGCATCTCGTTGTAGCCGTAGCAACAGTTTTCCAACATCATGCAATGGCGGCGTGTCTCTTCCGCAGTGTTGACCAATCGCCAGCACTGCTCCAGCGTCATGGCGGCCGGCACCTCGACCGCAGCATGCTTGCCACACTGCATCGCATAGACCGCCATCGGCGTGTGCCACAACCAAGGCGTGCAGATATAGACCAGATCGATTTCATTGGATTCGCACAGCGCGCGCCACTTATCCTGTGATCCGAAATAACCCTCCGGCGCGGCCAACCCCTTATCGGTCAAGAACTTAACCTGCCTCGCCACCCTGTCTTCAAACAGATCGCTGATCGCCCGAATCTCGACCCCGGGAATGCGCGAGAGCCGATTGACCGCACCCGGTCCGCGGTGTCCGACACCAATGACACCGACGCGGACCTTCTCCAGCGGTTCAGCACGGAAGCCGACCATGCTCTTGCGCCGCTGCGCCACCAATCCTGAAAACGTGGTGCAACCTGTCTGCCCCAACATGGCAGCCGCGCCGCCCGCGCAAACCGCCCCTTTCAAAAACGCCCTACGATTCGTCATCATGATTCTTCCTCCTAGTTTTGACCCAACATAACACAACTGAGTATGGCATCTCACCCTTTCTTTTCCTCTTTGCGACAGAAGAGAGCAAACATCAACAACAGCACCGCCGAGATGATCATCGCCACCAGCCAGACGTTGTCCCAGTTGTTGCTGACAACACCGTCCGGTCCCGTTGTGGTAATGCGTAGACCGTCGATCAGTGCGCGGTTGACGAAGTTGGCGAAGAAGGTGCCAATGCCGAACGCGGCGAAGTTGATGAACCCCTGCGCTTGAGCCCGCATCGCGCCGTCTGCCAGCATGTCGACGTAGATCTGGCCGCCTACATAGAAAAATCCGAAAACCAGCCCGTGGATCAGAATCCCGCTGTACACCCCCACCGTACCGCCCAACCAGAAAAAGACATAGCGCATCAACAGCGCGGCCAATCCGATCAGCATCGCATTTTTCGCGCCGATCTTTTTGATGGTCGAAGCCAGCACCAGCGTGAAGAAAATCTCGCTGTACTGCCCGAAGCTCATTGACAATGTGGGGTTTTTGAACCCTATATCCGTGAGAAATTCACCGCCGTACCCGAAATACAAAGAAAACGGGATTTTGGAGAAGAACATGATCGCAATGAAAAACGCGAAACCGGGATCCTTCATCATGGATACGGCGCGGAGCCCCAAAACATCCACCAGACTCATGGGCTGGCCGCGTGCTTTGGGCGGCGTGTCCGGCACCAGCAGAGCCAAGAGACCGGCGATAAACACCGTCGCCGCACCGCAGTAGAACATCAGCGGCGTACCGTTGACCTTGACCCCGATCCAGTCGCCCACCACACTGAAGGCGGCGGCAGCGATCCAGCCGATCACGCCGAACACGCGGATCTGCAAGAAAACATTCGAAGGGCAGTGCGAAAGGATGATGTAATTGATCGTACTCCAAGTGGGCATGTAAAACACCATGGTCACCGTCAGAATGATCAGTAGCGGCAGTACCCGCGTCTGCATCCCGGCAAGGACCAGACCGATGGCGGCAACAATGTTCAGGAACGCCATGACTTTCTGCGCAGCGAAAAACCGGTCGGTAATCATTCCGACAAACGGAGAGGCCAGCGTGCCGATCGCCATGGAACTGATCATCCACGCCAGCATCGACCCTTGCGCTCCCATGGATTTGGCGTACGGCACCAACGTGATGAACCAGACCGGCAGAGCCATGTACTGTAAAAAATATAACGCGCTCAAAACCACCCGCGTCCTTAACGACACCTGTTGTTGTTCGGACATCTTTTCCTCTTCCTCCCGAGGCTCTTGTAAAACCCCTTGCTTGCAGACGTGGCACGGGCATCTTGCCCGTGTTTCATGGGCGGGACGCCCATGCCACGAGGGTTGTGCAAGAGCCTCTCCCTTTACCGTTTCGGCATACCCGCTACCGAAGTCTTCGCACACCCCGGAACAAACGGGAACAGCCGCCCCACCTCATCAGCCGTCGGCTGATACCCATACTCGCTCAGCTCGTAAGCTTCGGCATAACGTATGCGTTCGGCCTCGGCCTCACCGTACACCTCCACGAGCCGCGCACGGAACCTTTGCGCGTCATAACTTTTACGCGGCACCATCCAGTGCTTCATGATGAACGCTTTCCGCCCCTCGCGGTCATCCGGCGGCGGCAGCTCTGCTTCAAGCCCCTTGTCAAACACCAGCCACTCGAAAAACTGTGACTCGTGCGAACAGAGCGCCTCGATCAATTGTTCCATGACATCATCAATGCGCAGGATGACGTCGGGCCGCAGTTCAGACGGCTTACGGAAAGAATCACGCAGAAAATAAATCGCGGGCTTGACTGAAGGTATCGGCGTTTCCGGACACCACAGCGGCACTCCCAACAAATAGGCGGAGTCCATCACCAGCGTGCCGACCGCCCTGTGGTCAGCATGGTAGTCGCACGTGCGATGCGTAATAACCAAGTGTGGCGCGAACCCTCGGATGAGGCGCGTCACCTCTTTACGCATCTCGAGCGTCACTTCTAGCTCGCAGTCGTGGTGATTGAGGACCCGGTACTCGTCGACGCCCAGGATCGCCTTCGACCGCTGCGCCTCCTGATACCGCCGCGCGGCGAGCGCCTCCGGCGACATCGACATGTGCCCCTTGTCGCCATTGCACATTGAGACGAGCTTCACCGTCGCCCCGACCTTCACAAAGTTCAGTGCCAGTCCGCCGCCCGTGATGTCCGGATCATCTGGATGCGCCCCGATGATCATCACCCGTAAATCTCGTGGTTCGACTTTTTTCATACCCTACCCCATCGTTCAAGGCACTAAGCGAGCTGCACCCGCTTCTTGTTACTGGCGGAAAGCTTCTCCGCATCCACAATCTTGACTGAATCGCGGCACGTCTCCGGCGAGGTCACCGCCTCGACCGGAAGGCCCTTCAATTTGTCCACGAACCAGTTGATCTCGTTCTGATACGCATCCGCCGAAACCGGCAGTTCCGGCACAAACGGTTCGCCCTCCATCGGATACAGGCAGAACTCCGGCTGGCGATTGGTGGCCATCACCAGTGTGGCGCGCTCAAAGGCGATCTGGAAACCGCGCTCAAACCCGAAACTCTTGGACATGCCCCATCCACCATCCGCCATGACTGACGGTCCGCCAACATCATACAGCGTGGAGATATGGATCATGGTGCCATCGCTGTCATAGTACGCGGAGCTGGTCACTGCCGCCGGCATGCCGAAGAGAAAGTTGACCATATCGGTGTCGTGAATGTGCAAATCCAGCGCAACCCCGCCGCTGCGCGATTCGTCAAAGAACCAACTCTTGCCGCCATCGCGCGACCATCCCGGCGCGAGGCTGTAGCGACCGAAATACGCGGCGATCACGCGACCATACTCGCCGCTCTCAATCAAGCGCTTGGCATACACATATTCGCCACGGAAGCGCAGGCACTGGCCGATCATCAGTTCCGTGCCTGACGGTGCCGCACGCCAGGCCGCGATCAGCCGGTCGCACTCCGCCGCATTAAGCGCCATGGGCTTTTCGCACAGCACATGAATACCCCGCGACAAAGCCAGTTCCGCCATCGGCACATGCAAGAAGGTCGGCAGGGTGATGTCCACCACATCCGGCTTGGCCCCGTCGAGCATCGCTTCGAAATCCTCGTAGATCACGGCTTCGCCGAAATCACACGAGGCATCCGCGCCGCTCACGTTCCCGGCCGCCGCAGCAGGCTCGTCAAACTGACGGCGGTCATGGTCACACAACGCCACCACACGCACATCCGGCACTTTTTTCCAGCACCCGTAGTGCATCCTCCCCATGAACCCGAACCCCGCTATCGCCACCTTCATCATTGAGATTCCCTCCGCAACAATTCCACCCGAGGCTCTTGCAAAACCTTTTGCGTGCAGGTGTGGCACGGGCATCTTGCCCGTGTTTCATGGGCGGGACGCCCATGTGAAACCGCCCTTCCCCCTCAGCGGACTGTTCCAGACCGCCTGAAACCGGGCCTTCCCCGCATAATCCGCACGACCAGAAAGGCCAAACTCCAGTCATGGGCGGGACGCCCATGTCACGAGGGGGTTTGCAAGAGCTTCACGCGATTAGGTCGTTGATATTACACCTTCTCTGCCGCCTTTTGAAGCCTGTGATTGCGATAGAAAAAAGCGAGGTCGGTACCGACCATCACCAGATTGAAAAGATAGAGCCAGACCGCACCGTCAACCCGTTCCTGCCAGAGCAATTTATGGCAAAGGCCGAAAACATAACCGAAAAACACAATCACCATGAAAAACAGGCTCTTGCCTTTGTTCGTCCGCGACCGCCACGATTTCAAAATTGAAACCGGCCAAGCCGCACCGAAACAAACCAGCATCATCGCCTCAAAAACCGGAAACCGCATACGCTCCTTTC
>DAOTMQ010000054.1:0-18298 GCA_035450385.1 Kiritimatiellia bacterium | reverse complement strand
AACGACTAAGCGTAACCGACTAAGTGTATGTCTCCGCGCAGCGGGAAATCATGTCAATCATGTCGTTTATGCGCCCGCGCAGCGGGAAATCATGTCGAAAAATGAAACCATGGAACACGGGCAAGATGCCCGTGCCACACCCTTTTGCAAGACACGTTATTGCGGGCGAGGACGCCCGCACTCTTTTAAGTCGAGGATACTCGCTCCCAAAAAAAATCTGCGCAATCGTAAATCTGTGGATAAAAACCCGAGCCATGCCCCCAAAAAAACCTTTGTGCCTTTGTGTGAGATTGAATTGGGTTGCGGGCTGCGCCCGCATTAGAAACAAAACTCTCTCTGGTCGGCATCTTGCACCGGGCGGAAGGTGTGACGATGCTCGGGACAGGAGCCATGCCGGAAAAGCGCGGCCATGTGCGCATGGACACCGTACCCCTTGTGCTCGGCGAAGCCGTACTCGGGGTAACGCTCGGCGGCCTTCACCATATAGCGGTCACGGCTGACTTTCGCGATCACGCTGGCGGCCGCAATCAGAAAGCTCTTGGCGTCGCCCTGCACAATCGCGGCGGAGGCGCAGGGCAGCCGTTTGACCGGCAGCCCGTCCACCAGTGCAAGGCCGGGCATCTCGGGCAGCGCCTTCAGTGCGCGCCGCATCGCCAGAGCCGTCGCAGCCAAGATGTTCAGGTGGTCGATCTCCGCCGCGCTGCACCAGCCAGTGGCATAGACCACGCCCGGTGTGGCGGTCAAAATATCATAGAAGGCTTCGCGGCGCGAGGCGCAGAGTTGCTTCGAATCGGTCAGGTCCGCCAAGCTGTCGGCGTAGAGGCTTTCAGCGAGGTCGGCCGACATCGTGACCGCTCCCGCGACCACCGGGCCGGCCAGACATCCCCGCCCGGCCTCATCCACGCCGGCAAGCACCATTCCGGGTCGTTCCGCCCAGGCTTTTTTTTCATATTTCAGCATCCAAGCCTATCCCGAAACAAAAGACCGGACACCTTGCGGCGTCCGGTCTTTCATCTACATGCACACGCGGCGCATATACAGCCCGCAAGGGTTACGCCTTCGCCTTCTTTTCGCCTTTGGCCTCGGGCGCAGCCGCTTCAGCCGACGCTTCGAGCTTCTTGGGCGTCACGACCCACTGCAACAGGCACATTTCGGCGCCGTCGCCGGTGCGATGCCCGAGCTTATAGATACGCGTGTAGCCGCCGGGCCGACCTTCCATGGCCGGAACCACGCTATCGAAGAGTATCCGCACGGCCGCAGGGCTCTGCAAGCGGGAAGCCGCCAAACGGCGGGCCGCCAGCGTGCCCTTGCGGGCCAGGGTAACCATCTTCTCGGCATCACGGCGCGCCTGCTTGGCCTTGGGCAGCGTCGTCTTGATGCTGCTGTTGATAATCAGGTTCGTCACCAGACTGCTCATCAGCGCCTTGCGGTGCGATGTCGAGCGCCCGAACTTTTTAGCAATTCTCTTATGACGCATGTTTCAAAACCTCAATCTGCTTGCGCTTGCTCTTGCGTTTGCTTATTGTTTTCGAGCAGGTCCGGATCGACCTTATATCCGAGAGAGAGCCCCAACTCGGTCAGCTTGTCCTTGATCTCATTGAGCGACTTCTTGCCGAAGTTGCGATACTTCAACATGTCCGCTTCCGTCTTCATTGCCAACTCGCCGACTGTGGTGATGTTGGCGTTGTTCAGGCAGTTGGCGGCACGGACGCTCAGCTCGATTTCATTGACGCTCATGTTCAGGACGCGGCGCAGACGGTCGCGCTCTTCATCGACCTTCTTCTCGGTATCCTCGAATTCCAATACCTCGTCGCTGTAGTCCACGAACACATCCAAGTGGTGGCGCAGCACGGCGGCGGCAGTCTTCAGCGCGTCTTCCGGCAAGACACGGCCATCGGTCCAGACATCGAGAATCAGCTTCTCGTAGTCCGTGCGCTGGCCCACGCGGGTATGCTCCACCGTGAAGTTCACGCGCGACACCGGCGAGAAGACGCTGTCGATCGGAATACGCCCGATCTCCTGCTCTTCGCCTTTGTTCCCCTCGGCCGGACAGAAGCCGCGACCGATGCGGGTCTCAGCCTCCAGCGCCAGCACGCCGTCCGCGTCGAGCGTGGCGATGTGCTGGGTCGGGTTGAGCACGTCGACCGCATTGTCCTCCGCGAAATCTGCGGCGGTGACCACGCAAGGCCCCTTGCGGTTCAGCTTAAGCCAAACCGGGGTACGACTGTAGCTCTTGAGCAACACGCGCTTCAGGTTCAGGATGATGTCGGTGACATCTTCACTCACACCGGGCAACGAGGTGAACTCGTGGTTGACTCCCTCAATCCTGACGGAAGTGATCGCGACGCCTTCAATCGAAGAGAGCAGGATGCGGCGTAGCGAATTTCCGATGGTGCGGGCATAGCCCACCTCGAACGGCTCCGCAGTGAAGCGCGTATAGGTTGCGGTCGCCGTGTTCTCTTCCTTCTGCACACGGCGGGGCATTTCAAAACGACTCAAACGAATCGGCATGTTTCCGTCCTTTCAGGCCGCGCACCCCGGAGGGCTACGGCCATCGGCACACGCGCTTAGCGCGAATACAATTCGACAATGGCCTGCTCATCCACGATCGGCGCGATCTGTTCGCGCGTCGGGATACTCAGAACTTCGGCGCGGAAGGCCTTCCGGTCCAGCGCGAGCCACGTGGGCATCTGCTGCGTGGTGGCGGCCTCGAGGCTGCGCGCGGCAAGATCCCGGCTGCGCGGGCGGTCACGGACCTCGATCACGTCACCGACCTTGAGGATCATGGAAGGCACGGCGGCCTTCTTGCCGTTCACTGACACGTGACCGTGCAGCACGAACTGACGCGCCGCGCGGCGCGACGACGCAAAGCCGAGGCGATAGACAAGGTTGTCCAAGCGGGTCTCGAGCAACTGCAGCAGCAACTCGCCGGTGACGCCCTTGCGGCGCATCGCCTCTTTATAGAAGCGCTTGAACTGGCCTTCCTGCATGCCAAACTGGCGGCGCAGGCGCTGCTTCTGGCGGAGCTGCTCACCGTAATCAGACATCTTGCGGCTGCGGCGGGCGCCATGCTGGCCCGGCGCCGGGTGCCCCTGCTCAATGGCGCATTTGGCCATGTAGCAACGCGCACCCTTCAGAAAAAGCTTCTGCCCCTCACGCCGGCAAATGCGGCAAACGGGACCTGTATACCTGCCCATGTTAGACTCTCCTCCGTTGGCGCGGACGGCAGCCATTGTGCGGGATCGGCGTGCAATCCTTGATCAGCGTAACTTGAATGCCGGCAGCCTGAATCGCCCGCACCGCCGACTCGCGTCCCGCGCCCGCACCCTGAATCCTGACTTCCACCTCGCTCATCCCCTTGGCCATCGCTTGGCGGGCCGCATCCTGCGCCACCATGGTGGCGGCGAACGCGGTGCTCTTGCGCGATCCCTTGAAGCCCGCCTTACCCGCCGAACTCCAGGCGATCACGCCGCCGCGGGCATCCGTGATTGAAACCAGTGTGTTGTTGAAAGTCGACCGGACAAAGGCGATCCCGGCGGGGATCGACTTCCCTCTGCCCTTCTTCTTTGTGGTGTCGGCGGTCTTAACGGGCTCGTCGCCCTCGGCCATCACGGCCTGCGCCTCGCTCACAGCCACCTGCTCGGGGGTTGCCTCCTTCTCGGAAGTATCCACCTTCTCGGCTTTCTCGGGAGCAGCCTTCTTCTCAGAAGCTGTTGCTTTCTCCGCCTTTTCAGGAGCCGCTTTCTTCTCAGGAGCTGCCTTCTTCTCAACAGTCGCTGCCTGCTCGGGGCTCGCCGCCTGCTCTTCTTGTTGCTTCACATCTTTTTCGCTCATGCGTATTCAGCCTCAAAATGTGTGACAGACACGGCACCGGTTCCATCCCCGAAAGGAGCGAGCCCGCGCCCTGCCGTCGCCGGGTTTTATTTTGTCTTGGCCTTCATCGCCGCGCGCACCGACTTGTCACGCACCGCGCCCACCGTTCGCTTGCCGCCTTTGCGGGTCCGCGCATTCGTGCGAGTCCTCTGCCCGCGAACCGGCAGGCCGCGCCTGTGACGCAGGCCGCGGTAGGTACCGATACTGATCAGCCGGCGAATGTTCTGCGACACCTCGCGGCGCAGGTCGCCTTCGACCCGGTAGTTCTCTTGAATAAAGGCCACGATCTGCCGGATCTCATCCGGGGTCAGATCATCTGCCTTCTTGGCCGGGTCGATCTTGCAACTCTCGACCACGTCACTGGCCCGCTTAGGACCGATTCCGTGAATATACCGGAGCGCGTACTCGACGCGCTTTCTGCCCGGAACATCCACACCCATCAATCTCGGCATGGTTGTCTTCTCCAGTTAACCCTGACGCTGCTTATGGCGAGGATTCGTACAAATGATACGCACGACGCCCTTGCGACGTACCACACGGCAACGCTCACAAATGCGCCGCACTGAACTGCGAACTTTCATGGTTTTTTATTCCTCGTTCGAAAAAGGTGTTGGATTTAACCAAAAGTCCGTTACCTTGTCTACCCTAAAAATATGGAAAATTCTCTATGCCAGCGTCAGAATTTCCACACTTTCTTCCAGCACGGCCACGGTGTGCTCGAAGTGCGCGGACGGTTTCCCGTCTCGCGTAACAACTGTCCATCCGTCATCCTGCACCGCCACATCCGGCCGCCCCAGATTGACCATCGGCTCAATCGCCAACGTCATCCCGGGCTTCAGGACGGGGCCGCGCCCCGGCACCCCGTAGTTGGGAATCTGCGGATCTTCGTGGAGGTGACGCCCCACGCCGTGGCCGACAAAATCCCGCACCACCGAACAACCGCCCGCACGCACGATGCCCTCAACCGTGTGAGAGACATCGGAAAGCCGACACCCGGGCCGGACTGCGGCCACCGCCGCCTCCAGCGCCCGGCGCGTCGTTTCGACGAGCCGGATCACATCGGGGTCCGTCACCCCGACCGTCACGGTCGTGGCACTGTCCCCGTGGAATCCCTTGTAATACACCCCGACGTCCAGACTCACCACATCCCCCGGCATGACAACCCGCTGCCCGGGGATGCCGTGAATCACCTCGTCGTTGATAGAAATACATATCGCTCCCGGATACCCCCGGTAGCCCAAAAAAGAGGGTTTGGCGTTCATGCCCGCGATCAGCCGCCGGGTCAGCGCATCCAACTCGCCTGTCGTCACGCCGGGCTGGACCGCCGCCGCCACCTGCTCCAGTACAGAAGCGGTCATCCGACAGCTCTCCCGCATCGCATCCAACTCCGCAGCGTTTTTTAAGGGAATCTTCATCAAAGCGCGCGCCTAGCCCCCTCTACAATCTCATCAATGGGACCGGTTCCCGGCACGCGCCGCAACAGGCCGCGCGCCTCGTAAAATTCGATCAACGGCACCGTCTGTGCCTGATAGACGGCCAGCCTGTTCTTCGCCGTCTCAGGGTTGTCATCCTTGCGCACCTTCAGCGCACTCCCGCAGGCATCGCAGATACCTTCCACCCGCGGCGGAATGTTGGTCACATGATACCCAGCCCCGCACGCCGGACAGAGCCTACGCCCAGCGATCCGGTTCACCAAAATCTCGTCAGGCACATCCAGCAACACCACCGCAGCCAACGACACGCCGCAGTCCTCAACCGTGCGGTCCAACATCTGCGCCTGCACCACTGTGCGCGGAAACCCGTCTAGTAGCAACATGCGTGGACCGTTGAGTTCCGCCATCAGCTCGGCGACCAGCCGCGCAATGAGCGCGTCGGGCACCAGCTCGCCACGCTTCATATAAGCCTCGGCCTCGTCCCCGGCCGCCGTATGACGCCTCACCGCGTCACGCAACAGATCACCGCTCGACACATGCCGCAGCGTCTTATCCGCAGCCACCAGCCGTCCGGCAACCGTTCCTTTGCCCGACCCCGGCGCTCCCAACAGAATGACGACGTCCATCTCTGTTACACTCGCCCCTGACACATTAAAAATCAAGAGTCAGGAATTAAGTCTGCCATCGGCCATGTCATCATGCCAAGCTCTCGACTCACGCTTCCTGACTCCTAATTGACAAAACCGGCCACGCGCCGGTTTTTCCATGGTAGGGGTGCACGGACTCGAACCGTGGACCCAGTGATTAAGAGTCACTTGCTCTACCAACTGAGCTACACCCCCATAAAAAGCATGGAGCGAGTGATGGGTCTCGAACCCACAACCTCGACCTTGGCAAGGTCGCGCTCTACCAATTGAGCTACACCCGCTTCAAAAGAGTGGCTGCAACTTTATCATATTGACCGGAGACGCGCAACAGGGTTTTTTGAAAAAAAAATTTGGAAAAATTTTCGGCGTTTTCGGTGGGGAGATTAGGATGTGACCGAGTTTGGACCGCCAAGAACATCGAACGTTCAACGCAGAACGTCCAACGCTGTTTCATAGCAAGAATGTACAAAAACACGGATGGTTCATACAAGACGGCGTTTCATGAAACTGCTATAGTTGAGGCGATCATGGAACAATCATTTCAAAACACCTAAACGCCTTCAAACACCTTATGACCTCCCTCGAACGATACCTTGCCACTGTCCAAGGACGCGCCACCGACATGTTGCCGCGTGTGCCGATCCTCATGCAGTTCGCCGCCGAGTATATCGGCTCGAATTACGCCGCCTTCGCTTCAGACTGGCGCGTGCTGGTAGAGGCCAACCTCCGCTGCCGCGAACAGTTCGGTTTCGATCAGGTAAGCGCGATCTCCGACCCCTACCGCGAGGCCCAAGGCTTCGGCGCCGAGATCCAATACATCGTAGACCACGCGCCCTGCCTCGTGCGCCCGCCGCTCGTTGACATCCACGACCTCTCGCCCCTGCACGACGACCCAGACCCGTACACCTCTGAGCGCATGCTCGACCGACTGCTCGCCGTGCGCGAATTCAAACGCCTGCTTGACGGCGACTGCTCGATCCTCGGCTGGGTCGAAGGCCCGGTCGCGGAGGCCGCAAACCTGCGCGGCGTGCAGGATTTTCTGCTGGACCTGATGGATGACGAGTCCGCAGCCTTCACCCTGATGGAGCGCTGCACCGCGACGGCCATCCGGTTTGCCCGTGCCCAACTCGCGGAAGGTGCCGATACGATCGGCATCGGTGATGCCATCGCCAGCCAGTTGCCGCCGGATCTCTACCGCGAGCAGGTGTGGCCGCTGGAAAAACGGCTGATCGAAGCGATCCAAGCCAGCGGCGGACTCGTCAAACTCCATATCTGTGGCAACATCACGCATCTGCTGCCGCATCTGGCCGAATTGAAAGTGGACATTCTCGACATCGACCACATGGTGGATCCCATCACCGCGCGACGGCACATGGGGCCGGGTACAGCCATCGCGGGGCGCATCGATCCGGTGGGCGACGTGCTTCACGGCACACCCGAGAGCATCCGCGCCGCTGTCGCGCAGAGCTATGACGCGCTCGGCAACCCGCATATGGTCATGGCCGGCTGCGAAATCCCGTCCGGCACGCCCTCCGCGAATCTGGCCGCACTCTGCGAACCATTGCCGTATGCGCCCCTGGACTTCGCATGACTCTGATTCTTCGGCGTCGCGCCCCTCGCGGGCGCGTGAGTTGAAACCTGACGCCGCCGCTACTTCGACAATTCCTGACGAAGCTTCTCCAAGAAGTCGCCGACGCGCTCGACCGCCTGCTCGCTGACGGCACCCTTCAGCAGGTTGCCCAGCATGTTCTGCAACGCACGCGTATCGAGGCGCGGCGCATCCACAGTGCCCGTGACCGGAATCTTGATCGATGTGCCCTTGAACATGCGGGCTGCTGTCGCGCCGACCAGCCGCTCCGTCACCGGCACCTCGATCACATAGTTCACCGCGCCGTCAAAGGCCACCCAACCGCCGATGATCACCGGTTGCTCTTCAATCACCATACGCACCGGATCGGCCTGAATCCGTCCGTTACGCACCGTCACATGAATCGGCAGGTTCTTCACCTCGTACACGCGCGTCTTGACCTTAATCATGCCAAGCAACTCGCGTAACGCGGGGCCCAACTCCAGTTTCAGGTTTTCGAGCGCGATGTCCATATCCAAGGCCACTCCGCGTTCCGGGGGCACGCCCGGCTCAATGCGGCAACTCCGCAGGTCTAGCGTGATCGTTCCGCTGCGCACGCGACCGCCCTGAAACAATGGATTAAAGTTCACCAGCAACGTATCGAACATCTCTTGCGTCAGCGCCACGCGCTCTAGCAACCGCGTGCGCGGCGGCAGTGTCAGCGTACCCCCCCCGCGTCCGCCGACCGCCACTTCGGGAACCAACCGCAAGCGCCCGTTGTTGAGCGCCGGCTCATACCCGACGCGCAACACGCCTTTGGACAGACGGATGAGCGCGTCCGCAGGCCCGGCGCGCAACCCGAATCCGACAACCGACCCTACATGCACGGCGGCTTCGAGTTCACCCTCCGACAACACCGTCGACGCGCCGCCCGCCAGCGGCGAAGTAAAACGGAACGGCCGGAACTCGCGTCCGGTCAATGTAAACTCATCAATGCCCTTAGCCGCCAGCAACCGCGTCACCGCAGCGGCGTCCACCGCCGTACGGCCCTGTGCCGTAAGCAAACAGCGACCGGACAGTTCGTTCGCCGCCGCCTCAGCCTGCATCGCGAACAGGCTGCTCGCCACATCCAGCTTGGAAACCTTGACACTCGCCCCGTCCGCCGCCACGACTGCCTCTGCGGTCACACGCGCCGACGGTTCGGCGAACACGGCGGTACCATCGCGTTCCAGCGTGGCCCCGCCTCGCGCCGTCAGCGCGATCTGCATCCCGCGCTTGGCACCGTCGCGCGCCACGCTGCCTTCAACCCGCACATCCGGCACGCGCCACACACCGCCGTCTTCGGCGCGTGCGGTGATCGCGAGTCCGGCGGCATTCAGGCGCACCTTTACCCCTTCTCCTACAGCCTCGGCCGTTGCGTTAGCCACCACGCGGCCCTGCCATGCCGACAAGCGGCGGTACACAGCAACCGGCAGAAAACCGCCCAGCAGACGGCGCGCGCTGGCCAGTTCCATATCGCTGGAAAAGGAGAACCCGCGCACCTGCAAAGGACGCTTCACGCCGGGCGGCGCTAACCGCTGACACGCGCCGGACGCCCGCCCGCCCTCGAGCGTCAGTTCGACGGCCGCATCGCGCAACTCGGCCTGCGGCTCGTTGCCTTGCAGCGGTACGCTTCCGGAGAACTTCAACGTTCCTTGCGGCACCACCGTGCGCTGACCCGGTTGCACCTCCACCGCCACATCGGCCAGCTTCAAGAAGGAGGTAAACGCCACCCCCGCCCCTTCGCGTCGGCTTGAGGCGTCCAGATAGACTGATCCCACCATCGGCGGACACGCCTTGAAGATGCGCGTGGCGTCACGAGCAAACCGCGTCAAATCAAGCTGTGCCTTGAGAGCCGCCGCATCAAAACGACCGCTGGCATAGACATCGGCAAACGGAGCTTTGAGATGCAGGCGTTCAACCTCAGGCCACGCACCGTACGGGAAACGCGCCTTCACTTGCAGCGAGGGCTCCGGCTTGAACGTGATCGGTTGCTTCCCGACCTTCATCGCCAGATCGGACGTCACCGCGTCCGCCTGCACCTGCAACGCCGTGTCGCTACCCTCGACCGCCACTTCGGCACGTAGTTCGCCACTACTCATTGTGAAGGCCTTGGAGAGCCCGAGCGCAGACCCGAAGTCCCGTGCCAGTGCCGCGAGCTGAATCGTGGTCTTACCACTCACCGCTCCGGTCATCACACCTTCTTTCTCTGCCGCCTGTAGCCGGCCTTTGGCCTCAGCGCGCACCCACGGCGAGGCCAGATCGAACTGGGTGATCGTGAGCGTCTTGCCGTCAACCCCAAGGTTCACCATCAGCGCCACATCGCCGGGCGGCGACGGCTTCTCTCCCTGCGCACCGACCGAGAGATGGCTGACAGCCAAGCCGCCCTCAATCATTCCCAGCTTAGAGCTGCGGCTTGCGGCGGTCAGCGCACCCTCCAGCTTGCCGCTGTGGATCCATGCGTCGCCGGTTACATGTTGGATCAACGGTGCGAACGCTGTGAGATCCACATCGACCGCCTTCAACGTGATGCGCTCCGGCTGTTCGGTCTCGGTGCCCTTACTTAGGTCACGGATGCTCTGGATGCGTCCCTCCAACGCCACCAAACCGCCGCCTATCTGCGCGCGCGTCTTCACTTCAATCGGCTTGCGGTACGAGGTCAACGCTACACGCCCCTCCACCTGCTCCGCCACACAGCGCCCCGCGCTGCCGCCGTGGACCGCGATGCGGCCGCCCGTCACATTCAGGCTGGCTGCGATGTCGACGATCGGCAGGAAGAAGGTGCCCTTCTTCTCCTCTTTCTCCTTCCGAGGCTTAGGCTCAACCGACGGAGGGGGCGGCACAAGGTCGAGATCAAGTTCAGGCGCACTGAGCGTCACCTCGCCCAGATCAAGCACCCCGATCGGCAACAGACGCAGCAACCCACGATCAAACGTGACACGCTCGGCCGACATCGCGATGCCGTGCTGCGGATCGCTAAATGAGAACGCCTCCAGAACCGGCGCACGGAACCAGCCCAGCGACCAGCGCTCAAACGACACGCACGCTGGCTCGGCCGCCGCATTGATCGAGGCCAACGCCCAGCGGCGACCACCGTCCATCGAAAGCAGCGTCGGGAGCAGCGCCACAATAACGGCCAATGGAACCAGCAGAAACAGAATCAACTGGAAACCTCCCCGCAGACAGCCCTTCCGTTCTTCTGCCGCCGCATCCAAATCATCATCACGAATTGCATCGAATTCCATGGCGACCAGCATACCACGCCCGTCTTGTGGCGACAAGCGCGACCGGGCACTCAGTTGTTGTTGTTACTAAACCGGCCACAAATAGCATTGTACTTCTTGATAACGCAGACGCGGAGACGCAGAGATTTTAATGTCACCAACCGATTACCTCAAGTCCGACGAAAGAACTTGCGGCGGCAGGCGGCATTCCATATACTGGCGCGACTTTTCATTCATGTCTTTTTTGGAGAGCGACCATGGCTTACGACAAGATCACGCTGCCTGACTTCGGCGAAAAAATCACTTTGGCTGACGATGGTATCCTGCAGGTTCCGGATTGTCCGATCATCCCCTTTATCGAAGGCGATGGCACCGGTCCCGATATCACGCGCGCCGCGATGATCGCCTGGAACGCCGCCGTGGCCGCCGCGTATGGCGACAGTCGCAAGATCGCCTGGATGGAGGTCTATGCCGGCGAGAAGGCCAATGATGTCTACGGCCCCAACACCTGGCTGCCCGCCGAGACGCTGACAGCCTGCCGCGATTACCTGGTCTCGATCAAAGGTCCACTGACCACACCGGTCGGCGGCGGTATCCGCTCGCTCAACGTAGCCCTGCGCCAGGAACTCGACCTGTATGTCTGCCTGCGCCCAGTGCGCTGGTTTCAGGGCGTGCCCTCCCCAGTGAAGCGCCCCGAACTGACCGACATGGTGATCTTCCGTGAAAACACCGAGGACATCTACGCCGGCATTGAGTGGCTGGCCCAGACCGACGACGCCCGCAAGGTCATCGCCTTCCTGCAGGATGAGATGGGCGTGAAAAAGATCCGCTTCCCCGAATCGTCATCGATCGGCATCAAGCCGGTGTCGCTCGAAGGCACCCGGCGCCTGGTCAAGGCCGCAATCGACTACGCCATCGCCAACGACCGCGCCTCGGTGACCCTGGTCCACAAGGGCAACATCATGAAGTTCACCGAGGGAAGCTTCCGCGACTGGGGCTACCAGCTCGCCCGCGAGGCCTACGGCGCCAAACTTATCGGCGACGGCCCCTGGTGTTCGTTCAAGAATCCCAAGACCGGCCGTGAGATCATTGTGAAAGACTGCATCGCCGACGCTTTCTTGCAGCAGATCCTCACCCGTCCCGCAGAATACGATGTGATCGCCACCCTCAACCTCAACGGCGATTACATCTCTGACGCCCTCGCGGCCTGCGTCGGCGGCATCGGCATCGCACCCGGCGGCAACATCAACTACACCACCGGCGTGGCGGTTTTTGAAGCGACCCACGGCACGGCTCCCAAGTACGCCAATCTCGACAAGGTCAACCCCGGTTCGCTCATCCTCTCCGGCGAGATGATGCTGCGCTACATGGGCTGGACCGAAGCCGCCGACAAGTTGATCGCGGCGATGAATACCGTGATCTCGGCCAAAACCGTGACCTACGATTTCGCGCGCCTGATGGAGAGCGCCACCGAAATTTCATGTAGCGCGTTCGGCAAAGCCCTCGCCGCCGCGATGAACTAAACGGAACAGGACTACCAACTCCAAACTCCTAAATCCTAAATCCTAACTGTCTCGTTGCCATGATCATACACACAACCGCATACCCGCGTGCAGCGCTCATCGGAAACCCTTCCGACGGTTATTTCGGGAAGACCATCGCCTTCACCTTTTCAAATTTTTCCGCGCACGTCACACTCTATGAGTCGCCTGATCTGGAGATCGTGCCCTGCCGCCGCGACGGATCGACCTTCGCCAGCATCCAGGCGCTGTACGACGACGTGCGGCTCTTCGGCTACTACGGCGGCATCCGCTTGCTCAAGTCGGCCATCAAGTGCTTCTACGGCTACTGCCAAGAAAACGAGATTGAACTGCACGACAACAACTTCACGATCCGCTACGACACCGACATCCCCAACCTCGTCGGCCTGGCCGGCTCCAGCGCCATCATCACAGCGACCATGCGCGCCCTGATGGCCTTTTACGGGGTCACCATCCCCAAGCCTCAGCTCGCCAACCTGATCCGCGCCGTCGAGACTCGCGAGCTGGGCATCGCCGCCGGGTTGCAGGACCGCGTGGCACAGGTCTACCAAGGCGTCGTCTTTATGGACTTCGACAAGACGCTGCTTGAGACGCGGGGCTTCGGCCACTACGAGCCGCTGCAGCTCTCCAACCTGCCGCCGCTCTATATCGCCTATCGCACCGATCTCTCGGAGGGGTCGGAGGTCTTCCACAACAACATCCGCGACCGCTTCAACCGCGGCGAGAAAGAGGTCGTGGACGCCATGAACTTCTGGGCTGACATCACCATGCAGGCGCGCACCGCGCTGGCGGAGGGCGACTGGTCCACCCTTGCCGCATTGATGGACGCCAACTTCGACCGCCGTCGTCAGATCTTCAACCTCAGCGAAGGCAACCTGCGCATGGTCGAAACCGCGCGCAAAGTGGGCGCCTCCGCCAAGTTCACTGGCTCCGGCGGTGCCATCATCGGCACCTACACCGACGATGCCATGTACGAGCGGCTGGCCAAGGCTTTCGCGCCCCAAAACATCCGTGTCCTCAAGCCGGTCCTCGTTTGATTAAAAGTTGAGAGTTGAACGTTAAAAACCGAGCCTTTCCTATGGTCACCAAAGCTGTTATTCCCGCCGCCGGTTTCGGCACGCGCTTCCTGCCCGCCACCAAAGCGGCACCCAAAGAAATGCTGCCGATCGTCGATACACCGGTCATCCAGTACGTGGTCGAGGAGGCCGTGGCCTCCGGCATCACCGACATCCTGATGGTGATCGGCAGAGGCAAGCGTGCCTTGGAGGAGCACTTCGACCGCAACTTCGAACTGGAGCTAGAGTTGGAGGCCAAAGGCAAACTCAAGGAGTTGGCCAGCATCCGCGCCATCTCCGAGCTGGCCCACATCCACTTCGTCTGGCAACGCAAGATGCTCGGCCTCGGCGACGCCATCCGCTGCGCACGCTACCATGTCGGCAACGAGCCCTTTGCGGTTCTTCTCGGCGACACCCTGATGCAGAGTCTCGACGGCGTGCCGGCCACGCGCCAGCTCCTCGACGTGCATGACCGCTTCGGCGGCTGCGTTGTCGCGCTCGAAGAAGTGCCGCCCGAACGTGTCAGCCGCTACGGGATCATCGCCGGCGACGCACTCGACGACCGTACCTACCGCATCCGCGATATGATCGAAAAACCCGCCCCCGCCGAAGCCCCCTCGAACCTCGCCGTTGCCAGCCGCTATATCCTCACGCCCGACATCTTTGACTATATCGACGCCGTCCCGCCCGGGAAAAACGGCGAGATTCAGATCACCGATGCATTGCGTGCGCGCGTCGCCGACGGACACCCCATGCACGGCTGCCGCGTGCGGGCGCGCCGCCACGATGCCGGCAACACCCTCGATTTCATAAAAACCAATATCCTCTACGCGCTCCAAGATACTGAGATCGCCCCCGCCCTCTCCGACTTTATTATCGCAAAGGCCGACGAGCTGCGCACCAGCCGGAGCTGACCCCGCTTTGCAATTCGTCATCAAGACGTTCAGGAGATTTCCGACATGAGCGAGCAACCAACCACCATGCGCCAGTGGCGCTGTGTCCCGTGCGGTTACGTCCATACCGGCAATGAACCGCCGGGCCGCTGTCCCGTTTGCGGTGCCGGACCAGGGGACTTCAAGCCCTACGCGGCACCGGGCACAGAAGCCGCGTCCGGCCTCGCACAGACGCACTGGCGCTGCCTGCTCTGCAACTACGTCCACGAAGGGCCGGAACCGCCCGATCCCTGCCCGGTCTGCGGCGCAGAACCCGAATGTTTCAAGAAGGTCGAAGTTGAAGCCGCACTGGCCACGGCAACCGCGTCAGCCGCAACCACCGGACGCCTCGTGATCGTCGGTAGTGGCATCGCCGGTCTTGCCGCCGCCGAAGCCGCGCGTGTTGTGTCGCCATCCACCGAGATCACACTGGTCTCCTCGGAAAAGGAACTGCCCTACTACCGCCTCAACCTCACCCGCTACCTAGCCGGTGAAATCACGCGCGACGCGCTGCCCATCCATCCCGAAGCGTGGTACGCCGAACAGCGCATCCGCCTGCTGCGCAGTGCGCAGGTCACGCAGCTCGACACCGCCGCACGCACGGTATCGCTCGCCGACGGCACTGCGCTGCCGTACGACCGCCTGATGCTCACCGCAGGCGCGTCCCCCAACATGCCGCCGCTGCCCGGCATCGAACTTGACGGCGTCTTCAGCCTGCGCACCGTCACCGACGCGGATGCGCTACTCGCCCGCCTCACGCCCGGCACACCCTGCGTCTGCATCGGCGGCGGCGTACTGGGCATCGAGACCGCCGCCGCGCTGGCGCGGCGCGGCGCGGCCGTCACGCTCCTCGAACGCAGCGATTGGCTCATGCAGCGTCAACTCAATGCCGCCGCAGCCGCACACCTAGAGCGCCACCTGCGCGGAATCGGCATCACAATCCTCAAGCAGGCGCAAACCCAGACCCTTGAAGGCGAGAAAGCGCTCGAAGCTGTGCAACTGGTCGACGGGCGCCGTCTGCCCGCACGCCTCGCAGTGATTACCATCGGTGTGCGTCCGAACATCGCGCTGGCGCATCAGGCCGGAATCAAGGTCAACACCGGCATCGTCGTCGATAACGCGCTCGCCACCTCGGCCGACGGCGTGTATGCCGCCGGTGACGTGGCTGAGTTCGACGGCCAGCTTTACGGACTGTGGACCGCCGCGCAGACGCAAGGCACGATCGCCGGACGCAATGCCGTCGGCGGCGACGCACGCTTCGACGGCCTGCCCCGTAGCAACACCATCAAAGCGGTTGGCCTTGACCTCACCAGCATCGGCCGCTTTCGGCCGGAAGAGGACAGCGACCTGCTGTTGGAAGAGGATCAGCCCGACCGCTACCGCGCCTTCGTCTTCCGCGACAACCGCATGGTCGGCGCACTGCTTGTCGGCCATGCCGACCTTGCCACGCCCGCACAGCGCGCGATCGAAGAGCGGCTCGACTTCTCGTCACTACTGGCCACCGCCCCGACCTGCGCCGCCATCGCGGAACACCTGCTCACACTTTCCAACACCTAGTCCCAGCACGTCGTGCTTGGTATGCAGCATGCCTGAGTTGCCTGAAGTCGAGACAGTCGTGCGTGATCTTCGCGCGCATGGTCTGCCGGGCTCCGTGATCCGGAGCGTCACCGTGCGCTGGCCGCGCACCATCGCCGAGTTGCCGCCCGACGCTTTTTGCCGCGCGCTCGCCGGAAGAACCATCACTACGGTCACACGCCGCGCCAAATTCATCGTCCTTGACCTTGATTCCGGCAACCGCCTGTTGATCCACCTGCGTATGACCGGCAAGCTGCGATTCGCGGTGCCCGGCGAACGTCCGGGGCCGCACGACCATGTAAGCTTCCATCTGACCGACGGACGGGAACTCATCTTCAATGACACGCGGAAATTCGGGCGCTTCCGGTTGACGCGACCTGACGACGATCCGTTCGCCGCGCTCGGCCCGGAACCGCTGGAAGCGGACTTCACGCCGACGCTATTCAAGCAGTGCCTGAAAGGCAAGACGCGCCAGATCAAGCCGCTGCTACTCGATCAGACCACGGTGGCGGGGCTGGGCAATATCTACGTGGACGAAGCACTATGGCGGGCACGCATCCATCCGGAACGCCGCGCCGACACCCTCTCCGCCGCCGAAATCCGTCGCCTGCACACCGCGATACGCACGGTCTTGCAACGCGCGATCGACAACGCCGGCACCACGCTCGGCAACGGCGAGGCGAACTTCTACAGCGTCGCCGGACGTCGCGGCCGCAACGCCGACGCACTCAAGGTCTTCCGCCGCGACGGCATGCCCTGTCCGCGCTGCGGCACCGTGATCGACCGCATTGTCGTTGCCCAGCGCGGCACGCATCTCTGCCCGCGCTGTCAGAAGCGCCCCTAGTGGATCACAAAAGGCACGCACTGCGTGACAGCCAGCGGTTTTCGCTTGGCGTCGTCTTGCCTGACACAGCCCAGCACGAGCACCCCGGTGGCACCGGGCTTCAACACAGCGGGATCGCATTTCAAAAGAACGGCGGCACGCTCCTGCTTGTTGGTGCGTTGCACGCCCTCCACGGTAAATCCGCGCGGCGGATAGATCACTACTGGCTCGTAAAGTCCACCCAGATGGGTGGCCAGGCTGGAACTGAACAGCGTCAAACGAAGCGCTTCCGCAGACGGCACGACCAGCGGCTTTTTCGGTGCTATGTTGATCCGCAACGGATTCAGCCCGGCATTTGACCGCGCCATCGGTTCGGCAAAGACCTGTTCATGCTCGGCATCCGCAACGCGGTACCGGCGGACCGGCAACACCGCCCTTTTCACCGTTTGTCCGCCCACCTCGGCCGTGGCCGTCAGCGCCAGCCCAAAGACAACACGCGGAAAGCGCACCCCATCGGTAGAGACCGTAAGCACACCCTCGGTCGCATCGGCTGGGATCACGCCGCCCTCACTCGCGATGCTGAGCGGCGGAAAATCAAGCGCAACGCGAACCTCGCCCGCAAACCCATTGATCCTCTGCACACGCAGGTTCACCAACGTGCTGCCGTCCGCCGGGATATTCAGCGAAGCGGGTGTCATCGTCACCCGGAAATCGGGCGCGGCGGACTCGGCATCCAGCGCGAACCGAAGGCCCGGCACAACGCAGGCACCCTCGGTGATCGCTTGCAGGCAAAGCGCACTATTCTTGCCGCCGGTAAAGAGGCGGACTCTTTTGCGTGGCAGGTTGACCCCCTCCAACCGGACATTCAGGCTCTCGCCCTCAGCCGCGCGCACCGGCGTGAAGCTCGTAATCAGCGGCAACTCCCCTACCCGAATCCGGTAGACGCAGTCGTCGCCCGACCGTGCCGGCACGGCAGAACTCACCGCCAGCGTATACGTGCCGTCTTGCGGCACCTCGAACACGGCAACCGGCGCACGGTCAGCCGCATACACGGAAACACCTTCGCAAGGCTTGCCGGCCGCATCGCAAAACGTCAGGGACGGCAAGAAGCCCGTCGGCGGCAACGTCTCCGGCTGCGTCACAGCAACGATCACCATGCCTTGCCGCGCTTCAAACCGATACCGGTCCGCCGCTTCGTGCGCCACCCGGCCATTCACACAGACCGGAAAAGACGATAACGTGTACTCACCGGCTTCTGTCCGATTCGTGGTCGGCTCGCTCACCTCCGGCAGTTCCGCCTGAACTTCGAACCCGACCGGCTCGCTCAGTCGATAGGGCGCACTGGCGCACAGGGCGCGCACACCCAGCGCGGCGTCCTTGTCAACCACCACCCTAAAGCGCAAACGGTTCGGCACCACGGTTGAAACGGGACGCCCCTTCTTGTTCAGCGTCTCCGTTCTGACCGGGCCGAGAAGAGTCAGTTTGACTCCTTCACCACTGGCGACCGCTTGATTGACATTCGCCAACGATCTGCCGCCGATCTCGATCTCGCATTCGCTCCCCCGCGCAACGCCCGCCGGATAGACATA
>DAOTMQ010000053.1:0-18604 GCA_035450385.1 Kiritimatiellia bacterium | reverse complement strand
GCCATGCCCCTCATCACCCGATTGCCGACCCGACCAGTGTCGTACCGCACACCTTTTCAACTGTAAACACGCACAGGTCGCCCACCCGTTCGCGCGGCACGCCGCTGACTGCGCAAGGCAGGTATTCCCCGCTCCAGCCACAGGCGCGTCCTTCGCGATCGAAACGCTCCACCAACACCTCGACACGCTGGCCGAGAAACCGGTGCGCGAAAGCTTCTCGCTGCGCGTCACCTTGCGCGATTAACCGCTTGGCTCGCTGACGGCGCACGGCGACCGGCACGCTCCCGTCAAATGTGCAGGCGGGCGTTCCCGGCCTTTCACTGTACGGGAAGACATGCAGATTGCTGAAGCCTGCTTCAGCCACCGCATGTAGCGTCCGTTCAAAGGCGTCGTCGCTTTCGCCCGGAAAGCCGCAAATCACATCCGCTCCGAACGCAGCATCCGGCATGAGTGCCCGCGCACGCCGCACGGTATCGATCACTTGGGCTGACGTGTAACGTCGTCCCATACGCGCCAGCACGCCGTCGTCTCCGCTTTGAATCGGCAGGTGCAAAAACTTGCAGATCTTTTCTGACGCCGCCATCCACTCGGCCACCGCGCCCTCGACGGTGCCAGGCTCGATTGACCCCAGCCGCAAGCGACCCAGCCCCGGTAGCGCGGAGAGCGCAGAGAGAAGATCGACCAAACCGCGCGAGCCGTCGGCGTAGCACGCGATATTACAGCCGGTCACCACGATCTCGCGATAGCCCTCCGCGATCATCGCCGCCGCATCACGTAGGCAGATTTCAAGCGACCGACTGACCGGCCCGCCCCGCGTGTGTGGCACAATGCAGTACGTGCAAAAAAAATCACAGCCGTCCTGCACCTTCAAAAGCGCACGATGCGACCGGCGCGGCGGGGAGGCGCGTGTAACCGGCATTTGCCGCTCCAAACCTTCCGGCGGCGTCGGCCAGCGTTCCAGCACCCGCTGCACAAGCACCTCACGCTGCGCACGACCAACCACCAGATCCGCGCCAGCCGCCAGCAGACGCTCCTGCGGTACCGTCTCGGCCGCGCAACCGGAGAGTACCAGCCGCACCGTTGGCCACTTACGACGGAGCGTCCGCAACTGACGCAGACACTCATTCTCCGCAGTCTGCGTCACGACACAGGAGTGCACCACCACCACCTCGGCCGGCTCGCCGAATCGCACGCGGCGGAATCCGGCTGCGGCAAAGGCTTGTTCGAAGGCAACCGTCTCGGCCTGATTCAAGCGGCAACCAAACGTTTTAAAGGCGACAGTCCGCATGCCGACTCCTCCGCCACTCAGTCAAAGAGCGACGTGGAAAGATAGCGCTCACCCGAATCCGGCAGGATCGCGACAATCAACCGGCCGGCAAATGCGTCCTCGGCGGCAAGCCGCAACGCCGCCGCCACAGCCGCGCCGCAAGAGATTCCCGAAAGCACCCCCTCTTCGCGCGCCAGTCGGCGCGACACCTCGAATGCCTCATCCGTGCCGACCGTCTCGATACGGTCGATCACCGAGAAATCCACCACCTTCGGAATGAAGTTCGCGCCGATGCCCTGAATGCCGTGCGGTGCCGGCCTGAGTGCATCACCGGCCTTGTACTGCGTCAACAATGGGCTTTCGGTCGGCTCGACGGCAACCATCTGCACCTTGGCACCGAGATTTTTGAAGGCACGGCCGATACCGACGACCGTGCCGCCCGTCCCGACGCTGGCCACCACGGCAGCGACTTTGCCATCAGTCTGCGCCCAGATTTCCGGGCCGGTTGTCCGTTCATGGATCAGGGGGTTAGCGGGATTAGAAAACTGATCGGGCATGAAAAAGCGTCCGGGCGATTCGCGCGCCATCTCCTCGGCGCGCTGTACCGCGCCGGCCATACCCGCAGATGCGGGCGTCAGCACCAGATCGGCCCCCAGCGCGGCCAGCACGCGACGCCGTTCAAGACTCATGCTCTCCGGCATCGTCAGCGTGACCGTGTAACCGCGTGCGGCCGCAACCATCGCCAGCGCGATCCCGGTGTTGCCGCTGGTCGGCTCGACAATCCCCATGCCGGGCTTGAGCGTGCCGTCACGCTCAGCTTCCCAGACCATCGACGCCGCCGTGCGGCACTTGATCGAATAGGCTGGGTTGCGCCCCTCGATCTTCACCGCTACCGTCGCGCCCAAACCACACGCGAGCCGATTAAGACGCACCAGCGGCGTATTCCCGATCGTTAGCGAATTGTCATCGAATATTGCCATGGCTCTCTCCTTGGAGGGTAGATGTGGCACGGGCATCTTGCCCGTGTTTCGAGATGTGGTACGGGCATCTTGCCCGTGTTTCATGGGCGAGACGCCCATGCCACGATGGTTTTTCAAGAACCTCCTTGATAAGGCTCCTCTTGCCGATACTTGACCAGCAAGTCATGCACTTGGATCTTCCGCGAAATTGGGATGATCCACCTCTCGTAGATGTGGGCGATCTTCTCAGAAAGCGTATCGTCCGCATGGTGTTCATGCGACATATCGAGGATGCGCTTGATCACATCGGCCTCCACCGTGTGGTTGGTAATCGCCGTCTCCAACAGCACAGGGTCACGCTCGATCAACGGTTGCCGCAACGCCTCGGGAATCTCTTCCAACTTCAATGCGGCCACATGCACCGAGAGGTTGAGGCGCTGCGCCAGCGCGGTCATGCAACTGGCGTCTGCCGTCACGCACTTGCGGCAGTCCACATCCTCCCCCGCCTCACACAACGCGGGCAGTAACGTATTGACATAAAACGGTCGCAGAATGTGGACACGTCCGGCAATGGTCGACGCCGCGCCGAAGAGGTTCGCGGTTTCCACGATAGGAAGCGGGCGCCGGATCTCGTTGTAGAGCCCTGCATTCATCTTGAAGGCGGCGCGCCCACAGAGCGCCTTGACCAGCGTTTCGTCAAGGGACGCAATGATCGTTCTGAGTTGTGCCAACTTGTTCATGTGTGTATTGGGGATTATTTGACCGGATAGGTGCCTAGTTTACGCCCTGATTCTGCCAGTGCCAACACTAAACGCCAGGCGGCCTCGGCAGCGGGTGTTTTCCAGTCGGTAGCCGCTTCGATAAAAAAACCATACTCCCACGGCCGTCCCGGCAACGGTCGGCTCTGGATAAAGGTCAGGTTGAGCCCGGCGGCATCGAACGGCGCAAGCGCGCGCAGAAGTGCGCCGGGACGGTTACCGAGCACCAGATAGAGCAGGGAGCGCATTTCGGCGGTGCGCGACACGGTCGGCTGCGGATTCCGTCGGCTGGCCCGCATCACGAAAAAGCGTGTGACGTTTGCGGCGCTGTCCTGTAGATCGCGGGCAATCACAGCCAAGCGATAAACGCGTGCGGCCGCCAAAGTGGCCACCGCCGCGCTGCCCGGCTCGGCCGCCACGCGCCGCGCCGCAGCGGCCGTGCTGGACTCGGCGAGCAACTCGGCCTGCGGCACCAGTTTGCGCAACGCGGCACGACACTGCCCCAAAGCCTGCGGATGACTGTAGACACGCTCGATTGCTTCTGGTCGCCTCACTGCGCGATCCGCCAGCAGATGATGGCGGACCGGCATTGAAAAGCCTTCGAGGATCGCAATCTCTGGATGCGCGGGAAACACATCCAGCGTCTGCGTGACCGGACCTTCGCTCGAATTCTCGACCGGCATGACCGCCAGTGGCCGCGGTCGCGCAGACCGTACGCAAAGCCGATCGACCACGTCGAAGTGCGAGAGACACGGCAACAGCCGGCACCGCCTGCCGAAGTGCCGCAACGCGGCCTCGTGCGAATGCGTGCCCTCCGGACCGAGATAAAGAACGGGAATATCCATAAACGCGCGTCTTTGTTGGTTCAGTGTCTCCTGATTCAAGCCCGTTTACGTGTGGCTTTCGCCAACTCGATCCACGGTTCGAGTTCTTTGAGGAACTCGCCGAAGGACGCGGATTCAAGCTGCTGCGGGGCGTCGCTGAAGGCATTCACTGGATCGGGATGCGCCTCGACGAGGAGACCGTCCGCACCCGCCGCCAGCCCTGCCCGTGCCAAAGCCGGAACCAGGTTACGCACGCCAGTGGCGTGACTGGGATCCACGACCACCGGCAAATGCGAGAGCTGACGAGCCACCGCCACGGCTCCGAGATCCAGCAGATTGCGCGTCGTCTTGTCGAACGAACGGAGCCCGCGCTCACAGAGCACGACTTGCGGACAACCATTGACCACCAGATATTCCGCGGCGGTCAGCCACTCCTCGACCGTGCTGGCCATGCCGCGTTTGAGCAAGACCGGTCGGCCGGCGTGCGCGAGATGTTCCAGCAGATCGTAATTCTGCGCGTTGCGCGCTCCGACCTGAAACATGTCGGCCACGTCGCGCATCATCTCGATCTGCGCCGGTCCCGGCACTTCGGCCACCATGGCGACATTGAATTCCGCCTTCACATCGCGCATGATCTTGACGCCGTCGAGTTTCAGCCCTTGGAAATCATAGGGTGAGGTACGCGGCTTGAACGGCATGGCACGAATGATTTTCATGCCGCATGCCGTGAGATCCTTCACCGCAGCGCGCAACTGGTCGTAACTTTCAATCGCGCAAGGCCCAGCGATGATCTGGATGTTGCCACCACCGATCAACACCCCACCTACATTGACCACCGAATCTGCCGGGTGGTACTCACGCGACACCAACTTGAACTTTTTCTGCACCGGGAAAACCGATTCCACTGCGGGCAGACTACTAAGTACTTCAAGCGAGCGATTACTGAGCTCGTCGCCGATACAGGCGATCACAGTTTGCTCGACGCCGCGGATGATGCGCGGCTGATAACGCAGCGAACAGACCAGATCGCTGATGGTCGCGATGTCGGTCTCAGAAGCGTGCCGTTTCAAAACGATAATCATGTCTATTTCTTTCGTTGGGGATTGGAGAGTTGGAGAATTGGAGAACAAAAAAACCGCGAGTCCTTCAGCCGGACACGCGGTTCATTTAAAGTCTATTCCCGAATCACAATAGCTCAACGGGCCGACCCGAACCGTGTGTCCGGCGACCTAAAGTAGCTAAAATAAAAACTGACTCGGTTGGTTTTCATCTGAAAGCGCCCCCATTTGACTGAATCTTTGAACGAATGTCAAGTAGGAGGATCATTTTTTTCGCCTACACGAACTCGATCTGCGCTTTTTCCCGTAGCTCGCTCACGAAAGCACCTATTCTTTCTCCGCGACGCGCATGGCGCAACAGATCACGGACCTTGTCACTCGCCTGCGAAAGATCAGCCTCGCCGGCCGGCTCGTGGTCGGTCTTGTAGATGATGTGATAGCCGAACTGCGTTTCGATGATATCGCTCACCTCCCCGACCTGCATCGAAAAAGCGGCCTTATCAAACTCGGGCACCATCATGCCGCGACTGAACCAACCGAGGCTCCCCCCCTCTTTGCCGCTGGGACACATGGAGTGCGCGGCGGCCTCGTCGGCGAAATTTTTACCCGCCAGCACGCGTTCGCGAATCGCGGCGATCTTGGATCGGGCCTCGTCCTTGGATGTTTGCGTGTCGCCATCCGGCGAAATCAGAATATGTTGCGCAAGCACACGCTCCCCTTTGGTGAATTCGTCTTGGTGCTCATTGAAATAGGCCTCAATCTCGGTATCAGTAGGATCGGCTACATCCGCAACGAGCTTTTCAATGAGCTTGTCCACGCGTCGACCGCGCTTAAGCTGTTCGCGGAACACCTTCACGGAAGTGTTCTGCTGCTGCAACGCGCGCTGGAAGGCCTCCTCGCCGCCGACCTGATCGACAATCTTCGCCACCTCTCCATCGAGATCCTCATCGGTGACCTGAAGGTCAAGTCTGGCGGCCTCATCCATCAACAGTTTAGCACCGATGGCCTGATCGGTCGCCTTCTTTACCAGATCAGGAAGCTGTTCCCTGATTTCCTCCTGAGACATGCCGTGTTCAGCGTAGAAGCGCACCAGTCGCTCCAATTCAAACTGGATCGCCTCCCGAGAAATCACCTGTCCGTTCACTTTGACTGTCGTCTGCATAATAAGTCTATCCTTTTATTTTTGGGCCGCTTTAGACCAAGAATCTTTAAGGGGGACCGTGCGATTGAAAACCGGCTTGTCCGGTTGGGTGTCTTCGGTGTCAGCACAAAAATACCCGATACGCTCGAACTGGAAGCGTTCGCCCGGCTGCGCCTGCGCCAAGGCCGGCTCGCCCCATGCGGTCACACATGTCAGCGAATCGGGATTCAAAAACGCGGTGAAGTCGCGCGTGTCGTCCGCCATCGGATTAGGCACCGTGAAGAGCCGGTCGTAGAGCCGCACCTCGATCGGCACCGCATGCGTCGCCGATACCCAGTGCATAGTCCCTTTGATCTTGCGCCCGTCGGCAGCGTTGCCGCCTTTGGAAACGGGATCGTAGGTACCGTGGATTTCGGTCACGACGCCGGCGTCATCTTTGACGACGTGCGTGCAGGTGAAGAGACACGCGGCGCGCAACCGCACTTCCTGACCGGGTGCCATGCGGAAAAACTTTTTCACCGGCACTTCCATGAAGTCTTCACGCTCAATGTAGACCTCCCGGCTGAACGGCACTTGGCGTGTGCCGGCTGCGGGATCTTCGGGATTGTTCAGCACTTCGACGTATTCGACCTGCCCCTCGGGATAGTTGTCGATCACGACTTTGACCGGATCGAGCACAGCCATACGCCGCAACGCGCGTTTGTTGAGATCGTCGCGCAGACAGTATTCCAATAGCGCCACATCGGTCTCGCTCTCGTACTTGGACACACCGATTCGCTCGCAAAAATCACGGATCGCCTCCGGCGTGTAACCGCGGCGCCGCAACCCGCACACTGTCGGCATGCGCGGATCGTCCCAACCGCTGACATGCCCCTCCTCCACCAGTTGCAGCAGTCGGCGCTTGCTCATCACCGTGTAGGTGAGATTCAGACGCGCGAACTCGCGCTGCTGCGGACGGATCTTGACGCCGTTGCGCACAACCAGCATGCCCATTTCGTCCATACGGTCGACCACCCAGTCGTAGAGCGGACGGTGTACTTCAAATTCCAGCGTACACATCGAGTGGGTCACCCCTTCGAGCGCGTCTTCGATCGGATGCGCGAAGTCGTACATCGGATAGATGCACCATTTATCGCCTGCATGATAGTGCGGCACATGCATGATGCGGTAGAGCACTGGATCACGGAAATGAATGTTGGGCGACGCCATATCAATCTTGGCCCGCAGACAGAGCGAGCCGTCGGGGAACTCACCGGCGCGCATGCGGCGGAAGAGCGCGAGATTCTCCTTGGGAGCGCGGTTGCGTGTCGGGCTCTCCTTACCCGGAACGGTCGGGATACCACGGTACTCCTTCCACTCCTCCTGCGTCAACTCGCAGACATACGCATGGCCGCTGCGAATCAGGTTTTCGGCGATCTCGTACATTGTGTCGAAGCGGTCGGCCGCGCTGAAAAACCACTCGCCCCAATCAAACCCGAGCCAGCGAATATCGCGCTTGATACTCTCGACATACTCGTCGGACTCCTTTGACGGATTGGTATCGTCCATGCGCAAGTGGCAGCGCCCGCCGAACTCCTGCGCCATGCCGAAATCGATACAGATCGCCTTCGCATGCCCGATGTGGATATAACCGTTGGGTTCCGGCGGGAACCGCGTCACGACCAGTCCGCCTGTCCGTCCCGCCGCTACATCCTCAGCGATCCACTGCTTGAGGAAGTGCCGACTGGTATCCGACTCCACACTTAGTCCGCCACACTTAGTCCCCACACTTAGTCCCTCACTCTCCGTCTCCACATTTAGTCCCTCACACTTAGTCTTAGTTTCGTCACTCATAACTGTTCCGGTCTCTGTTAAATGCGTTCTCTCCAAAAAATCCTAAGGTTTCCACACGCGCACGCGCACACCCTTCTGGCGACCCCACCGCAACGCTGCGTCGTGCGAAGGGAACCAGAGATCAAGCTTGTTACCTTTGATCGCGCCGCCACGGTCCTCTACACGTCCAAAGCCGTAACCCGGCACCTCCACAATGGTTCCGAACGGCAACACCGAGGTATCAGCCGCGACCGTACCCCGACCCGCACGCGTGCCGCTGGCCGTGATGCCGACCTCCTTCGGCTTGCCCTTGTTGGGTCCGCTACTGATCACCGGAGGCCCCAGCCCGAACCAACTCCGTTCCCAACTGCAACAGGTGCCGCAATTACAGTAGCCGGTCACCTCCATCGTCATCACCACTGGTGTTCGTCCGGCAGGCGGCCGGATACGGGCAGTCAAGCAGCCCGCCCACCAAACCAAAAGCGGCAGGCAAAGACCGGCAATGACAGCCGACAGGTGACTCAACCGGACACGCCGTACCCATCTATGAAGAAGCGTGGACATGTGGCCTGTAGATTAACAGAACCCCCACGCTCCCGCAATGCCGATCACCCTGCGGGAGTTATCATTGAGGATCATTGAGGATTGAGGATTTAGGATTTAGGATTTTTTCGACGTTCGGCGTTCGATGTGCGGCGTTCACAGAATGGATACTTGCCCTGCCCCGCATCTCGTGGTATCACTTACGTCATGGATTTTGAAACCACACCCATGTCGCCGTTGAGCAGGCTTCACATGCTGGTCGCATGCGTACGCGGTGCCCTGCACGACCGGCCGCTGCCGACTGGTACGGACGCGTTGTCGTGGCCGCTGCTTTATCGCACGGCATGCGAACAAGGCGTGGATACCTTTCTCTTTCCGTGGCTGACCGCCCATTTCCCTGAACATTTCGCTGCGTCAGCCGCCCCGCCCGATAGCGTGCCAGACGCGTGGCGCATGCGCACCTTGCGAGAGCTACAACGTTCGACCCTGCGGCAGCGGCAGCTTGCCGAAATGGCGGCGGGTTTCGAACGCGCTGGTCTGGATCTGGTCATGTTGAAAGGCGCTTGGCTCGCCGAATCAGTGTACGCGAATCCGGTGTTGCGAAGCATGACTGACATCGACGTGCTGATCCGTACCGACCAGCGCGACCGCAGCCATGCCGTGATGCTGCAACTTGGCTACACCGCCACCGCAGACACGCTGCACAGCCGCTTCGCCTGCGATCAATGCTACCGCCACCCCCAGCATCCTTACGCTGTAGAGATGCACTGGGCGATGTCCTGCGAGTTGGAAACCGACTCGCCTGAGGCGGACATGGGAGCGGTATGGCAGCATGTTGAACCGACACGGCTCTACGGTTTTCCCTGCTTCGCCTTGTCGGTCCCCGATCAACTCGCACATCTTGTACACCACATGCTGCACCATCTGTTCGCGGTTCCGCTGCGTTCCTATCTGGATATCGCGCTGCTCATGTGCACACGAGGCGACGCGCTCACGCCCGAGGCGATCACTGCCGCTGGCACGCGCTGGCAAACCGGAACGGCTATCCCGTTCATCTTGCGTTTCGTTGCGGATCTGTTTGACATACCCCTGCCCGCCACCTTGACGAACAGCGTACCGCAAATCGAGGCAACTTGGCGTGACGCCGTGCTTTACGCCCTCGCCCGCCTGCCGCACGGGTCAGAGCGCGGGGCGGAATCGACGATGCTCTGTTATCGCCGAGCCGGTCTAGTGGGACGCGCCCGACTGGTGCTGGGCCGCATCTTCATGCCCAGAGCGTTTCTGGCCGAGCGCTACCCCAGTGCGCGTGTGCTGGCGGGTGTGCCGTGGGCCTGGGTTTGCCGGGCGCGTGACCTGTATCGGACTCACCGCGCCACCCTCGTCGCGTTAGATACCGACTCTTCGCCAGAACAACAGAGACTCGACGCAGCCGCCGTCCGCACGGCTCTCGCCAACCACCTGCGCAAGACGCCAGACGCCCGAAGACAAGAAGCTTGGCAAAACGAATCAGGGAGGGCAAGCGAATGATACGGAGCCGGAAGAAGCGGCGCGTCCGGAATATGGGGTGGATGGTGTTTGTGATGTTCGGCGTGGCGTGTGCGAGAGCCGAGCCGCAACGGGGCATAGAAGACGACGCCTCCGCACTCTTTTCAGTGGGGTTCGAAGAGAGCGAAGCTCCCAATTTGTGGACCGCGAAACCTCTGGACGGTGCGGAGGCCTCCATCCGCTTGGAAACCGGATCAGGAAAAGGGTATTCGCTGCGTGTGGAAAAAACCAATGTGAAGGGATACGTCCAGTGGGAAACCGTGCCTATCCCGGTCGAAACCGCGACCACCTATCGGGTCTCCGCTTGGCTGAACACCCTCCACTCGGACCGCAAGTCCAAAGACGGGACGACCACGGCCGCCGCCGTCTACTTTATGATCAGCCCCTTCAACTCAAAAACTCCCGGCGCATCCCGCTCGAACATATTCGGGCCGACCCGCCCGTTTTTCTCCTCTGGAAGCCAGTGGGAAAAACTCGATATGTCCTTCACGACCGGGCCGGACATCGACCGCGTGCGCATCAGTCTGGTTTTCGCACAAGACGCCATCGATATCTTGATGGACGACCTCAAACTGACGCGACTGGGAAACAAAAAGGACTACAAGCCACGGTATGAACGGCCTGTGCCCGAAACACTGATGCCGCTCGAAGAGGCAAAGAAGATCGTGGCGGCCAGACCGCGCGCAACCGCCGAAGTCCGCCGGGTGGGTCAGCGGCCGCGCCTCTTTCTGGACGGCAAAGAGAGCTTCCCCGATTTCTACGTCGGCAACGCGTGGCGCGCCCAAAACTCCCAGGTGCGGGAATTCGGCATGGCGGGCGCAAAGGTCACCTTCATCCCTTACATTCTGGGACGCGGCGTGTACGGTCCCTTCGGGGTCTGGAGCGGGCCGGGGCAGACCGATTTCTCCGAGGTTGACGAGATGTTGTGGCGGGTGCTCCGGGCGGATCCGAACATGTACATCATGTTTTACTTGTGTACCGACCCCTACCCGGAATGGGCCGCGGAAAACAACCTCGAGGATGTCGTGACTGACTGGGACGGCAACAAGGCCGTTGTCAACATGCACTTCCTGCGCTGGGACAAGGTGCCGCCGCCGAAACCGGACGCCCAAAAATCCTCATACATCGAGCGCTACGGCTACGTATATGCCTCGGAGCGGTTACGGAAGGACACCGGAGAGGTTCTCCGCCAGTTCGCCGAGCATATCCGGAACTCGCTTCCGGGCAAGGCGGTAATCGGGTACCATGTGATCGGAGGAAACGACGGCCAGATGTTCCAGTGGAACGATTTCCACGGGAACCGGTGCGGCGACTACAGCCCCGCCTCCCTGCGCGCCTTCCAGAACTGGCTCCGGACAAAATACCGGAGAGAGACCGAACTGAAAAAGGCTTGGCGTCAACCGAATGTGACCTTCGAGACGGCTGAATTTCCCGTGCCCGAACGGATTGGAACCGACCGGCTTCTTTTGGACCGCCCTGAAGACATGGACATCGTCGACTACAAAATTTTCCGCAGCGAGGGAACCATCGACACGCTCGCCGGGTACGGTCAAATCCTGCGCGACACACACAAATCGCCCATCCTGATCGGAACCTATTACGCAGGACCAGTCGCGAGCGTGATAAGTCACCGCGCCACCGGTTATCTGTTAAAGAAAAACATGTTCAACTATGTGACGTCGGTATTGACCTATGACGCGATCCGGTGGCCCGGCGGAACCGGCAAGGCCCATCAGGCATGGTCATCGCTGCTCCTCCACGACACCTTCGGACTCTCCGAGGCTGACTTCCGCTCCTGGAAGACGTATCCCGGCACACCGGAAAACAATTACCACGTTGCACGCGTAGAAACTGAGGAGGAAAGCAGTGCGATGATCCGCCGCGACGCCGGGCACATGCTCGCCGTAGGTCAGGGCATCTGGTGGTACGACATGAGCGGTGGATGGTTCAGCGACCCGGCCATCATGCGGACGATCACCGAGACGGTGAACGGGTTCCGCGCGGACCTGAAGAACCCCGCCCTGCCGAGATCCGACGTGGCGGTTTTTATCGACGAGCGAAGTCTCAGCCATGTCGCCTCAGCCAACGCGGCGTATTTGGACTACGCGGGCATCAACCGGCAAATCGTGCTGCTCAACTCATCCGGAGTCCCCTATCACCTCTATCTTCAGGAAGATGTGGCCAACCGCCGCCTGCCGCCCTACAAGCTCTATCTCTTCCTCAATCCCTACCATCTTTCGGACAAGGAGTGGAACGCCATCCGATCGCTGCGGCGTGACAGCCGGATGCTCGCGTTCGTGCATGCTCCGGGCATCGTGGCGGGAAGCATTCCAGAGGCTACAGACGCGGCAGACGCGGTGACGCGCATCACCGGCATCCACGTCAAAAACGGCGGAGAGCAGTCCCTGCAGCTCCACACACTGCCCGGCAACGGTATCATGGAAACCCCGATCAACCAGATCAACCTCAAGGCCCCTGTCTTCGCCGTGGATGATCCGGAAGCCAAGCCCGTCGCGGCCTACGCGGATGGCCAGATCGCCGTGGCGTTCAAGGACTTTGGGAAATGGAAAAGCTTGTTTTTCGGCGGCGTGTCCATGAACGAGTTCTTCCTTAACGCGCTGGCACACTACGCCGGCGCATGGGTTGCGGCACCGGCGGGCAACGCGGTCTACGGCAGTCAGAACTTCCTGACCATCCACGCGCTTTATCCCGGCAATAAAGAGGTGCGTCTGCTGGAACGTTCCGAAGTGACCGACTTGGCAACCGGCGGGCTGATCTCGCGTGACACCGACCGGCTGACTTTCCCCATGAAACGCGGCGAGACCCGCTGGTTCCATCTGCAGCCGCCAGCCAAGCCGTGACGCAGGCCGCAAAACTTGACGTGGCCCTCGGCACTCCAGGCTTCATGGTTCCACTTGAACGTTAAGCGCGCGGTCTCCACTTCCACTTTTGCCTTGTCACTCCGCCACTGGAAACGCTAAAGTTCTACCCCCATTAAAAATTGTCGAAAACTCTCATGCGAGGATACCCTGATGCAATCATTGGCACTACGACTTTATGGCGAAAACGATCTGCGGCTCGAACGGTTTGACCTGCCGGAAATCACCGATGATGAAATCTTGGCGGACATCGTTACGAACAGCATCTGTATGTCCGATTACAAGGCGACAATCCAAGGTGCCAGACACAAACGAGTTCCTAAAGACATCGCGGAAAACCCCATCATCATGGGGCACGAATTTTGCGGCAACATCTTGAAGGTCGGCAAGAACTGGCAACATAAATTCCGCGCTGGCCAAAAATACGGGATCCAGCCCCAGCTCAACATCCCGGGCCGCGAGCATCACTCGCCGGGTTATTCTTTCCGCTGGATCGGCGGCAATGCCACGCGCATCGTCATCCCGAAGGAGGTGATGGAACTCGACTGCCTGCTGACCTATGACGGTGACGCCTACTACAAGTCGTCACTCGCTGAGCCGGTCTCCTGCATCGTCGGGGCCTTCCGCTGCAGCTACCACTTCAAGCCGGGCGAGTATGACCACCAGATGGGCATCAAACAAGGCGGCTCAATGATCATCCTCGCGGGCGCTGGCCCGATGGGGCTGAGCGCGATCGACCTCGCGTTACACGGTCCCGAACACCGTCCGGGACGGCTCGTCATCACGGACATCGACCAGGCGCGGCTCGACCGCGCGGCGCAGCTCTTCCCAGTTGAACACGCCAAGACCTGTGGCGTTGACCTGCACTATGTGAACACGGCGGGGCTGGACGATCCAGTCGCGCATCTCAAGTCACTGAATGAAAACAAGGGTTTCAGCGACGTGATGGTCTTCGCGCCTGTGCCCGCCCTGATTGAACAAGGTTCAGCACTGCTCGGGTATCTGGGATGCCTGAACTTTTTCGCAGGTCCGGCTCGTACGGATTTCATGGCTGCTATCAACTTCTACGACGTGCACTACATGGGGCACCATGTCGTGGGTTCTTCGGGTGGCAACACCAAAGACCTGCAAGATGCCATGAACTATGCGGCGCAAGGCTTGATCACGCCGTCCGTCATGGTCACCCATGTGGGCGGCATCGATTCCGCAGCCGAGACCACCAAGAATCTGCCGGAAATTACCGGCGGCAAGAAACTGCTCTACACTCACGTTTCTATGCCCATGACGGCGATTGAGGACTTCGCGAAACTCGGCGAGAAGGACCCGTACTTTGCGGCACTGGCCGAGATTTGCGGGCGCAACAACGGACTGTGGTGCACTGAAGCCGAACAGTACGTGTTGACCCACGCTCCGCGTCTGGAAGAAGATGCCTGAGGCGTCAGGAGCCCATGATCGCATTTCTGCATGGCACGCTGGCTGAAAAGACGCCCTCCACCGTCGTACTCGACGTGCAGGGCGTCGGTTATGAACTCTTCATCTCACTGAGCACTTATGACCGTCTGCCGGCCACAGGGAGTAAGTGCCGCTTGCTGACCCATTATCATGTCCGTCAGGATACCCAGATGCTGTTCGGCTTCGCTCAGGCTGAAGAAAAACAGATGTTCGAAAGGTTGATCAACGTCAACGGGGTCGGCCCAAAGCTTGCCCTTAGTGTGTTGAGCGGATTGACCGTGGCCGAACTGATCACCGCGATTGCCGAAGGTAACGTCAAGCGCATCAACTCTGTGCGCGGCATCGGTAAAAAGACCGCCGAGCGCATCATCGTAGAGCTTCGTGACAAAGTAGACCCGCTTGAGGCGCTTGCCGGGCGCACCGCAGGCGGCGGCGATGCCCGCAACGCCATGCTGCGCGATGTCATTCTGGCGCTCGGTCAACTGGGCTTCCCGCAAGATCAAGCGCGTAAGATGATGCAGGCCGCGCTTGATGCCGATCCCGCCATAACCGACACCGAGGTTCTGCTGCGCAGGGTTTTGCGCAGCAAGTGAGCGGATGGGTTGGCGGGAGGTTAAATCGATTCCCTCGACTCTTTCGATTCTATCGAGCCCGCTGCCGTACAATTTCGTACAACGCGACGGCACCGGCGACACCGGCGTTGAGCGAGGCGACGCTGCCTTTCATGGGCAGGCAAGCGATAAAGTCACAAGTCTCGCTGACAAGGCGTGAAAGACCGCGCCCCTCACTGCCGACTACGAGCCCCGTCCGTCCCGTGAAATCGAGCGCGGTGTAGGGCTTGGCCTGCGGCCGCATGTCGAGCCCCGTCATCCAAACGCCTAGCGCCTTCAACTCTTGCATGGCGCGCACCAGGTTCACGACCTTGGCCACGCGCAGATGCTCAGAAGCTCCTGCCGAAGCGCGTACAGCGGCGGGTGTGACGCCAGCCGCGCGGTCTTCCGGCAATACGACAGCAGTCACGCCGGTCGCATCCGCCGTGCGCAACAGCGAGCCGACATTCTGCGGGTCTTCAATGTGGTCAAGGAACAGCACCACGGCATCGGCATTCGCCTTGACATCGTGCACCACCTGATCAAACGAAATATAAGGAAAACCGCCAGTGCGAAGCGCCACGCCCTGATGGTTGCCGCCTGCGCAACGCTCGTCCAACTCGACGCGCTCCGCCGCACGAAACGGCACACCCTGAGTCTGTAGCAGCGTGCGCAGTTCGGCAATCTCGGGCGCATCGCGTCCGGGTGGCGGCAACAGTGCCTCGTAAAGGTGGCGCTTGCCTGCCTTCACCACCTCCATCACCGGCCGACGACCGTAAATCCAGTCGCCGCGCTCCGCTGGCGGCGCACCGCGTTTCTGCTTCTGCGGATGACGAACTGACCGTTCTCGTCTCATGGTCTCCCGTTCTGAGTTCTACGTTCTGCGTTGCCTCACCAGTACCCCGGAATCATTCCGTAGAAATAGAGCGGCTTGAGTACGTAGACCTTCAGAAACCAGGCTATCCGCCTTTCCCGCGACATATCGAGCAGCGAAAGCGGGAAACTGATTTTCGGCTTTTTGTCGTAGTCAAATTCCGCCATCAGCACATGACCGTAGTCCGTCACGATCGGGCAAGCGGCGTAGCCGTCATAGATCGCCTCAGGCTCACGCCCCTCGATAAGCGCAATCAAGTTACGGACTGCAACCGGAATTTGTTTGCGCACGGCAGCCGATGTTTTGCTGGTCGGGATACCGGCCACATCGCCAAGGCTCACAATGTTGGCGAATTTCTTATGGACCAGCGTTCCTTTGTCGACCATCACCCAAGCCTCGGCGGCCAGACTGCCTTCGGTCCAGCCCAAACCGGCCTGACGCACAAAATCCGGCGCGCTTTGTGGCGGGGCGAGATGCAGGAAATCGTACTCCTCTACAACGGGGGTCGTGACGACCTCATCCACCGCTTTCACCGCGCCGAGGGTCTGCGGGTCGACCACCTCTCTTTTAATGGTCTCGGTTCGGATGAAATGCACCTTTTTGGCGGCAGTATCCACGCCCTTGACCCGCATACGCGTGTTTATGCTGACGGAGCGCTCTTTATAGATCTGCTCCAGACGCGGCGTGAAAAGCGGTACATCGTAAAGCGCTTTGGAAGCCGTGAAAAAATCAAACTTCAGGCTGTCACGCATGCCGCGCTTTCGCGAAAGGTGTTCGGTCAACAGACAGATTTTCTTGGGCGCGCCACCGCATTTGTGTTTGGTGTAGGTATCGGCAAACACACCGCGCCCGCCCTTTTCAACGAACGCCTGCACCGCCTTCCACGTTTTCTGGGCCCCTTCAAAATCGTAGATGCTGTGCACGTTTCCTTCGCCCAGCGTCTTGTAAGAAAGTCCCTCAATCGCGTCCCAGTTACACTGGATGCCGGGCGTGAGCACCAGAAAGTCGTAAGGATACACCGCGCCGCCCGTGACAGTCACCGTGTTCTTTGCCGGGTCAAGCTCCGTGACGGTCTGCTTGACCCACTTCACGCCCTCAGGAATGCAGTCCGCTTGTCGACGCCACACCTTATTCGGGTTACGGTACACACCGGAGCCGATCAGGGTGAAGCCGGGCTGATAGAACTGACGCTCCGCCGGATCGATCAACGTGATCTGCGCATTCTTCAGCAGCCGCACCAACCGCGCCGACATGCCGAGGCCCGCCGCGCCGCCGCCGACCACCACGATCTTGACCGCGCGGTCGCTGCCTTTCATCCCGCACCCTCCCGTGCCCATCAACGCCAACGCCGCAGCGGCCGAAGACACCTGCATGAACCTGCGACGCGTAATCTCTATATCTGTCATGTTGACTCTTTCGCTATGGGGGCATTGGTTTTGATTTCAACACCGATTCCAATTTCGATACCGGTGCGCCACCCCGACTTCACCGGATCCGGCCGAAGCGCGGAGAGGTGAACGGCCAGTACACAACCGTGGCCGGCCCCAGCAGGTTGCGCTCCGGCACCGGTCCCCAATAGCGGCTGTCGAAGCTGTTGAACGAATTATCGCCCATGGCGTAATACTCATCCGCCTTGAGCGTCACACGGTCTTGTTCCGTGGCCAGCGACTGCCCCGGGAAATAGACCTGACGCGTGCCGCTCGGGTTGAATCCCGCGTAAGCAGGATGGCCCGGCCAGACCGTCTCGCAGCGCGCGATCTGCTCCATGCGCGGCGGATGGGTGACCACCTCGCCGTTGATCAGCAGATTGGGCGCTTTGATCTGAAGCGTCTCATTGGGCAATCCGGTCATGCGCTTGATGTAGTGCGTACCCTGCATCAACGCTTGAATGCCGGTCGTGGAAAAAACCATGATTTCGCCGCGTGTCGGATGCGAGAAGTTCCATTTCCAGCGGTTAACAAAAACGAAATCGCCGGAGATCACTACGCCAGACCACAGCACCTCGCCGGCTTTGACGCTGGCGCCGTTGGCGACACCGCCCGCGAGCCGCACGGGACGACGGTAAGCATCGGTCTCAACGGCGTCATTCGGCACATAATGCGGCACACCGGCCACAACCACCGGCGTGTATCCCGGCTTCTTGCTGCTGTCGCTCGGCATGAAATTCACGGTGCCGGACGTCTTGGCACGCACGGTCTTAAACGACGTGCCGGTAACCAGCCACTTGAAGAACTTGAGCGGCTGCTGATCCAGCACCGTGGCCGCCGACGGCGGACGCGCCTCAGAATGAATGCCGTAGAGCGTCGGCTGCATCGACCCGGTCGGGATTTTAAAGGGCTGGTAGAAGTAGGCACGGAAGGCCATCGCCACCGAGATCGCCACCACCAGCACGTCGAAATTTTCGCGCCAGCCGGCATACGGCTTGGGCGGGTTGATGCGCGTAATACAGGTTTCGAGCGCACTGCCCGCATCCTCCATTGCCTCGCCTTCGCGCGCGGCGTACGCCTCCCGCGCCCGTGCGACATGCTCGTCCAACGACTCCAGATCGTCGGCACTCATGATGTCTTCACGGCTGCACCGCAACGTGCGCGCATGGTGCAGCACGGCCTTGAGCTGCTTTCTGATCTTCCGTTTCTCAAAATAATTCACGCTTGGACTCCCCTTTTCCGCCGCCTTTACAATCAATCGTCCTTAGATGACCCCTTGAGCACGGAGATAAAAGCGGACTGCGGCACATTGACCTGCCCGAACTCTTTCATACGCGCCTTGCCGGCCTTCTGTTTCTTCAAAACCTTCTGCTTGCGCGTCACGTCACCGCCATAAAGCTTGGCCAAGACATCCTTGCGAAACGCGCGGATATCCTCGCGGGCAATGATCGTGCGCCCGATCGCGGCCTGCACCG
>DAOTMQ010000052.1:0-18780 GCA_035450385.1 Kiritimatiellia bacterium | reverse complement strand
GTCGGCGTTACTAACCCGGCCACAAATAGCATTGCACTTTCCTCACACAAAGGCAAAGGACACAAAGTTTTTTGGGGCATGGCTCGGCTTTTTTCTCTCACAGAGGCACAGAGAACACAGAGGTTTTTCGGGGGCATTGCTCGGTTTTTTGGAGCCGCCAAGGCACCCAAAGAGCCTCTGGTTTTCATGAAGTTTCATGTGTTTCATGGTTAGGAATTGATTCCATTTTTCATTTTTTGACATGATTACATGATTTACATGATTGGGTTACGGGATTCGCCCGCGTTGGACGATCCGGGCTGTGTGGCACGGGCATCTTGCCCGTGTGGCGGCGTGAAACGCCGCCCGGACGAGCAACGCTCGTCCCGGCGCTCTGCGAGGGAACCTGAGACCATCCTTCCGAGCTGTGCGCGGAGTCACAGCCCCGAAGGGGCCCTTTGGGCCGGTGGTGCGTCTAAACACCTGTCCTTTAGTGCGCTGACGCAAAAAACGCGGCGAACTGATCGGCGATTTCGCTCCAGTTGAAGACGGGGATGTCGCGTGCCGCGTTTTCCGCGAGCGTGGTGCGAAGCGTCGGGGCGTTGTACAACGTCAGGATGGCGCTCGGATAATCGCGGGTCAGCAGAGCATTCTCGCCGTTCTTGAAAAAGAGGTTCGCGCGACCGTCGTAACCCAAGATCGGTTTTTTGAACCGCAGATACTCCTGAAGCTTGGCGTTGCAGTCCTGATCGGCGGTGGAGACCAGCACGTCGGCCTGATCCATCACGCAGAGTTGGTCATTCCGCGAGACATAACCGAGAAAAATACAGTTGTCGGAGGCGTATTTGTCAAGGTAGGGGTAGCGGCGTCCGGTCAGGTACAGCTTGATGTTTTTAGGGACGTGGCGCATGGCTTCGCAGATGTCGGCGGTCCGTTTCCAGCGCGCCTGATCGCCGGTATAGACCAGATTCATATCGCCTTCCAATCGGATTGAACATGCGGCGTGGTCAAAGACCGGGATATCGGCACCGTTCGGGATGTAGTGGCAGTCGACACCCCAAGTTTTCCCGCGCTGCTGCAAGAAGCGGCTGAGCGTGACCACATGGTCGGAACGGGTGACGATCAGCTTTTCCACGATGTTCATCAGGATCCGTCCCGGATAGCCCGCGATCTCATGCCAGATGTCGCCGTACAGATCGTCCCATCCGTGAATGACCTTGAACGATTTCCATTTGCAGAAAAACCGGCGGCAGAGCAGCGGGTTAAGGGCAACGGTAGACCCGTATGTGTAGATGATCGAGGGTTGAAACGCATCAATCCGTTGTGCGAGGGTCTTCAGTCTAGAACTGGTTCTCCATCCGGCGCGACAGGTCTTCCATCCTTTTTTACTGAGGTTAAACAAGATGGCGTAATGGCTATAGGGGAAACGTTCAAACTGCTCGCCATCAGAGGCTTCCTCAAACCACTTCGTACGAGCGCTTGAAACAAGCAAAATTCGATTTTCGGGCATGGGTTTCACAGGTTCCTTACTTAATATCGTGGGTATAAGCGGTATCGCGCACGCGGCGGCTGACTTGCGCGACACTGAAGGCCTTGTCAAAGGAGGAGAAAACAACAAAGCGCCACGTACACGCGATTGGGACAGAGCGTAGCCAGATTTACGCATCGCGGCAAGCCGGAAGTTGTAATCGGTTAGTGACGGGGGTGTGCGAAGGATCATGCGTTTCTGGTGAAAGGGAGAGCAGAGAGTCGGGAGCGCGGGCGTCCTCGTCCGCGACAACGTGCCTTGCAAAAGGGTGTGGCACGGGCATCTTGCCCGTGTTCCATGGTTTCATTTTTGATCTGGCTGACCTGATTGACCTGATTGACATGATTTGGAGGGCGAGTGTCCCCACGAGCCGCCTTCCGCTGTGCGGAAGGATGGGGTTTCAGGTTCCATCGCGGAGTGCCGGGAGGGGCAAGTGTCACTTGCCCAACGGCGCATGCGCCGCCCACTTGAGCGTTGAAAGTTGAGCGTTGAGCGTTGGACGTTATCCAGGGCTACGCTTCGCTTGCCCCGGGCTAAGGTGGCGCCGCCCCTTTGGGGCTTTGACATCGCATGCTCGGTGTCGCGCCCAAGAAACAGGGGCACGGACATTCCTGTCCGTGACACGGGTTGGAAACCCCGTGCCTCTATTCGCCCGCGACTCCGGACGGCGATTTGTGGAAACCGGCCCAACGGGCCGCGATTACGGACTCCGACCTGTTTGCCCTTGCCGTTGCTTCGCCAGCATGCCAAAATGAGCCCCAATTCACACCTATGAATATCGATGAGATAAAAAGCAAGAAATTCCTCATTTACTCACACTACGCCACGACGGGCGCGTGCGAGGAGTTGCGGGATTGGCTGGTCGCGACGGACGTGCGTGAGGTGATCTATGTCGCGTTTCCCTTTGGACGCGATTTGGGGAGACCGATCTGCGTGACGTGTTATCGCAGCGGCGAGCAGGTGTCTGAACACCGTTCGTGGTTCCGCTGGAGACTGCCGGAACCGTTCGCGTACGCCAAGGATTTCCTCTATGCGTTCGGGTATGCGATGCGCTTTGGTCGTGGGGCTGATGTGCTCGTGGCCGGAGATAATCTGTTAACGGCGGCCGGGGGCATGGCGCGTGGTCTGGCCGGTATCCGGCGTGTGGTCTATTACATGATCGACTTTACGCCGGTGCGCTTCGCCAATCGGTTTCTCAATGGCTGCTACGGTCTGGTCGACCGCTTTGCTGCGACGCGCGCGGATGTGGTCTGGCCGCTGACGCCTCAGATGATTCAGGGACGGTTCAAGGCGGGGCGTCTTGATGAGCGCCGGGTAAACTGGTACACGGTGCCCTACGGGAGCCATCCGTTGGCGGAACCGGACGGCGCGGCGTGTGACCGTCGGCAGGTGGTCTATCTGGGCGATGTGGTGCGCAATAAAGGCGCGGAGTTGTTTGTGCCAATGGTGCAGGCGCTGAAACGGCTTGTGCCGGATGTCCGCCTGACGGTCATCGGTGGCGGCAAGGATCTCGATGCGCTGCGCGAGGAGGTGCGCGCGGCGGGCTTGGAGGCGCAGGTCGAGGTGTGCGGATTTGTCGAGCGTATCGAGGATGCTCTGGCGCGTTTGGCCGGGGCGGGCGTGGCGATCGCGCCATACTACCCCTTTGATACGAACAGTTTCACCTTTTTCGCCGACCCCGGCAAGATCAAGCTGTATCTGGGGTGCGGGTTGCCGATCGTGCTGACCGACGTGCCGCCCATTGCGCAGGAACTGGTGCGAGAGGGAGCGGGACGGATCGCGCGCTATGACGCGGAGGATTTCGCGCGCGAGGTGGCGGCGGTCTTGACCGGCGAGGACTATCCGCAGATGCGCGAGCATGCCCGTCGGCTGGGCGAGCGATATGCATGGCCCAAGGTGTTTTCGGATGCGTTCGCGCGTCTTGACGCGGACGAAACAAAGGAAGCCCGGTCTTAAGCGTCTGGTGACCTTGGAAACAGTGAGGAGTTCAATGAGCCTGATCGATCAGTTCGTGAAAAACACGTACGTGTATTCCGTTTTGCGGCGCTTTGTGGTCAGAAGGCGTTGGCCTAAGGAATTGGCTGACTGGCAAAGGGGCGGAATGTCTGGTCCCCCCCCGCACGTCGTTAAACAATGCGTGCTCGCGGAATACGCGCAGCGTTTTGGTTTGAGAATCCTGGTTGAAACAGGAACCTATTACGGCGATATGGTTGCTGCAATGCGATCCCACTTTGACCGGATCTATTCGGTGGAATTAAGTGAGAAATTGCATCGGCTCTGTGTCAGAAGATTCAAGAATGATCCCCACGTTAAGCTTTATCTCGGTGACAGCGGGATCGTTCTGAAAAAGATAGTGAATGAGTTGGACCAGCCCGCTTTGTTTTGGCTGGACGGCCATTATTCTGCCGGTAACACCGCAAAGGGCGAAAAGGAAACGCCGATATTCGAGGAGCTCGATACCATTCTTAAGGCTAAAATCAGGAATCATATCATCATCGTCGATGACGCCCGTTGCTTTGGCGCTGACCCGGGTTACCCGACCCTTGCAGAACTGACCAGTTTGGTGAACACGATGCGTGATGATCTCGATATCTCGGTCGAAGCCGACAGCATTCGGATTGTGCCCAAAACGGCCCCGGTGCGCGAACAGGGCACGATGTGACCAGTGAGCGACCGGGAGGGCGTTTTTCGTGTTTTGTACGGAGCGACTGGGGGGCGGACGGCCCCGTCCGCGCGGCGAAAGATTTAGCCGTCGGCGTGCGTGTTGTGGTATTCTAGCTACATGAAACGGATGCTACTGTTGTTGTTTTTGGGTGCCGCCGCTGCGTACGCGCAATTTACGGCGGAGGAGATGATTCAGCCATGCGCTTACACGAACGCGGCTGGCGAGGTCGTGCGTTACCGGCTGGCTGCGCCGCAGTTTCCGGATGAGGGACGCAAGTATCCGCTCATTCTTTTTCTCCACGGTTCCGGCGAGTGCGGCACCGACAATCAAAAGCAGGTCAAGGTGGGGTTGCCCGCGCTGGTGGGAACGCTCTTGCGGCGCAAGGTCGCGGAGCCCGTGCTGCTGGTTGCACCGCAGTGTACGATGACCAACGGCTGGGTACGCCGTCTGGCCATGCATGAGTCGTTCACGGCCGATCCCGGCCACGCGCCAGCGTTGGCGCAGGCGTTGGAACTGGTACGGCATCTTGTGGCCGAGCGTCAGGCTGATCCCGACCGTCTCTACATCACCGGCCTTTCATACGGTGGGTTCGGGACGTGGGATGCGATCCAGCGCGAGCCGGAGTTGTTCGCGGCGGCGATTCCGATATGCGGCGGCGGAGATGTGCGGCGCGTGGGCGCGTTGCGTCGCCTGCCGATCTGGGTGTTTCATGGCAGCGCCGATAAGAATGTGCCGGTGGCATGCTCGCGCCGGATGGTGGAGGCGCTCAAACGATCCGGCAACCGCAAGGTACGTTATACGGAGTACGAAGAGGCGGGCCACGCTGTGTGGGACCGTGTTTACGGTGATGACGAGGTGCTGGCGTGGCTGCTGCAGCAGACGCGCGCGCGCAAGCCGTGGTGGAAATTCTGGTGAGTGAGGGGAAAATCATGCGAATCATAAAATGGCGGACAGCATGGGTGCTGGCGGTGGCGGCGTGGGCAGTTTTAGCGCACGCTTCAGTCTTCGAGATGCCGCAGAAATTTCCGCGCCATGTGCAGCTTCAACAGCAGTTGATCCAAAGCGTCCGTGCAGGACGGATCGAAGAGATGGAGCGCGTCTGCCGCGAAGGTGTCGCGTTGTTGCCGCAGGACCCGACCTGGCAGTATAATCTGGCGTGCGCGCTAGCCTATCGAGCAGACAAAGCAGAGGCTTTCGCTGCGTTGGAACGCGCCATCGAACTGGGGTTCCGCGATCCGGCGGCGATCCGCAACGATGATGACCTCAAACAGCTTGCCGCGTTGCCGCAGTTCGCGACACTGCTCACCAAGGCTGAGTCGTTGCAGGGGAAGCCGGTGGATGGCGTGCCGCAGGTCAGTCCCAGTGTCGTGTTTATGGGGAACCCGGCTGAGATCCATGGGTCCAATACGGTGTGGGATTTCGAGGCCGGCTGTTTCAAAACGCTCTTTACGCTACGTAATGTCGACCTCAAAAAGATCTCCGCTTATGCTGATTCTTACAACGGCCCGGCATCCAGCGTGATCCGGGGGTGGATGACGGAGGAACGCGCGTCAGGCAATTTCGGTGATCTCTATGTGAACCGCGACGATGGCCATTCGCAGTTGGACGTGACCAATTTCCCCGGCCTCACGCCGGTGGTATACGGCGAAGAGGCGCGTCCCCATAAGGTGCATTTGGGCCTGCCGAATACGCTTTTCGGTCAGCCAGTGATCGGCAATTCATCCATGTCGATGACTACGGGACCGCTCTGGCGCAGCCTGCCGCGTACCATCGTTACCGATCCCTTCCAACCGTTCGTCGCCCTGCGGCTCTACCTCAACAACCAGTGCTGGTTCTACCCCGAACACAGGGATCACGATCCCGAGAATGGCGACCTTTATCCGGCCAATACGCCGTATTATGTCATCAGCCAGGGCTCTTCGTTTTCCGACAAACCTTTCATGGAGGCGTTCGCGGCCGCGATGGCGGCCTTCACGCCGGAAGTCAAACGCCTGTTGATCGCGCGTCAGGCTTTGGTCCCGACGCTCCAGATGATCTTGCGCGCCACGCAGCGCACGGTGAAGCAACCGGACGACTATCTGACCGGTGCGGCGCATCCGGTCGTTTTCGACGTCCGTGATCTGAACGTCGAAGCAATGGTCCGGATGGCGAATGCGCTCACGCCGGAACAGATTCCGCCACTCGTGACGCTACGCACGCTCAAAGACGCGCAGACCGAGCCCGGCGTCGATTATTTTGATATGCGCCCGGAAGGTCTGTTCGATACACCGTTCGCGATCGCCCGAGTGGTGCGCGGGGTCGGGCGCACACGCAGCATGACGATCGGGGCTGCCGCCGCGCCGCAACCATCGCCCGGAACCGCCTATCACTGGGTCGTGCTGCAAGGCGATCCTGAGAAAGTCAAGATTCAGCCGCTCAAGCCTGACGGTTCGCAGGTCACTGTCACGGTGGCGTATCACGGCGTCTACCGGCCGAAGGGAGCAGACGGCCTGCCCACAACATTGCAGACCAGCCGTGTCGATCTCGGGTGTTTTGTGAAGCACGGATCGCACTACTCAGCACGTCGTTGGTGTCATTCTACTACCTGCCCAATGAGGAGCGCTTGTATCGTGATGACGGGCAGATTCAGTCGGTGGACTACACCAACAGTGCACATCGTTACGCCGATCCGCTTCTCACCATGCAAAAAGGCTGGAAGGACCTGTACACACACAATGCACAGGGTCAACTGACCGGATGGTACCGCAGACGAACGGGGGCCGCTCCGGAACGCTTCACCCATCGCGGCCACCGGGTGTTGGCGACCGACACGCAGGACCGCCCCACAAAGGCATGCGGCGTGGAGTATCTGCCGCGCCAGGCCGGTGCCGGATTGCCGCCGACGTTGACGTACGCGGACACGCAACAGCGGTTTACCTACACCTACGAAAACGATGCGGATCAGGTGGGGCGGGTGACGGAAGACGAATGATCGTTTAGATGGAGCCAGCAGACGGGATCGAACCGACGACCTCATGATTACAAATCAAGTGCTCTACCAACTGAGCTATGCTGGCGTCATTATCGAATGTGCGACCTAATGGGTCTGGTAAATAACGGGCAACATAGTACGCTGATTCGGGCGTGTGTTTCAAGCTGATTTATTTCATGCTGGGCAGGACGATGCCGCGTAGGATGATTTTCTGACAGGCGATGAAAACCACGGCGGTCGGGATCGAGACCAGTACGAAGCCCGCCATCACCGCCCACGGCTGGTCGGCGAGTTGCTGGCTCATCTGGTACATCCAGACCGCTAAGGTCCAATGGCTCTGCCGCTGGCAGACCAGCAGTGCCCACTCCCAACTGTTGTAAGCATGGACAAAGGCGTTCAGCGCGTTCACCGCCAGAATCGGCGTGGTCATCGGCAACGTGATGCGTAAAAAGATCTGCCACTCCTTCGCGCCGTCGATCGCGGCGGCTTCGTATAGTTCACGCGGCAGGCCGTCGAAGAAACCTTTGAGAATGAAGATCGACATGCCGCTGGCCAGCGTGGGCAGCACCAGCGCGGCGAAGGTGTTGAGCAGTCCGAGGTCGCGAATCAGCAGAAAACCCGGGATGGCGGTGACGGCCGCCGGGAAGGCCATGGTGGCCAGCAGGAAGAGCAGGATCTTTTCGGTCGAGCGCAGACCGAAGCGCGAGAGCGCATACGCCGCCAGCGGGTTGACGGTAAGCGTGGCGAGCACCGAGAGCAGCACCAGCAGGACGGTGTTGCCGAACGCCTGGCCGCGCAGAAAAAGATACTCGCCCACTGTGCGGTAATTCGCGAATGCACCGACCAGGAAATCGCGCCAGCCGCGTCGCGCAAAGGTGACGGCGAGCGCCTCGCGCGTCGGGAAGCGCGCTTCATCAAAAGCCGCAAGCTGCCAGCCGTAGGCCGCGTTCAACGCTTGCACCGTGCCGTAGCGCGTTTGCAGAAAGTTTTGCCAGGCTTGTTCGGCACTCAGCACCTCAAGTTGCGCAAGCGGTACCTGCGGGATGAAGTTGCGCCAGAGCGTGCTGTTCTCATACGTCGGCAGGTGCAGTCCCGCGAAACCTGATGTCGCGTCCGGCAGCGTCTGTCCGGTCAGCCGCGTGTAGGCCTCGGGCGTCCGGCAGACCCCGGCGACGTAGTGCCGGTAGGCTTCTTCCAGTTCGGACGTGATGCGCACGCGTAACAAACGGCGCGGGTAGGCGGTGCGTACAAAGCGATCCCACTCGGCGCGCAGCAGTGCCGGTGCGTCGTCCGGCAGGGGGAAGGGGAGGTGCTCGAAGCCAGGGCAGGCGCGTCCGGCGAGGCGTGCGTAGTCGTCCGACGTAAAGGTGCCATCCGGCGGCAGGCCGAGGCGCGCCTGCACATCCGCGCGCTTGAGCCACGCCAGCCAGAGCGGACGCGATTCGTAGGGCGTCGTGCGCGAGAAGTAGGCGGGCGGTTCCGCGTCGGCGCTGATCTCATCCGTGCCGTAGGCGCGTACACGGTAGAGGCGTTTCAACTCTTGATAGAGTTCCATCTTGGGATCGTCGGCTGGATAGTCCCAGCCCGCATGGTGCAGCGGCGCGCGTTGCTGCGCGATCATGCGGATGCCGAAAAAGGACGAGTAGCGCACCGGCCATTCGGCATTGAGGCGCTCCAGCGCGGCACGACGACGCGCCGCAGGCGAGAGCGTCGCAAAGCGCTGCGGATCTTCGGCGCGTAACTTCGCTTCGAAATGCCCGCGCACAAAGCCGGCCACGTCGCGCGGATCGAACGTACAGACACTGTTGCGCAGATCATAATCGTGGTTGAAGAGCGCATAATCGCGCGCCATGCGCGTCCAGCATTCGGCGGATACCGGATCGTCCAGACCGGCAAGATGGCGCTCGGCGAAACGGCGGCCGCCTTCACGGTCGCGCGAGACCACGATCCAGCTTCCCCAGTGGGCGGGCGCATCGGGAAAAACTTGGGCGGGGAAACGCGGGTAACATCCCGCGACATAGCGCATGAAACGGTCGGGGCGATCCCAGAACGCGCGCACGACCGGCGAGAAGCGGTAGTAGTCATACGGGCCGGTCAGCGAGGCGGCCAACATCACCAGAAAAGGCCAGACCATGGTGAGCCCGCCCAGCGACAAAATAGCATAGACCAGAGCCAGGAAGATCCGGGCCTTGGCTGTCTTGCGCTCGACTGTCAAAATCACCGCCATGTTCGGTGCACATACCGTAGCACAGTCCACAGAGACATGCCAAATTCAAAACTCCACTCTTTGGTTTGTCCTGTTTTTAAGCATGAGCACGGCGACAGGACGGTGTGCAAAAGCGGTGCCGCGACCCGCGCACAGCGCGGCTCTTGTCACCGCATAGCACAGACTATCTTGTTGTCGTTACCGCAGGAAGAGCAAGGTGCCGCCTTCGGAGAGCAGCAGGAGGGCGTTGTTGCGGCGGACGAGCTTCCATCCGGAAGGCAGATCCGTGGCAAGCGTCGGCATGCCGGTGATCCCCGTCGTCGTCTGTATGAGCGTGTAGGTCTGCGCGCGGTCAAGCGCCTCGGGGTTGTTGATGGTCACGACCAATCCGCTGATATCGAGCGCGCCGGTGACATCCACAAGGTCGCCCAGATCAGCGCGGTACTGCGTGCCGGGGACGAGGGTGACGTTGGAGAAGGCGAGTGTGCCGACCGCGCCGTCGCCGCCGGGACTGAGGACGGAGCCAGAGGCGAGCACGCCGTTCGAGACTGTGCCGCTGCCGGTGACGGTGCGGACAGTCTGGGTCCTGGCGTTCAGATCGAGCACCGCGCCGGCCGCGAGGTTCACGTCTGCGTCGGCGAGCAGGCGACCGATGTCGTCGGGGTTGGCTGCCGGCCGCACAAAGACGTAGAGGTCGCGGATGTCGAACAATCCGGCGTTGTAGGTCCAGGTGTAGTCGTAGGCGGTCGTTTTGTCGGCCGGCGGATTGGGATCGTTGCCGATGCCCACTCCGAGGTCATTGTCCCGACTGCCGCAATGGGAGATGGAGAAGAGCACCTGCTGTGCACCCCAGTTGTGGATCTGGAATGAGCCGTGTCCGATGGAGGTGCTGTTGCCACCGTTATCGTTGAAGTCAAACGCGCTTGAACTGCCGCCGATATCGGGGAGGCCGAGGCCGGTCCCGTAGTTGGAGGGCCAGATCTCGAGGTTGCCGGTGTTAACGCCGTCGACATCGGTGACGGTGCCGACGTTGGAGCGCACGTCCATGTTGTAGACTTTTTGCTGCCACATGAAGGTGGCACCGTTGCGGTTAGGATAACCGAGCTTGGTGCGGTCTTGGGTATGGGCATTGAAGGAGACCCAGACCCATTGCGACTCACTCTCGCCCTTCTTGCGGATTTCGAGATAGTAAGCCACGCGGTCGAAGGGCGCGGTCGCGGCGGAGTTGTCGATGGTGTAGGCCGTGCCGTTATAGGCGTCAGTAGCCTTCGTGGAAACCGGCGAGTAGTAGACGATGTCATAGCCGTCGGCGAGGGCACCGACTTTGGCGCGGATGGCGGCGGGCACGGGCATCGTACCACCGGCGTCGACGAGGCGTAGCGTGCCTTCGTTGACCTGCACGTCGGGGGCCGCCGCTTCTTCAACCACGGGCGCGACATCGCGCGTGAGGATGTAGAGGTCGCGACGGGTGTAATCGGTGGCGTTCTCGGTGAAGGTCCAGTCGAGATTGGCGGAATCATTGGGCTTGTTACCGATGCCGATGCAGGGCTTGTAGTTAGGCCGCCCGAAGTGGTTGACCGCGAAGAGGGTCTGGTTCAGGCCGAAGTTATGGACTTGGAAGGAGCCGTAGCCGGCGGCATTGCCGTAGAAACTGTTGCCGCTGCCGCTGTTCCGGTCGTCGAAGTCATATTTGGTACCGTCACCGACATAACCTCGGTCGAAGGCGTTGGCGGTCGGGAGGGCATGGTTGTAGTCGTTCGGGTACCACTCGATGTTACCGGTACTCACGTCGTCCACAGGTGTGACATTGGCGTTGGCGCTGGCGCGGACGGTCAGGTGATTGACGCGCGTCTGGAAGCACATCCGCTTGTCGGTGATCGGGAAGGCCAGCTTGGTGCGGTCGGTGAAGGGCGGCTCGAAGGCGGCCCAGACCCACTGGCGGCCGTACGTGCCGTGCTCGAGGACCATGACATAGGCCACGCGGTCGAAGCGGTTGGAACTGTCGAGGTTCTTCACGCTCCAGAAGGTGTCGTCCAAGATGGTGTCCGAGACCGTGGGAATCGAACCCGCATAGATGATGGAGAAGCCCTTGGCGAGATCGCCCACGCCTTCGGCCACATCGGCAGGGAGTTCCGGGACGACCGTAGAGACCGGTTCGAACGCGATGCCGAGTTCATCATACGGATTGTTGACGGTGAAGAGCGAGCCGTCGCCGGGGTCACTGATAAACTCGCAATACTCCACGTTCGGGACGTGGCGCGCGAGGCGGTCGATGCCCCAGACCGGGCGCGTGCCGTCGGACTTAGTCCAGTAGCCGCCGACGCCGCCGCCGCCTTGACCGGCGCGGATCTCGATGGCGTGCGGGCCGGGGGAGAGGGTAACGGTGCAGTGTGTGCCTGCATTGCCTTGATTACGGTAGGGCAGGATCGTGGTGAAGCCCTTGTTGAGGATGACGTTGCCGTCGATGCGCAACAGGAAGGTGTCGTCCATGTTCTCCATGAATGTCCAGGTGACGTTCGTCGACTCCCGGTTCCAGAGATAGCCGGTGTAGACATAGACGGAGTTGTCCGGCCACCAGGCACCGTTGACGGTCGCGCCGCCGCTCGAGGACCAGCCGTAACCGAAAAGGGCGCGGGTGGAGAGTTGGACGGCGGGGCCGTATGTGGCGGTGCTCACCGGGTTCGTGTTGATGGCGGCACCGTCGAGGCGGTATTCGCGCAGGCCGGGGATTTTGGCGTTGCGGATGGCAGCGTCCAACTCTTCGGCGCGCGGGGTGACGCGGGTCGAGAGGTCAAAGGTGCCTTCGCCGTCCTTGACGAGCGACGAGGTGGCCAAAGCACCGCCAACAAGCGAACCGCCGTCAGTAACGTGCGTCGTGCGGTTGGTGTGGGGGGTGTTGAGGACCAACGTACCGCCTGCGAAAACGAGGTCAGAACCGTCGGGCAGGGCACCGTCGACAGTGGAGACGAGGGTGCCGCCCGCAAGGGTGGTCGGGCCGCGGTATGTGTTGACAGCGGCGAGGGCAAGCGTACCGTCGCCGGTCTTGGTGAGACCGCCGTCAAGCGTATCGGGCATGCTGCGGGTGGCCCTGCGGATGCTGGCACCGGTGAGCGGGCCGCCGCCATTGAGCGAGACGGAGGGGTCGGAAGTGTAGCCCGTACCGGGCGAGAGGATACGGAACCCGGTGACCGCGCCGTCATTGAGGACGGCTTCGGCAACCGCGCCGACACCGCCGCCACCAGTGACGAGCACGGCGGGCGGTGCGATATAACCGGAACCTTGCGCATTGACTTCGATGTAGGAGAGCCCCATGCCGGCGGGTTCCAGCGGAAGGTCAAGCGTGGCACCGACACCGGCGGGGGTGTCGATGACTGCGCCGCCGGCATGGACGGCCAGGGTGGCGGGCACGTTGTTCGCGCCGGTACGCACGATCGAGCCGGACTCGCGGACGGAGAGGGTGCCGCCGTCGAAGTTGATGGCGGCGCGTGCGGTGTTGGCCGAATTGTTGTTACCGCCTTTGCGCAGATACTTGGTATCGAGCACGCCGCCTTTGAGGGTGACGGCCGCCAACGGGGAGCTGTTGCGGTTGGCGAGTGTCACGATGTTGGCCGAAACGCGGGCGTTCTCCTCGATGGTGAGGAACCCCCAGCCGTTGTTCCAGTTGTTGACACCATCCCACATGCAGAGATCAAGGCTGGCGGTGCCGGTGTCGATGGTGCCGTTGCCGGAGAGGTGGAAGTGGCCGTAGCCGGCGCGGGTACCGAAGGTGCCGCCGTAGTAGGCTGCAGGGTTGTCGCCGCCTGTGCCTTGGGCGGGAACACTGCCGGAGTTGAAGACGACGCGGCCTTCGCCTTTGACGCGCAGCGTGCCGTAAGCACTGCTGTTGTGCGAGAGCTGTGTGTAGCCCTTGTTGGTGAGCGCGCCACCGGAGATCTCGTAATAGCCGAAGCCCGATTCGCCGACACGTCCATCGGCGGCTGCCCCGCCGGTATTGAGGAAAACGCCGCCGGTCTGGTAGACCACGCCGACTGAGGTGCCGTCGCGCCCGACGTGCAGGCGGCCTTGGATGAAGGCGTTGTCGGAGATCGTCAGGACGCCGCGCGAAGAACCGAGCGTGCCGACGCCGATGGCGGGCTGAGCGCGGTTGTAGCCGTTATCGGTCGTGGTGATAACGGTGTTGCCGGAGAGCGGAAGCATGGCGCAAGAGGCGGCCCAGTTGTCAACGCCGACCTGCACGCCGTAGGGGCCGAGATCGAGGCTGCCGCCATCGAAGCTGTTCAGGTCGAGTGTGCCGTCGTGGATGCGTACCGGTCCGCTTACGGGCCAGTTGCCCGTGAGCGAGAGGACGTAGGGTCCGAGCTTGGAGAGGCCGAAGGCGGGCCAGTCGGCGGTGTAGGTAAGATCGGCTTCAGCCGTGTCGATGCCGAGGTAGGCGGTGGGCGACGTGAAGGCACCCGAGGCGGCGAGTGCCTCGATCTGCGCGAGCGACCAGCCGTCGGCAGCGTGGCGAACGGCAAATTCGCCGGTGCCGGAGACTGTCAGCGAAGCGGGCGCGCCCGGCACGGAGCCGGGGGCGTAGGCATGGAGCAGCGAGTTGTTGACGGTGGTGTGGCCGGTGTAGGTGTTGGCCGGATTACGCAGGTAGGTGTAGCCGCCGTAGGTCTTGAGGAGTCCGCCTGCCCCGGAGATCTGGCCTGCGATGTTGTTGTGCACGTACGACGTTTGTCCGTCGAGGATGGCCTGGCCGCCTGTCAGTGTGACCGGCCCGGCCCAAGTATTATGATTGGTGGTGCCGGAACGGACGGTGAAACGTGCGCCGTCGGCAAGGGTGAGCGACCAGTTTACGGGCGGAACGAGATTGTGGAAGTCGAAGCCCGCGCCGTCGGCGACGGTGAGTGTGTTGACGGCAGAGCCGCCGAGGTCGGTGGTTGCCTCAATCCCGAGAATACCGCCCTCGACATCGATGGCGGTGTCGGGCGTCACGCCGGCGATCTGGGTGGAGGTGAGGATGAACGAACTGGAGCCGACTTTGCTCAGCGAGTGGCCGGCGAAATCGAGCAGCCCATTGCGGATATCGAAGCGGCCGCGGGTGCCGTTGTAGGGGAGCGGGGTGGGGCCGATACCGCCGATCGCGGCGTCGTCGGCGAGCGCGATGGACTTGAAGGCGTTGTACTGGAGCGCATCATGGTCCATGCGCAGGGCACCGAGTCCGTCCGGACCGCTGCCGGCGATCGTGATGGTCTTGTCAAGGGCGATCGAATTGTTGGGGGCCTGTCCGATGGCCAGCGATCCGCCGTCGGCGACAGTGACGGACGGCAGGGCGACGCCGCCGAGTGACTGGGAGTGGGCGACCTCGAGGATGCCGTTGGAGACGGTTACCGGCCCGGTGAAGGTCGGGCTCGCAGCGCTGAGGATGACACGTCCCGCATTGTTGAGCGTGAGGGGCGCACTGCCTACGAAGGGGCCGCTGAACGTCTGCGTGACCGTCGCATCAGGCGCGAGCGCGAGGGGCGCGTCGAGGCGGGTTGTGCCGGTCTGAGAGACCGGTCCGGAGAGCGTTATCTCATCGTTGCCGGCCGTGGTCAATGTGGTGGGCGCACCGTTATCGATGAGGGCGGCAGAAATGTTAAGCGGACCGCTCAGGGCGATGATGCCTGATGCAGGCGGCGTGGCTGCGGTAGCGAGCCGTTCGTTCGACAGGCCGAAACAGCCGCTGTGGACGTTGCCGGAGGTCGCGACCGCATTGACGGCGATCTTGAGGGTACCGTTGGCCGGGGCCATGTAGCGGTAGACGATCGCGTTGGCCGAGTTGGGCTGGCTGGCGTAAATCGTGGTGGTGTCCGGGAAGGAGGATGCGCTCGAATGGAACTGATAGACGCAACGGCGCTCTTGGGTCGAGGACGGCGGGTCCCAGGCACGGAAATAGAGCGTGATCTCGTAAATGGCGCCGGGGGTGAGCCCGGTGAGCTGGCCAGTCCAGTTGCTGTTGTAGTTCATGTCGTAGAGCAGCGAGAGGAGGCCTGAGCAGGTTTCGGGCGGGAGCGAGTTGGTCCATTCGTTCCAGTTGGCATAGCCGTTGCCGTTGGGGAAACCGGAGTAATCGGTGCCGGTACCGTTGGCTGCGCCCTTGGTGAAGGTCACGCCGTTGATGGTGGCGGGGGACTGGTTGCCGAAGTCGATGAGGTGCGAGTAGGTCTTGGAGGTCGAGAGCCCGGTGGCGGCATCCGAGGTGAGGGGCACGATACGGACGGTGCGCAGGTCGGGATATGTGATGTCCGCAGACGCGCCGGACGCGGTGAGGGTGCCGTTGACGACGGAGAGCGGAGCCTCGGATTGGAAGTAGTTGAGGGCAAGGATGCCGCCGCCCAGATCGAGCGTGGCGGGATTGGCTGCCGTGTAGCTGAACTGACCGAGCGTGGTCAGGGGGGCAGCGATGGTGAAGTCGCCTGCAGGTGCGGTGTCGGCTGTCGCGGCGTGACCGGCGGCGTCCGGGAGGGTGTCGTTCACGATGGCGGCGGCGGGCAGGACCCGCGGCATGAGGCCATCGGCGGTGCTGTAGGTGGCGGGACCGCCGTTGATGACGATACCGTCAACGGGGCCGGCAGCGAGGCCGCTGATGAAGATGCGGTTTGCGGCGGTGCCGACCGAGGGGGCGTTGATGGTGAGGACATTGCCGTTGAGGGTGATTACGGCGAATGTGACCGATGACGCCGTGGTTGCGGCCGGGACGGTAATCTGGGAGGCCTCGGTCAGGGTGATGGCCGGGAGGGCGACGTTGTAGTTGTCCGCAACGGCGGGGTTGAGGGCGAGCGTGCCTCCCGCGAGGGTGAACGTGCCGGAGCCGAGGGACGCGCCTGCGGGGAGTGCGAGCGTGCCGCTTTCGATGGATGTCGCGCCGGAATAGGTGTTGGCGGCTGTGAGGGTGAGGGTGCCTGCGCCGGTCTTGGCAAGACCGCCGGCACCGGAGCGGACGCCGGAAAACACGATGGGGCCGGACGCGTCAAAGACGAATGTACCCGCACCGGTCATGTTACCGGTGAGGGTGAGGGTGCCGGAGCCGGCGTTTTCAATGATGGCCCGGTCTTTGTCAACGGTGAAAATTTTGTCAGTGGAGGACGCGGTGGCGCCGGTGACGCGCAGCCGCGAGTAGATGCCACTGTCGAGCGGATTGACGAAGTTGACGGTCGTGCAGGAGCCGAGGGGGTTGGGGGTGCCATTGGGGGCGAGGAAGGCGACCTCCACGCTGTTGCCCCTGTCGAACGCGAGCGTACCTTGGATGTCGTTGTCCGGATGGTTCAGAGCCAGCGTGCCCCGCGTCCAGCCGCCTGTGGTTTCAAACCCATTGGGCGCGATGAGTTGGACGTTCATGTCGAGTCGTCGGCTCTGTATGGCGATACGGGCGCGCCTGGCGAGGTCTGAGGGAACGATACGCAGGGCCGCGCCCTCACCGTTCATCGAGCCGCCGATATTGACGGCGAAGTTCCAGTCGTTGCGGCAGAAGATGTTGGTGGTGTGCGAGGCGAAAATCAGGTTGAGAGGAAAATCATAACTCCAGAATGCGCCGATGGTCGTCCGTTCAGTGAAGGTCAACGGAGCATTGATGTGCGATTCGAGCCTGATGTAGTTAGTGTCGGTTTCTTCTTGGGCGGGATCTCGGCGGAGCGTGTTGAAGGTGATCGGACCGCTGCCGTACAGATAGATGTTGCGGCTGGCGGTGTTGGTGTAGCTGAGGGTGAGGGTCTTGGTCGGCTCGTAGTTGTAAGCGTAGAAGTTTCCGTTGACGCACAACGAGGCGTTCACGGTCTGATCATTGGCTGCGCCGGCGGGGAGTGTGAGCGTGCCGTTGGCGGCGAGTGTCAGCGTTTCTTCCGGCAGGCCGATCGTGTACGCGGCGGCGTCCGGGGCGAAGGTGATACCGGCGGCTGTGGCGCTGCTACCCAAGCCGATGGCTTTTGCCGTTGCCGTCACCGGTGAAAAACGCGGTTTCGGCGGAGGTGGGTACGGCACCGCCGCTCCAGTTGGCAGCGGTTGACCAGAGGGCGTCGGCACCCAGACCGGTCCACGCGCACGCGCCAGGCGTGTAGAAAGAGCCGACTACGCCGGACAGGGAGGTGGTGAAGGGACCGCCGTTTGAGGCGGGAATGAGGTCGGTGATGGTACCGTTGAAGGAGAGTGTGGAAACGGTCGCTGGCGTAAGTCCGCTAAGGGTGAGTGTGATGCTGCGCTGGTCGGCGGCAAGCGGGGATATCGCAGTGACGCTACCGGCGGGTGCCACCGTCCAGGCGGTCGGGGTGGCGACGGCGGGGGAGGCATTGAGGTCGATGGGCTTGGAGAAGGTGACGGTAGCCGTGTTGTCCGGGGCTAAGCGAACGGCGGTGACGACGGGCGGCGCAAAGTCGCCGTACGGCGTGACGATGTTGGTGATGGCAGGGAACCACGCGGCCGCCATCTTGCCGTAGCCGGTGTCGTTCGGATGGAGATTGTCGTACATGTCCGTTCGTTCGAGGTAGGCATGCATGTCCAAGAAATGGACACGGCGTCCGGCGTTTTGATGGGCCTGGACGACTCCTGCGACATACGGGTTGAAATGGTCTTTAATGAGGACATATCTCGAATCCGAGTCATTGGCGCCGCGCTTCAGCAGGGTGGTCACGATGATGTGCGCGTAGGGGCGGGCGGAGGCGATACGGGCGATGAGCGCGTCGAGTTCATCGATGGTGCCGGGGAAATTCGGCGCGTCGCCGGTGTCGTTCGTGCCGATGTGAACCAACACGACGTCAGGGTCCGCAACCTGCGCGAGCCATCCGAGGATGTTTTCGTAGAGACCGTTACTGGCGGCGGAAACATGCCAGCCGCTGTGTCCCTCGTGGTTGATTTCGTCACCGAGGCCGGGATGCGTATTCGAGGTCTGCGTGCCGATGTAGTCGACGTTGTACCCCGCATTGGTGAGTGTCACGTAGAGCGGGTAGCGGTAACCGCCACCGGTTTCCGCTGTTGTTCGATCCGTATGTGATGGAGTCGCCGAGCGGCATGATACGCAACGGCGGCGGCTGCGCCAGCACGGGCGTGACAGCGAGTAACGCACCCACACCGACCAACAACCAACGGCAGGCAACGGAACACAGACGGTTAGAACCGGACAGACGGATTGACATAAGGCACTCCTTTTCACTCACTGACGTTAAAAACCGCACACAACGTTGATGCATATTTTAAATAGTTTTCCCTTTTAGTCAATAGCCCGCACAAATTTTTTTTAGGCGCGCTGAATCCTTTCAATGGACAGTCGAGAGGGGATGGTCTAACATCTCTGGCAATGTAAGGAGAGGCTCTTGCAAAACCCCTCGTGGCATGGGCGTCCCGCCCATGAGACACGGGCAAGATGCCCGTGCCACACCTGCAAGCAAGGGGTTTTGCAAGACCCTCAGGAG
>DAOTMQ010000051.1:0-18838 GCA_035450385.1 Kiritimatiellia bacterium | reverse complement strand
GTGAACAACATCTTGCCCAGTGCTTCGTCGCGCTTGTCGATCGCATATCCGCTTAGGGTCGGATCGCACACGCGCTCCACGGCGGTGATGCCGTAGGTGGAGTGATAATAGCCCAAGGGGTGGGCCGCCGCCGCGCCCAGCGGATAGCGTCTTCCCCAGACATCGCCGATCACCGGCGCGGCCAGCACCATTCCACGCCGGTCCAATAGCGGCCCGCGCATCACCTGTTTTTCGGCGGCATCCGGACGGCGGTTGTAGCGCCGCATGAATTTGACGAAGTCGGGGTTGGTGTAGCCCCATATTTGCCAGGAGGCTTGATAGATCAGCACCGCGAACAGCGCACCAGCAAATAGAACGCGCAGCAACCCATAGCTCGTAACCTTGCCGGGCTTGACTGTCGGTGCGTAGAGAATGCCGAACGTGGCGACTGCCAGAACTGCCAGAAACACGACTTTCAGGGCCCGGAGCAGATCCGGCCCCACGTCGCTGTTCAGCAGGTTCATCAGACGTTCAAGCATGAACTTAAACTTGGGTCATCAACTCGGCGACCAACTGAGTGAAGCGCTGCGGGTTCTGCGGTGCCGAACCCTCTGCCAATAACGCCTGACCGAAAAGCAGGTCGGCGAAATCGGCCAGGCGCGGATCGGCCTTGTCGGCCTCCAGCATGCTCTTCATGCGCGCGATCACGGCGTGGTCGGGATTCAACTCCAGCGTGCGGAGCTGTTTCGGCACATCCTGGTTCATGGCACGCATCAACCGCTCCATGCTGGGGCTCAAGGCGTTCTCGTCAGCAACCAGACAACAGGCGGAGTCGGTGAGGCGTGGTGAGAAACGCACCTCTTTGACATGCTCTTTGAGGTGCTCTTGGATGAACGCTGTCAGCTCTTTGAAGTCGTCGGCTGCGGTCTCGATCTTCTTTTTCGCGGCGGCCTTCTCCTCGTCGGTGCCGACCTCCAGCGCGCCTTTATCAACGGCGACCAGTTTCTTGCCTTCGAATTCGCGCAGGGTGTCGGCGATCCACTGGTCGATCGGATCGGTGAAAAGCAACACGTCGTAACCGCGCTTGGTCAGTGCTTCAATGTGCGGCGCACGTTTGGCGGTCTCCAGATCTTCGGCGATCAGGTAGTAGATGTCTTGCTGCGTCTCGGGCATGGCCTTGACATAGTCCGCCAGCGAGATCAGCGCGTTGCCGTCGCGCGTGGCCGAGCGGAACATCATCAGCGCTTTGAGCTTGTCAGCGTTTTCGTAGTCGTGATGCAGCCCCTCTTTGAGCACGCGGCCGAAGGCAGTGAAAAAGGCGGTGTAAGTCTCCGGTTCGTCGGTCATCATCTCTGCCAACGTACTCAGCACCTTGCCGGTGATGTTGCTCTTGATCTTACGGATGACGGCGTCGTCTTGCAGCATCTCGCGCGACACATTGAGCGGCAGGTCGCTGGAGTCTACGACGCCCTTCACAAAGCGCAGGTACTCCGGCAATAGCAGGTCGAAGTCGGCACCGATAAAGACGTTGCGTACGTAGAGGTGCAGCCCGTACTTCTTGTTGGGCATCATCAGGTCGATACCCGCTTGTTTGGGCAGGAAGAGCAGCGCCTTGAACTCGACCACGCCTTCGACCGACATCGGGATGGTCTTGAGCGGCGGGTTGTAGTCGTGCGTGAGGTGCGTGTAAAACTCGTTGGTCGCCTCCTCGGTCAGTTCGCTCTTGGGGCGCTTCCAAATCGCTTTCATGGTGTTGAACGGCTGCGCGTCTTCTGCAGGCGCCTCGCCGGTGTCACTGAAGCGGATCGGATACGCGATGAAGTCGGAGTACTTCTTAACCAGCTCGTGCAGCCGCCACTCGTTCAGGAACTCCTCCATGCCCTCGCGCAGCTTAAGCACGATGGTTGTGCCCGGTTTGTCGCGTGCCGCCTCCTCCAGCGTGTAGCTGCCGGTGCCTGTCGATGTCCACTTGACCGCCTTCTGGTCTTCACCGCGCTTGAGCGTGATCACGGTGACCGATTCGGCGACCATGAACGCGGCGTAGAAGCCCACGCCGAACTGCCCGATCAGCTCCGGGATATTGGTTTGCTGCTTCTCCTTCAGTGCCTGTGCGAAGGCCTTGGTGCCGGAGTTCGCGATGACGCCGAGGTTCTTGTCGAGATCCTCCTCGTTCATGCCGATGCCGTTGTCGGTGATCGTCAGCGTCTTGTCCTCCTTGTCCACGATCAGGTCGATCTTCCAATTCGGCGCATCGGCGATCAGCGACTTGTCGGTCAGCCCCAGATACTGGGCGCGATCGATGGCGTCCGACGCATTGGAGATCAATTCGCGGAGGAAGATCTCTTTCTTCGAGTAGAGGGAGTGGATGACCAGGTCCAGCACCTGCTGGACTTCGGCTTTAAAGACACGGGTTTTCTTGCTCATGATGTTCTCCGATTACCTTAATCTCTGCTGCGTCCGCCAAGCAACCCCGCGCGGAACATGAAATACAGCAACGTCAAAAGTGAACTGACTGCGCCGGCCAGATAGGTCAGGAAGGCCGCGTTGAGTACGCGTCCGGCATGCTGCACCTGATCGGGCGAGACGATGCCGGTTGTCGCCAGGTGTTGTTTGGCGCGTGCGCTGGCATCCCACTCGACCGGCAGGGTGACCACGGCAAACAGAAAGCCGACCGCAAACAGCGCGCAGCCGATGTAGACCAGCGACTGGCTATTGAACAGCAGTCCCGCGAAGAAGACATAAACGGCGAACGAGCTGGCGAAGTTGGTGGTCGGCACCAAAGCTGTACGGAGCGTGAGCGGTGCGTATGCGGCGGCGTGCTGCAGGGCGTGTCCGGCTTCGTGACAGGCCACACCCACGGCAGAGAGCGAGTTGCTGCCGTACACATCCGGCGAGAGGCGCAGCACTTTGCGGGTGGGATCGTAATGATCTGACAGGAAACCCTGCGTCTGCTCGACCTGCACGTCAAACACGCCGTTGGCGCGCAGCATGCGCTCAGCCGCCTGCGCACCGGTCATCCCTGAGTAGGCACGAACCCGCGCATAGCGGCTAAAGGTCGTCTTAACCAACATGGATGTGACAGCGGCCAAGATCAGGCCGGGAAGCAAAAACATCACATAGACAGGATCGATAAACATGGCGATAGTCCTCCTCCTCTTCCCGCAGGCCCATTTAGCTGGGGGCAGGTCTTAAACCTCATTTATGGCGCACGAACGGCACCAAGGACCCGCAGGAAAAATAGGCTACCATTATACAACAGCAGTCGCCGTTCGGACAAGGACGCGGTTACAGTTTCAGCGGTTGCTCCAGCCGCAGGTCGCGGGTCGAACGTCGCTGGTCAACCTCTCCTGTTGCGACCACGCAGTGGCTCGCAACCGTGAGAGTAAAAGCAGTCCTGTGCCTTCAAGTGGAGCGACGAAGCGTGTCGTCCGGCACCCAACACAAACCCAGTATCTCGATCAGGATATCGGATTTGCGTGGACGGATGGCCTGTGTCGCGACCTGCAACGTCTCAGGATGTGGCACGGCGCTCAACTCTGCGGTTGCCGTCTCGAACTGCTGTTCCAAATCACGCATGCGCTGCTGCAAGACTTCCAGACTCTCTTCGGCATGTGCGACATCCGCGCGCTCTTTGCCGATGCGGCCGGCACTCTTCATGGCGGTTGTCGCACGGCCCACCGTGCCAATCTGCGAGCGCCCGCGCCCGAGAAAGGCGCTGAGGAGCGTGGCGCCAACCGAAAGCATCGTGTCCATTTTCCGCTGGCCGGACTGCGCCCGTTCGCGCTCGACCTTCGCTTCGGCGCGCCGGATCTGATCGCTGAGCGTCCGTAGCGTGGGTGCATACTTCGCTTTCAGTTTGGCGACCTGCTCGTCGTGGCGTTCGCGAAGGATCTGGCAGACACGGACGCGGAAATCGCCGAGCGGCTCATCGGGGCGCGACACCATCTTGAGTTCTGGATAGGCGTGGAGGTCGAGGGTGGCGTTCTGGTACAGCGCCGCTGCCAACGATTTGGTCCAGGTTGCAAGGACTTTGGGGCGCGTCACGCTCGCGGGCAGTGCCGCATAACGGGCCTGCGCGGGGGTGTCGCGAACCAAGTCGCGGTCCGCCGTTTCGTACAGCACGGGTTCGTCCCACAGCGGTTCGCCGGTCGTCGCCGCGAACGGCACCAGCCAAGTGCGGCTGATCCATTCATCGACGGCGGCTTTGGCATCGACAAAGTGCAGTTTATAGGTGGCTACCAATGTCGGTGTATACGTGCCGTCATCTCCTGTCTGCGGCGGGCGTAAGTGGAAAACGGGAATGTCGGGCGGCACGACCGGGGCAACGGCGGCAGGTTGAGGAGTTGCGTCCGATTGTGGCGCGGGCTGTGTTGCGGTAGGCCTCTGTGGGGCGGTTTGCGCAGGCGCGTTGCCGGGCAGCTTGGACAACTGCGGCAGCGTCAACGGCCCGCGCAGATAACTCATGGCCCAGCGCGTTTGGAAGAGCACCGGGGCGTCGTCATGGACGTTGTTCATCAGGAAGACACGGTTGCCGAGACCGGCCAGCAGGCGTTCCATCGCACTGCGGTCAAAACCGTCGCCGGTGCTGGCGGCCACGCCTTCGAGCCCTTCCATCACGCGCTGTTTGTCGCGTTCGGTCTGAAGCCGTCCGATGAACCACGTGCCGCAGTTTGCCAAGCCCTTGTAGTCCAGATCGACCGGATTCTGTGTGGAAAGCACCACGCCCAATCCGAAGGCACGCGCCTGTTTGAGCAGGGTCAGCATCGGCAGTTTGGAGGGCGGATTGGCGGTCGGCGGGAAGTAGCCGAAGATTTCATCCATGTAGAGCAGCGCCCGCAGGCTGCCGGTGCCGGGCTGGGTGCGCATCCATGCGAGCACCTCGGTGAGCAGGCACGTTACGAAAAACATCCGCTCGGCATCCGAGAGATGGGCGAGGTAGAGGATTGAAACGCGGGGTTTGCCGTCCGGCGTGTGGAGCAGCCGTTGGATATCAAGCGGCTCGCCCGCCATCCAGGCGGCGAATCCCGGCGAGGCCAGCAGATTGTTGACGCGCATGGCGAGGGCGAAGCGGTCCTTCGAGGGGTAGAAGGACTCCAGCGCAAACACGCCCACATGGTCGAAGGGCGGTGTCTGGATATCCTGAATCAGCACCGTCAAGTCCACGTCCCGCCCGTCCTGCCAGGCGCGGTCGAGGATGTTGGAGAGCAAGATATGCTCGCGGCTCTGAACCGGGTCGGCGTCGATGCCGAGCAGGCCGAGCAGTCCGGAGACCGCCGACATCACGCGGTCGCGCAGCGCGGTGGTGTCATTCAGCAGGGCCGCCGGCGGGGCGTCGAACGAACGCAGCAGTTGCAGGGGGCGTCCGGCTATACTGCCCGGCGTGTAGATGGCAAATTCCGCCGAGGCTTGCAAGCGGCGGATACGCTCGCCGTCCTGGCCCCACTGCGCGAGTCCGTTGCGCCAGGTCTCGGCGGTTTTGGCGGCGAACGCCTCTGGCGACATCCCTTTGCGCGCCGCCTCGGCCTCATCCACCCACGGCCGGAAATCTTCGGGGCGCAGTTCGGGAAACTGCAACATGAGATTACCGAGGTCACCTTTCGGGTCGATCAAGATGGCAGGGATGCCGTCGATCGCTGCCTCTTCCAGCAGGGCCAGCGCGAGTCCGGTCTTGCCGCTGCCGGTCATGCCGACCATCATCGCATGCGTGGTCAAATCCTTGGCATCATAGAGGAGCAGATTGTCGCTCGCTTCGCCCGATGCGGCCTCAACCTGCTTGCCTAGATAAAACACTCCCAGTTTTTCAAAATCCTGCATGTTTTTCCTTTCAAAACCATTGCCAATGCGTCGCTTTTCTTATACCATACCAAACCGTTATCTCCGTGTCAGCAGGTTCTAAATCACTAGGAGGGTTGTCATGAGTAAAGGCCGGGCAGGTGTGTGTGTGGTGATCGGTTTGACGGCTGCCGTTGCGATGCGCTGCGGTGCGGCGGATGGCGTGTGGAAGAGTCCGTCAACGGGGGCGTGGAGCGACAGCAGCAAATGGGTTGACGGCGTCATCGCGGGTGGTGGCGGCGTGGCGACCTTTCAAGGGGCGTCCGGCTATTACGAGATTACAAACGACATGGGCACGGTGGTCCTTTCCGAAATCCGCGGCAATCCCGACTCGACGCCCGAGTCCATCGCCGCGGAATGGAGGTTGGTCGGCGGCACCTTTGAACTGATCTCGCCGGCGCTGCTGGATACGACGGCACACGGGATCAATCTGCGCCGCACCACGCTGACGGGCAGTGCGGATATCAGGATCACTGGTCCCGGACGAACATTCCTGGGCGATGACAACCTGTTTACCGGCCGCACGATCGTCTCAAACGGCAACGCGCGCGTGGCGCGTGACAGCGGCTTTGGTCCGGTGCCGGGCGCCTATAAGTCCGACGCCATTATCTTGGACAACGGTGGCCTGCAAAATGATGACGGCAACTACGCACTGGTCATTCACGCGAACCGGGGCATTACACTTTCGCCGCGCGGCGGTTTTCTCGGTGCCGGTTATGTGGGCGGTTCGACGCAGGTGGACGGCCCGATCACTGGGAGCGGCACGCTGGGGATCAACTACGAGTTCTCTCCGTTGATCCTCAATAATCCCGCCAACGACTACAGCGGGGGGACTGTAGTCGGCACGAACGGTCTCGGGGCCAGTCTGGGCTCAGGTAGTCTGTTACGGTTGGGGCAGGACGAAGTGCTGCCGCACGGCGTGGGCAAGGGCGGTCTGTCGATCAATCCGTGGGCTGGTTACAATGACAAGTTACCGACTGCGACGTTGGATTTGAACGGCAAGAGCGAGACGGTCAATACGCTTTCATCCGGACCCAAGGCGGTCATCACCTCATCCGTCGCGGGGCAAGGCACGCTGATCGTGGGCGGCTTGAATGAGGATTGCGATTGGCGCGGCGCACTCAAGGGCGGCGCGACGATCGAGAAGCAGGGCAGCGGCACGCTCAGCGCGATCGGTGCGCGTATTGAGGACGGCACGCTCTGGTTGAAGGACGGCACCCTGCTGATCGGCGGGCCGAACGTGATGGCCGGCGGTACGGTCGTGTTCGATGGCGGGAACATGCAACTGGCCAGACCTTCCGGACTCGATGAATACCGGGGTGCGGGTGCGCAGATCGATCTCAGTGCCCCTTTGACCTACACCGGTTGGCGGCCGATGCCCGAGAAAGGCAGTACCGCTGATACCAGTGTTTTCCCGAACAACACGCAGTATGTGTATCGCGGCCGGTGGTATCTGGCCGAAGACGGGGTCTACAGTTTTGGCAAATGTTTTGATGACGGCGGCTATCTGGCGATCGACGGGGTGCCGCTGATCCTGAACAATACGTCGGCTGCGCGGGTGGTCACCAATAACGTCGCGCTCGCCGCAGGCTGGCATTCCGTCGAGTTTCGCTATGCGCAGGGCACCGGTGCCGTAGGTCCGCAAGGGAACTTCCGTAACGGCATCTTGTACGATGCCGAGAACGGCGGTTTCACCAACGCGACGGAACTGGCGCGTGCGCGGATGTTTACGGACGACGGCGGACCGAATCTGATCACGGAAAGTGCCGACAACTTTCTGTCAGGTATGCTGGCATTGGCGCAGGACGGTACGCTGTCAGTGCCTGCCGAGGCCGGCAATCTGGTTATGGCGTGTGGCGTTACTGCATTGACGGCAGGTCCGCCAGAGCCGGTCTTGACCATCAATAATGGCGGGTTGCCGCTCTGCTTCGGCTCAACGGGTGCGTGGCCATCGGTGCTGGACGCGAAGATCGTGAATGCGGGCGGCTTGATACTCACCAACCGTGTTTGGCTGCGCCGCATGCCGGAAACGCCGTATACAATCGCGGCAGGCGCGGACCTCGCGCTGGACGGTGCCGCATTGCTGGGCCCCTCAGCGCTGAACCTGACCGATTACTCGGTGCGCGTCGTGCATGACGATTCGGTCGGCGGCGACGGCTCGGTCACCGCGAACGCGGGAACCGCCGTGTGGTTTGACACGATGCGCTTCGTTGATAACCGCCTCACGAACAGCACGGCGTCGCAAACCTACGACAACGATGTCGTGTTGAATGGAGGTACTGCCCGTTTTACCGGTGACGGAACGATCACCTACACGGGAGCATTGACCGGAACCGGTTCGGCTGTTAAAGACGGCACGGGCGACCTGGTGTTGCAGGGTTCTGGATCATCGCTGTCCGGCACGTTGAGGATCGTCTCCGGTCGTGTGCTGCCGGCCGACGAGACTGCTCTGGGCGGTGCGACGGTACACTTGAACGGCGGGCGTCTCGTGAATCCCGTCGGCGGCGACCTGCTACTGGCTACCACGCCGGTCACCGCGCAGGGGGGCGGATTCGAGGTGAGCGGTGTCGGTGAGACAATGACGGTCAACAGCGTGATCACGGGGCTGGCTAACGTGTCGAAATGGGGGGACGGCACGCTGACGCTCGGCGGCAGCGAGCAGAACGCAGGCCTCTCTGTGCATGTGCGCGGCGGCACCCTTGCGCTCGCCAAGAGTGGTGAGGCTGACGCGTACGCCGTACTAAACGTGATCGGTGTCGAGCCTGACACGCGTGTGGTGTTGGCCGGAGACAACGGCAACCAGATCGGTGGCGACGTGGCACTGTCGGGCGGTGTGCTGGATCTGAACGGACGAAGTGAAACGCTCGGTGCGCTCACCAACACGCTGGCCGGCGGCAGCGTCACGAACAGCGGTGCGCAAGCGGCGACGCTGACGGTCGGCGCCGGCAACGTCTCATCCGCGTTCACCGGCACGATCAGCGACGGCCCGGCGCCGATCGCGCTGGCAAAGATAGGGACGGGCGACTTCTCCCTCCCCATCGCATCAATCGCCTATTCGGGCGGCATGCAGGTGGAGGACGGCACGCTGCGCATTTCCAAGCCCGAGCCGCTGAAGAGCGGACTCTCCTACTGGCTGGATGCCTCGGAGCCGAGTACGTTCACGCTTTCCAACGGTTTTGTGACAGCATGGCGTGATGCGTCTGGGGCTGGTGTCCATTTCACGCAGGCTAATCCGGCACACCGCCCGAAGTGGATGGAAAATGCGATCAACGGCAAGCCGGCTGTGTTGTTTGGCGACGACGAGGTACGCACGCGGCTGGAGGCCGACAAGAAGGCGCAGGCTCGGACGGTGTTCATCGTCAACCACGTGACCCGTTACGTGGGTCTGGGTGGTCTCTGGGGTGAGTCCCGGATGGACCGAAACGGATTGCGCACGCATTCGTCTACCACATGGCGGCACACCGGCAATCAAGCGGATGCAAACGATTTTTCCCATAACGGCGAGATGTTCATTAATGGCGTCGCAGGATATTCGTTCGATGGTCAGCCGCTGCATATTCTTACAGCCGTCAGCACCAGCACCCGTGATTTCCAAGCGGCCCTCGGCGATTACTGGTTCAGTTCCCAATACGCCCGCTATTTCGTCGGATATGTCGGCGAGGTGTTGGTGTACAATCGCGTGTTGACGGTGGAAGAGCGTCAGGCGGTCGAGGCGTATCTGACTGAGAAATGGTTCGGCGGCACGGGAACGTCAATTGAACAACTGGTCGCGATCGGACAAGCCGGGCGGCTGGCGGTCAACAATTTCAACGCCGTATTCAGCGCACTTTCCGGTGACGGTCGACTGCACGCCGAAAACAACAGTGTGGTGACTTTGACGGATTACACGGCTTTTACGGGGGCGGCCTCGGGTCAAGGTGTGGTCGCATTGCAGGCGGCGGACGGTGCCGATGCCTACATCATGCCCAAGGGTATCAACACTGTGATACGTAATGACGGCGCTCTGCCGATGTCGGTGGTCGTGACCAATACCGGAGCGGAAACGTTCATCGGTTCGTTGCAGGACGGCGTCTCCGCGCTGGGGCTCACGCAGACTGGCACCGGGAACACCTACTACACCGGCATAGACAGCACCTATACCGGCGCAACGCGGATCGAGGACGGCACGGCGACGGTGGTTTCGGGGGTTCTGACCAAGTTTGTCCGCTTCAAACCCAGCGTGACCCGGCCCGAAGGCGCGCATGTCAATACGGGCTACCAACTTTCCGAATTCCGTCTTACCTTGGGCGGCGTCGATGTGCCGTACCCCGTCGGCACGCTGGCGACGAGTCCGGGCAAGACGGCCGGTGTGGAGGGGCCTGAAAAAGCGATCGACGGCAGCGTGGAGACCAAGTTTTATCATAATTCCGCGTCGCCGCTCTACCCGCTGGTGCTTGAGTTCCCTACTCCAGTGTTCTTCAACGGTTATGCGTGGTACACCGCGAATGATGCGACCGGACGAGATGCGATTACGTGGACCGTCGAGATCAGTGCGGACGGAACGACGTGGACGGTGGTGGACTCGCAAGACTATTCCGCAGACACCTCGTTGATCACGACCACGCGCTATACCTTGGCCGGGCAGTGGCCGGTGCAGGGCATGCAAAGCGCGATGAATGTCTTCTCCGATCTCTCGCCGACCACGGTGGCGGCACCGGGCAAACTCGCGGTCTCCGGCACAAGCGAGACGGTCGGCTCGCTCAGCGGCGATGGTGCGATCGAACTGCTTGCGAACGGCACGTTCGGTATCCATACGACTGACGATGCGATCTTTGGCGGCTCATTCAGCGGTACCGGTACCGTCGTCAAAAGCGGTGCGGCCGTGCAGACGCTCTCGGGTACGCTTGCGGTGGACGGCACGCTGATCGTCGAGGGCGGCGTGCTCAATCTGGACGGTGCCGCGTTGGACGGCATCACTAACATCATGATCCGCGCAGGCGCGGAATTGACCGGCTCGGCGACCGTCAGCGGCGATCTCACCGTGACGTTCGAAACCGGCGGTCGTTACAGCGCATCGCTGGCCGTCGCCGGGGCGCTGACTGTTGAGGGCACCGTTACGCTGACCGTGCCGCAAGGAGCCGAGTATCCCTACCACGGAACGCTCTTCACCTTTACTTCGGCTGATGCCGCAACGCGCCAGGCGCTGCTGAACGCAACCAAGCCGTCGTCGGTCCCCGCCGGTTACACAGCGCTTGTGCGCGTGACCGACACTTACGCGAAACTGACCATCGCGCCGGTCGGCTCAGTGATGACACTGCGGTAACAGGGGCAGTAGTTCACCGCCTCCGCGCTTCAACGGGTTGAAGCGGGCCTGTGCCTACTCCTCGATCAGCGTCAGGGTGATCTTGCGCGATTTCCCTGCGCGCGCGACCGTGAGTTCTACGCGGTCGCCGGGTTGGCGCGGGTCCAGCATCGCCTGCACGTCCTCGATCGTCGTGACGGTCTGCCCGTCCACCGCGACGATGATGTCGCCAAAAACCAATTCGCCGAAGCGGTTGAGGCCAATGCCCGTGAGGCCCGCGCGCGCGGCGGGGGTTTGCTCAAACACCGCGTAGATTGCAACGCCGCTCAGGTTCGCTCGCGCGGCGACGTGATCGGGCAGGAGCCGAACGCCGAGGCCGGCCCGTGTGACCCGCCCTTTTTCGATCAGTTGCGGTACAACGCGCGAAACGGTATCGGATGGCACTGCAAATCCGATTCCGGCGTAGGCGCCGCTCGGGCTCAGGATCGCGGTGTTGACGCCGATCAAGCATCCGCAGCAGGCGAGCAACGGGCCGCCCGAATTGCCGGGGTTGATCGCGGTATCGGTCTGGATCACGTCGTGGATCTTGCGGTCGGTCATCGAAGTGATGGTGCGTCCCAGTGCGCTGACAATGCCGGATGAGAGGGTGGTGTCGAGGCCGAAAGGATTACCGATGGCGTAGACCCGCTGACCGACCTCGAGGTCGCGCGATGCCGCCACTTCTACCGGCACGAGCCGGTCAGGCGGCGCGTCGATCTTGAGCACGGCCAAGTCGTAGTCCGGCGCGATGCCCACCAATTTCGCGTCGTATTGCGTGCCGTCCGGGAAGGTGACGGTCAGCCGGTTGGCCTGATGCACCACATGGTAGTTGCTGACGATATGTCCCTTCTTGTCCCACACGAAACCGGAACCGGCCCCCTGCGGCACCTCGTAAATTTGGAAATCGAAGAAGAATCCGCGCCGCACCAACGCATTGTTCGCGACCGCGACCACCGAGGGCGAGACACGCTTGTAGACAAGGGTGGCCTCGGTCTCGCGGTTGCTCCGGCTGGAAGGCTCGGCGTGCGCGTCAGCGGTCGGAGACGCCTGTCGTACGACACGCATGTGTCGCGTCTCGCGGAGTTGAAACACCAGGAACAGAACCATGGCGAGCAACGCCAACGTGAATAGAGGTGAACGCGTCGTGTTCATTCCGTCCTAACCTCCTGTATTCCGCACCCCGCCGCACACATGCGACGCCACATCAGCCAGATCGCAACACTTTTACCGTCGATCAACTCACCTGCGTCCAAGGCCGCGTCAAGTGCTTCAGCGGTCATCACCACGGGTTCGAGGTTTTCATCGGAATCCAGACGTTGCGTGCGCGGTTCTTGCGAAAGGCGCGCGTAGTACAGATGCAGGTGTTCTTCCGAATAACCGGGACACGGCACGATCACTCCGATTTTTTTCAACGAGACCACTTCGTATCCGCTCTCCTCCTCCATTTCCCGCCGTGCGGCTGAGTCCGGATCTTCACCTTCGTCCAGACCCCCCGCCACCACTTCCAGCAACGCCTGTTCGACGGCCTTGCGGTACTGCCGGACCAGCACATAGCAACCGTCCGGGCGCTGGCCCAAGATGACTGCGGCACCACGATGCCGCACAATCTCGCGTATCGACCGCCGTCCATCGGGAAGCTCGATATCCACCACATCAATGACCAGTGCACGCCCTTCAAATACACGTCGCGTGTCCAATGTCTTTTCTGTCAGATTCATGTCAGCATCATACCGCTCCCGCTCCGAGATATCCACCGCAATCTGGTTTTGGTTGATGGATTGACTTTGGCAGGGGGGTCTGCGACAATACGCTTATGAGTATCGAATGTGGCACAGATGGGATGGTGTGATGAGACGAATTGATTTGTCAGGCGACTGGAGCGTGCGAAAGGAAGGTTCGAAGAAGAGTCTGCAGGCGTTGGTGCCGGGTTGTATACACGCTGACCTTCTGACAGCGCAAGAGATTGAAGACCCGATCCCGGGTATGGCGCTTGAGGGCATGTCGCGCGTGTGCGAAAGCACATGGGTTTACGAAAAAATTTTTGTGTCTGAAGATTTTTCGGACTACGACAGCGTGGTGTTGCGGTTTGAGGGGCTTGACGGACGCGCGGTGGTATCGCTCAACGATACGGAGCTTGGATGTTCGGCGAGTGCCTTCGAGTCGCTGGAATACGATGTGAAGGCGCTTATCAAGCCCGGTAAAAACAAGTTGACCGTGGTGTTCGCAGCCGCCACAGACCAACCCCTGCGTCGTCAAGCGTCGTCGTCGCTTGGCCTTTGGCAGCCCAAATCAGAGACGGTCGGAATTTGCGGCGATGTCTCGGTGATGGCGTTCTCCAATGTGCGTGTGCATCAGGTGGTTATCCTGCAGGATCACTCCGTCGCGGGGGAGGTCGGCTTGAATGTGGTGGTGGAGGCAGAGCGTTTCTGCCCCGAGATGCACCTCGAAGTTTTGGTCCGTGTCTGTTACAAGGGCAACATCCTTCACGAGGCGCGTGATATTCTGAATGTGGATCGCTTGTCGCTGAATGTTCCGGTCAAGAACCCTCAGCTTTGGTGGCCGGTTGGCATGGGTGAGCAGCCGCTGTATGAGGTTACGGTTGACGTGCTGACGGGACGCACATGCCACGAGCATATCCCGCGGCGCATCGGGCTTTGCGACTTCCGCATGGAAGAAACGAAAGTGCGGGGCGAGGTCTCGCGGCGCTTTTTCATCAACGGGATGCCGTTGTTTCTGAAGGGCGCGAGTTGGATGCCCGCCGACCTCTACGCCGCGCGCCTGACGCGCGTGGAGTATGCGCGCCTCGTCAAGGCGGCGGCAGTCGGCAACATGAATTGCCTGCGCGTTTGGGGTGGCGGCATCTACGAGAATGAAGCCTTTTACGATCTGTGCGATGAGTACGGCGTCTGCGTGTGGCAAGACATGATGCTCTGCGAGGCGCAGTCGGAAAAGCCGGACGATGCGGCGCTTGCGGCCTGTGCGCGTGAGGTGACCGGCGCGATCAAGCGACTGCGCCACCATCCCTCGGTGGTGATGTGGTGTTGCGGGGATGGCGGCGGAAAAGGTGTGCACGCCGCGTACGTTAAGACGGTCGAGGAAACGGTGAAGCGCGAGGATCCCGGTCGACCATGCTTGCCGCCGATGGCGCACGATCCGTTTTCTATGGGCGGATGCCCGGACTTTCAGAGTCTCCCCGCATTCCCCGAGCCGCGCGCCGCAGCCGCCTATCTCAGCGAACCCGAGCGTAATGTGTCGCATCCCGCCAGCCTGTTTCATACGTCGCCGGCGGACGGTGCCAGGCGCATTTTCGCCACCTGCGTGGATGAGTTTCTGATGCCGTTCGGCTTTGAAAACACGCTGTGGCTGAGCCAGATTCAGCAGGCGTTGGCCGTCGAGCAGCAGGTCATGCTCGGGCGCTGCGAGACGGACGACGGGCAGGGTGGTGCGATCTTCTGGCACCTCAATGACTGTTGGCCCACGGCGAGTTGTTCATCGGTGGACGCAGGCGGCCGGTGGAAAGCCCTGCACTTTGTGGCGCGTCGCTTTTTCGCCCCGTTGACCCTTGCGGGCCGCCGTCAGGGGACATCGGTCGAGGTGTTCGCTTTCAATGATGGCGCCAAGCCTTTCAAGGGTGAGGTGCAGTGGCGCATGACGCAAATGGAAGGCTCCACGGTTCTCGAAGGCACCAAAAAAGTCACGCTCAAGGCGACTTCACGTACGAAGCCGGTGACGGTCAAAGTCGGCGAGGCGCTGCGCAAGTACGGCGCGTCCAATCTGCTGCTTTGGCTCTACCTGATCGACGAGCAGGGCAATCCTGTGGCGTGGCAGGTCGTGCCTTTCTGCGCGTGGCGCGAATTGAATTCGCAGTCGCCGCGGATACGGGCTGAGATCCGCGTATGGGATGATAACAGTTTCGCCGTGATTCTCACGAGCCGTCACCCGGCGCTCTGGGTCTGGATCTCGCTGGGGGGCCTGGATGCGTGGTACGATGACAACTTCTTCTGCCTCGAGCCGGAACGGCCCGTCCGCGTGCGCGTCACGCCCGTGGTGCGGTTGAAGCTAGACCAGTTCCGCCAGCGCATCCGGATCGGTTCGCTACGCGACACCTGGCAAGATCGACGCGCTTTGATGCGCCAGATGATGGCAGCAACCAAACGTGATCTCACCTGAGGGATGGCGCGCTGCCTAAACTCATTACACCATCAATTCAATATTGAAAAACGGAGGGACAGGAACGATGCGACGGTATGGCATAGCGGTGATTGTGGCGATAACCGGACTGGTCTGCGGGACGGCTGACGCCAAGAGCGTAAAGCTGTTGGCGATCGGCAACAGCTTTTCAAACAATGCGCTGCGGTACTTCAAGGAGATTGTGGCGGCTGCGGGTCACGAGGCAATAGTGGGTCACGCCATGATCGGTGGATGCGATTTTGATCGCCATGTGCGGCATGCGGAGGCCTTTGAAAAAGATCCTGCAGATCCCCAGGGACGCCCTTACGCTGGCAAGAAGAGCCTGCAGGAACTGTTGCAACAAGAGAAGTGGGCATACGTGACCATCCAGCAGGTGAGTCACAAAGCACCGATTCCAGAAAGCTACCAGCCGGGTGCCGACCGGCTGATCGCGATCATCCGCAAATACGCGCCGGATGCCGAGATTGTGGTGCATCAAACCTGGGCCTATCGCGACGACCATCCGGTCGGGGTAAAGGGGTTCGTTTCGACGGATGACATGTACCGCAAGGTGCGCACGGCTTACGATGCGTTTTGTCAGGCCAAGGGGTTCCGGCTGATTCCGAGCGGCGATGCGATGGAGGCAGCCCGGCGTGACCCGGCATGGGGACCGTTCGTGCCTGATCCGGCATTCGATCCCCAAACGGTGGTCTATCCCGCGCTACCGGCCGAGAAGCGCGCGTTGCACGGCGGTTACAGTTGGCGCAAGGATCCCAAGAGCGGCACATTTCGGTTGGGGGCCGACAAGTTTCACGCGAACGCGCAGGGTGAGTATCTGCTGGGCTGCGTCTGGTTCGCGTTCTTTTACGGCGAGAGCGTGGTCGGCAACACCTTCGTGCCCAAGGGTGTGTCAGCCGCAGACGTTAAGGTGTTGCAGCGCGTGGCGCATCGCGTGGTGAGTGAGAAACAGCGTCCCGCGCCTCTCCCATGCGAATAAACCTAGAAAGAGCAAGTTGAACTTTCAACGCCCTTTGGTTTCATCCGCAGGTGTGATTTTAACCTGTGAGGCTCTTGCAAGTCCCCTTGTGGCATGGGCGTCCCGCCCATGAAACACGGGCAAGATGCCCGTGCCACACCCGCAAGTAAAGGGTTTTGCAAGCGCCTCCTTGGTGGACATCGTGGACAAAAGTAAACCTGCTACTCGCCACGCGGCGGGGCTTGGCTTTTACAAGTGACCGCGTGTTGAAAGCGCGGAAGCGTCCACCTCGTCCGCACGACCGGAATCCGAAGCCAAAAACGGTCAAGGGGACTAGGATGCGTTCGTGGATAAATGAAAGTTGGCTTTTGCCCTCGCACTCATCTGGTTTGCGGTGCTATACTTCGGCCATCTTACGACGAGCGCGGCGTGTGGATTCACGTAGGTTGTTTGTTATACGATACGATCGGATTCGGAAACATCCGAATCGAGGAACCCGTGGCAAAGGGTACACAGCGCACAGCGCAGGCTGACATAAACCGGACACGAACGCAACAAGGGGTTGACAGGTGTCAACCCTTTGAGCTATAACCATGAACACAATGAAGGAAGCGGAATGCATCGAAAGGGCCAGCCTAAAGCGACATACCCGCTGGAAGATGTCAGGCGACTCGTGAACAGCGGGAAATGGAAGGCCAGAAAGAACGCTCTTGAGGGGGCGTGGAAAGCATTCGGTTGGGAAAGTGACGACATAAGGCGTGCGATTCTTGCATTGAAGCCCTGTCATTTCTACAAAAGCGATTGGTCGAATGCAAGGTGCTCGGACGGGATCATGCTCGATTTCTATAAGAGCCGTTTTCGCGGAGAGGATGTTTATACGCACTTCTATGTCGAGAACGGCGTGTTGCTTGTAGTCAACAGTTTCAAGGAAGCCGAGTGAATCGGGGTGAAGCCATGAAGTGTTACGAATGTGGTAAGGGCGAATATCTGGAGCGCCACGCGGCGAAGTTCCGGGTCGATGACAATGAGATCGGCACCTTCTGTGTCGCCGACGTGTCTTATATGCAGTGTTCGCATTGTGGCGACCGTCTGTTCGGGCCGGATGATGCGAGGAAGATTGAGGAGGCTCGTGACAGGGAACTCGACGGCATATTGAAGGCCATGCCTTTATCAAGCTTCATATCAGCATCCTCGACTGCGAAGATGCTCGGCATCAGTCGGCAGGCGTTGCACAAACACCGCCGGATTTCGCGTGGTTTCATCTACCAGACGATTCACGACACCAGCAGGTTTTATCTGAAGGAATCGGTCGAACGGTTCCGGGATGCGGGGGACGGCCGTTTCACTCTCCGGCACCCCGAGGCGCGTCCGGTTGAATACGAGGAGACGTCCGGAGTTACGCCGGAATGCCCGTTCGATTTCTTCGTGAAGAGAACGTGTGTTTCGGAGTCGAAAGGCGACATTTAGGCTACCACCGTCAGCAAGCAGAATACTGAGGAGTGCGACATGGTGCTTTCGGGGCTTCAATGGAGCCGCGCCAATGATGGCGCGGAAACGTTCAGCGAGCGCAAGGGCCAGTATTACGCCAAGCTCGCGCTTCAATGGAGCCGCGCCAACAATGGCGCGGAAACGCTCACACCGGCCACCACATCTGGCATGTGTACTCTGCTTCAATGGAGCCGCGCCAACAATGGCGCGGAAACATGGATTTCAATCGCCGTGAAGGCCATGCACTGATTGCTTCAATGGAGCCGCGCCAACAATGGCGCGGAAACCTGCTGGCCCATGCCCGGGACGCGCCCGTTCTTCGTCGCTTCAATGGAGCCGCGCCAACAATGGCGCGGAAACTCCGCCGCGTCTTCGCGCCCGCGCCGCCCGCCCTCAAGCTTCAATGGAGCCGCGCCAACAATGGCGCGGAAACCTAAAATGCTGTTGTCTTATGAACCTGTGCGCTACGGCTTCAATGGAGCCGCGCCAACAATGGCGCGGAAACTTTGCCAAGGGCACCGTCCAGCACATTTGTAATGTGCTTCAATGGAGCCGCGCCAATGATGGCGCGGAAACTCATCCCGCCCGTGCGCGAATTGGAGACACTAACCACGCTTCAATGGAGCCGCGCCAATGATGGCGCGGAAACAGAAAAAAGGGCGGGAAAGGCCCGCCCGGAAAACGCGCTTCAATGGAGCCGCGCCAATGATGGCGCGGAAACACAAAACCGCGTGGCCGCCGGAGATACCCGCAGGGTGGCTTCAATGGAGCCGCGCCAATGATGGCGCGGAAACCAGGCGGCAGAGGAACGTCTGGTGGAAATCACGCTGCTTCAATGGAGCCGCGCCAATGATGGCGCGGAAACACTCTCGTTGGTAACGCATTGTTTGCCAACGAGTTATGGGGCCGTTTTCGAGCGACCTAAAAAACGATGCCAAAAACAGGCTGTCAGGTCAAGCGAAAGAGCCTTGTTTGAGCGAAAAAGATCGGTTTTCAAAGAGCTGCGAGCGGTGCCCGGGATTTCCACACCATCGGACCGCTCGAAACTAGGGGTCAAACAATCTGAGAGCGCT
>DAOTMQ010000050.1:7532-18847 GCA_035450385.1 Kiritimatiellia bacterium | reverse complement strand
CTCCCTATGGCGAGAAACGACAGAACGCCCGCGATTTTCACCGCGCCAGACATCCCAAAAGTTTTTTCTGACATATTCCCTTTAACCTCGGCTAAGCGTGATTGAGATAGCTTAGCAGTTTCCGCTCTGAGAAACGTTCACAATATTACAATCGTAAAATCCTTACACTTTGCGGAGTACATTGCATGGCTCGGCGTGGGTTAACGACAGGGGTGTGAGAAGATCATGTGTTTCTGGTTTCATTGTGGAGCACTGGGAAGGTGGCGTTTTTTAGACGCGATTATTGTGTTGTGCTATGTGTGGCACGGTAACGAAATTTGGAATACGGTGACAAGAGCCGCGCTGTGCGCGGGTCGCGGCACCGCTTTTGCGCGCCACCCTACCACTGCACGCCTGCTCAAAAAGCGGTGTCGCGCGGAATACCGCTTGCCGCCGCAAATCTGTTTGCAAAAAACGCTCAACTTCCGATACTCAATTTTCAAACATGCGTTCGACTCGCATACCCTTTGTCACTTACCTATAACTTACATCAAAGTTATCCTCATTTACATTCCCGTGCGAAGCGCGGGCGGCGGGCTAACCGATTACGGGTGCGACCGCATTCATTCCTCGATGGTCATTTCCCAGGGCGGCGTCTCAATGGCTTTCTTGCCGTCATCGAGCAAAAGTTCTGATTGCTGTGCATCGCTGGTGAGTTCGTCCCAGAAATCTTTTCTCAGCTTCCCGTCGAATATCTCAAAAGCCTGTTCGGTTTCTTTTTCTTTGAAAAATGCTTTGTAAGCGTCTGCAGGAAAAGAGCCGCCTACATGTGAAAAATACACATTGCCGCCATAACGTCTGTAAAGCGCCCTGTTTCGTTTCCACAAAAGCACGTCCTCTTTTAGCATGTCATCCGCAGGCACGAAAAAACTGGGCTTCAGCCACGCAATTTCTTTTTTGATTTTGGCGACTCTGTTTGAGACATCTACAGTTCCATTGCCGGAGGCGACAAGGTTCTCCAGTTCTTTGTTGAGGTGCGCAATCCGCTGGTCATAAGTCCCCTTGGCTAGTTTTTCAAAAAGCGCACGCTGTTTTTCAAGCTCTTGCTGCGTGACCACGATATTTTCACTTTTGTCAAACTGATCCAGCAGCGTTTTCATGATGATGGCTGAGGCATCATTCGTTTCACTTATCGCAACCCCATTCACCATCGCGATCGTGCGCGCGTCTCCATGCTTAGCGCTTGACACGCTTAACAAGACTACAAATACGAGAGCAATCGCAGAACCGCAAACAATATACAGCAGTTTTTTCTTTTTCATGGTAGAGCGCTCCGTCTACTCAACGCCTGATCGTTTGCCCACCTTTTACACGGATCTTTATTTCAAGTCAATGGCAGAAACCCTGAATCAAAATCGCTAATGCGTTTGACACGTCCGGTGTGAAGTCCGCATAATGATACTACCAATTAGGTCTCTGTCAGATGGATGGGCACCGGGAGGTTGATATGAAAAATGGATTGAGGGCGGTTTTGGCCGTTGCTGTGTGCGGCGTCGCGTGCGCCGGGAGTGCGTTGGGTGCAACGCGCATCGTGTCGGTCTACGTAGAGAGTTTCGCGGAGCTGCAAAAGCAAGCCGCGCTGGGGGCCGGGGCGTTTCAGGCGCCGATGCTCGCGGCGTTGCCGATGATGATGACCGGTGGCTTGCCGGGTGCGGCGCAGATGGATAACAGTAAGCCGGTCGCGATGCACCTGCTCGCACTCGAGGGCGGCGAAACCGGCATGGTCATCGAGGTTGCGCCCAGTGCCGCGCCGGAGGCTTACCTCAAGGCGTTGGCCGGGGGGGAGGCCGAAGGCGCGCTGCCCGAGCCGAAGGACGGCATCTACACGCTGGGCAAGCACATGGCGGCAAAGGTCGCGGGCGGCCGCCTGTATATCGTGACGCATGCGAAAAAACAGGCCGCGCTGCTGGGGACGGACCTGACGGCGTACTCCGAGTTACCGACGTTGCCTGGCGTGCTGCGTGTGTCGGTGGAGCCTCAGGCCGTGGTGCCCTATCTGAAAAAAGCAACGGCGTCCATACCGGTGCAGGTCAACGCGCCTGACGCCGAGAAGCAACGCCGCGCGGTGGAGCGCGCGCTGGGTTTCTATAGCGGGATGCTCGAACAGCTCAAAGCGCTTCATCTGGGGCTCAACATCCAGAATGAAGGGGTGTTCGTCCGCTCGCGCCTGATACCGCGCGCGGGATCGGATATAGCAGCGTTGATGCTCTCCGGCAAGCCCGTTTCTACGAAACAGCAGGCGTTTCTGAAAAAGGATTCGCTGTTCAGTTATGCGTCGGGCGGGTCGACCGTGCCGAAGACGCTGGAGAACGCGCTCATCGAGATGTATACCGAGCTCGTCGCCTCGTCGCCGATGTATACCGGCGGCGCAACCAATGACTGGGCTGCGGTCTTGAAGCAATCGATCGCGCTGTGGGGTGTGCCGCAAGCCTTGGCCGTGAGCCGACCGGTGCCGGACGGCGCGCTGCACGTACAGGGATGCTGGCAGATGGATGATCCTGACGGCTATTTGGAATCGCAGTTCGCCATGATGAAAGAGCCGTTTTTCGTTACGATGATGAAGCAGAGCGGTATCAAGTTCCCGGGGCCGACCAAGCGTACGGTTGACGACATGAAGGTGTACGATTGGAAGATGGAGTTCGATGAGCAGGCGATGGAGAAAACAGTACGCGCTGCGTTCCCTCCCGATCTGCCGGCCGAAAAGGCCGATGCCGCCGTGGCGGCGCATCAGCAGACTTTTCGCACACTGAAGGTACTTTTGGGTGACGGCTACACCTATGCGACCAGCGGCAAGGATCTGATTTTGGCTATGGGCGGCGAGGCCGTGCTTGCAGATGCGGTCAAACGCGCCAAAGCCTTGGCAGGTGCATCCGCAGAGGCCGATCGTATCGAAGCGTTGTTGTCGCCATCGGCTGATCCGCACAGCATCGGCAGCATCGCGTTGGCGCGCATCATAGCGTTCTCTCTGGCGGCGCGTCCCGAAACGGCGGACATCGCGAAAGGGATTCCGGACAGCGAGGGGATCGTCTTCGCGGGTTGGCCGTTCAAGGGAGAGACGTTGTCCGCCATGTTGATTCCGACCTCAGAGATCAAGGCCATCACGGCCGCCGCCATGGCTGGCCAAGCGGCGGCTCGGAAGCGTAACGCGCCCGCACGGCCACCCGTCCCTGATAATTTTTAATCCCGCACCACACAAACGAGTAAGAGCAAGGAGAAACATCATGGAACGCATTTCGTATTCACGTCGGTCATTTCTCAAGCACACGGGCGTCGCGTCGGCGTGCGCGGCATTTCCTTTTCTGCGTGTAGCCGGACAAACCAGTCCCAATGAAAAGGTCAACCTCGCCTGTTGCGGCATCGGCAATCAGGGCGCGGGCGACATCAATGCGTTATTCGCCACGGGCCTCTGTAACATCGTGGCGCTGTGCGATACGGAGATGGGGGGCAAGCGGACGCAAAAGACGTTGCAGAAGTTTCCCAATGCGCCGCGTTTCACTGACTTCCGCAAGATGTTCGACAAGCACGACAAGGAGATCGACGCGGTGTTGGTCGCCACGCCGGACCACTCGCATTTCGTCATCACGATGGAGGCGATGCGTCGTGGCAAGGGCGTGTTCGTGGAGAAGCCGCTGGCCCATTCGTTCAATCAGATCGATCTGCTGATGGCGGCTGAGCAGAAGTACAAAGTTGCCACGCAGATGGGCAACCAAGGCCATTCCGACGGTAACTACTTTCAGTTCAAGACCTGGCAGGAAGCCGGCGTCCTCGACAATGTGACCAAGTTCGTGGCCCACATGAATGGCGGTCGCCGCTGGCACAAGTGGAAAGGCGATCCCGCAGCCATCAAAAAGGCGATCGCGAAACAGCCGAACACCAACAACGTGGATTGGGACACCTGGCTGGCGCATGTCGCGGAGCATGACTTCACCGAACAGTATCTCAATGGCGACTGGCGCTGCTTCTACGAATTCGGTAACGGCGCACTGGGCGATTGGGGCGCCCACATTCTTGACACCGGTCACCAGTTCTTGAAGTGGGGCCTGCCGACGTCGGTCGAGCCGCTCAAAATGGAAGGGTGGAATCCGTACGTCTTCCCGATGGCCTCTACGCTGCTCTTCAAGGTGCCGGCACGCGGACCTGGCCTGCCGGCCTGCGATGTGTACTGGTACGATGGCGTGGGTAACCATCCCGAACTGCCGGAGGGATTCCACGGGGTCAAGACCAACAGTAACGCGCCGGCGTCGCTCGGCGGCTCCGACCAGGGCAAGGCGCTGCCGCCCGGCAAGGAGATCTACGGTGACGGCGTGATATTCAAGGGTGGTTCGCACGGCTCCACGCTCTCGGTGATCGGCGGTGAAAAAGCCGACGCGGTGAAGGCCACGCTGCCGCAGGTTCCGAAGAGCCCCTCGAATCACTACAAGAACTTCCTGCTCGGCGTCAAGGGCGAGGAGGTCTGCCGTTCGCGCTTCGCAGTGTCCGGTCCGCTCTGCCAGTTCATGTGCCTCGGCATCATCGTGCAGAATGTCAACGCCAAGCTGGAGTTTGATCCCAAGACCCGCAAGATCACCAATCACGACGCCGCTCAGGCGTTGTTGCGGATCGGTGAGCCCCCGCGTAAGGGTTGGGAAGAGTACTTCAAGGTCTAGTGCGCGTGAGGGTTGCGACCCAACGCAAGGAGTCTGTTTGTAATGAGTCAACCTGTTCGGATCATGCCCTGTCTGGATATGCAGGAGGGACGCGTCGTCAAAGGCGTGCATTTTGTCGATATCCGTGACGCGGGTGATCCTGTCGCATGCGCCCGAGCTTATTGTGCCGCAGGCGCCGATGAGCTCGCCATGCTGGATATCACGGCGACGGTTGAGGGACGCGCCACACTGCTGGATGTGGTGCGGCGCGTGGCCGATGCCGTGACCGTGCCCTTTACGGTGGGCGGCGGCATCTCCGACGTGTCGACCGCTGAGGCGGTGCTCGCGGCTGGTGCCGACAAGGTGTCGATCAGCAGCGCGGCATTCCGCAAGCCGGAACTGGTGCCGGAGTTGATTCGCGCGTTCGGTGCCGACAAGGTGACCGTGGCGATCGACGTGGATCGTAGCGCGACGCTGCCGTCCGGGTACGAGGTCTATATCGACGGCGGCCGTACCGCGACTGGCACGGACGCCGTGGAGTGGGCCAAGCGCGTGGACGGCTTCGGTGTGCCGGTCATCCTGCCCACCAGCAAGGCGGGCGATGGCGCGCGCACCGGATATGACCTGCCGGTGATTCGTGCGATCAAACAGGCGGTTTCGGCGGAGGTCGTAGCATCCGGCGGCGCCGGAACGCTTGAGCATTTCTACGACGCCGTTCAGGCGGGAGCCACGATCCTGCTGGCTGCCTCGATCTTCCACTTTGGCGAGATCGGCATCGGTGACCTGAAGGCGTATCTCAGCGAACGCGGCGTGACGCTTCTGTAACGCCCCGGCGCACGAGGCAAAGCGGCTATGCGGATACTGGTGACAGGAGCGGCGGGTTTTATCGGTGCCCACTTGACGGCGCGTCTGCTGCGCGACGGACACGCGGTGACGGGCATCGATGCCTTTACGCCGTACTACGACGTGCAGTTCAAACATGACCGCTGGGCGGCGCTCGTCGGACGTGCGGCGGACGATGGCCAAGAAGCGCGCCTGATCACATGCGATGTGTGTGACGGGGAGCGGTTGCAGGGCGTATTCGCGGAGTTTCAACCAGAGCGCGTCGTGCATCTCGCGGCACAGCCCGGCATGCGCGCATCGCTCAACGCGCCGTTCGTCTGCCAGAAGAACAACGTGGAGGGCTTTCTCTCGTTGCTCGAGTGCTGCCGCCATGCGGCGGTTACGCCGCGTCTGGTGTATGCCTCCTCATCCTCGGTCTATGGCAACAGTGCCGTGCTGCCCTTTACAGAAGAGCAGCCTGCGGACCGGCCGGTGAGTCTCTACGCCGCCACGAAACGGGTGAATGAGCTGATGGCGCATACCTACGCGCAGCTCTACGGCATCCCGTGTGTCGGTCTGCGGCTCTTCACGGCGTATGGCCCGTGGTGTCGGCCCGATATGGCGCTCTACCTGTTTGCCGACGCGCTGTCGCAGCGCCGTCCGTTGCAAGTGTTTCAGGGCGGCGACGTGAGCCGCGATTTCACCCACATCGACGATGTGGTGGAGGGCATCGTGCGCTGCATCGACATGCCGCTACACGCTCGGTATGAGCTTTTCAATGTGGGCAGCGGACGACCGGTCGTGCTGCTGAGCGCGGTCCGCCTGCTGGCGGAGAAGTTGGGTGTGACGCCGCAGATTGAGGTCGCGCCACTGCCGCCCGGCGATATCCCCGCGACGTGGGCGAGCCTCGCGCGGATTCAGGCTCGTACCGGATATCAGCCTGCCACGACGCTGGAGGAGGGCCTTGACCGGTTTGTTGCGTGGTTCCGCGCCTATGCCTTGGCGGGGGCCGGGAACGGAGTTGCGCGATGAGGTGGTGGCTCTACAACGTGTTGTTTGCTGTGGCCTACGTCGTGATGCTGCCGCATTTCCTGTTGCGCATGAAGCGGCGCGGTGGATACCGCAGCCGCATGGGCGACCGCTTCGGACGTTATCCGGCTGACGTGCTCGCGCGGTTGCAACAAATGCAGGGCGCAATCTGGATCCATGCTGTCAGCGTGGGCGAGGTCTATGTGGCGGGACAGATGATGCGGGCCATGCGGGCGCGCGAACCCGGTCTCCGTTTTGTTTTCAGTACCACCAGTTCCACCGGATGGCGTGAAGCCGAGAAGCAGGTCGGCCCCGAGGATGTGCTTGTGTACAACCCGCTGGACTTTCTGCTTTGCGTGCGCCGGGCTCTGGCCGCGATTCGGCCGCGCGCGTTGATTCTGACGGAATCCGAAATCTGGCCCACGCTGATCCGCGCTTGCTATCGGCGGGGCGTGTCGCTTTTTCTGATCAACGCGCGGGTCTCTGACCGCTCGGCGCCCGGCTACCGTCGTCTGCGCTTCTGGTTCGGGCCGGTCTTGCGCATGTTCACCGCGATTTTAGCGCAGTCCGAGGCCGACAAGCAACGCCTCGTGGACGCAGGTGCCGATCCGGGGCGTATCACGGTGACCGGCAGTTTCAAGTTCGACGTGGCGATCAGGAACCCCGCTAAAGAGCAGGAGGTCGCCGCGTTTCTGGCGCGGGTGGATTGTGGCCCGGCGCGTACGATACTGCTGGGCGGCTCGACATGGCCCGGTGAAGACGCGGCGCTGCTCCGCATTTACAGCCATCTCAGGACACGCCATCCGGACCTGCGCCTCGTGCTGGTACCGCGCCACTTTGAAAAAGCCGATGCCGTGCAGGCGGAGATCGAACGCGCCGGTTTTGCATGCGTGCGGAAATCAACAGGGATGCTCCATGAACCATCCGGCGAAAATGCCCGCCCGCTGTCAGATATCGATCCTGCCTCCCCGCCCGTTATTCTGGCCGACACGACGGGCGAACTGATGGGGTTTTACGGCAACGCGCAGATCGTGTTCGTGGGCAAAAGCCTATACGAACACGGGGCGCAGAACATGATCGAGCCCTGCCTCTGCGGCGCAGCGACGCTGGTCGGTCCGTACACCGAAAACTTCCGCCCGGTGATGTCCGATCTGCTGGCGGCCGACGCCTTGATACAGGTGCCCGATGAAGCGACGTTGGCGCACGAGATTGAGCGTCTGATGAGCGATGCAGAGGCGCGCCGCGCTCTGGGCGCCCGCGCCACGGAAGCCGTGTTGCGCCGCAAAGGGGTGGTTGACCGCTGTGCGGAGTTCATTAGTGCATGAGTTCATTAGTGCATTATTTTGTCGTCGCGCCGCGCACGGCACAACAATCATGTCAATCGGGTCAGTCATGTCTAAAAAACGGGCGTTTCTTTGCGGCTGTTCTTTGCTAAACTACTTCCCATGACATCTATCACTCTTCATCCTAATCGGGATTTTTCCGTAGTTCGCCGGCATCCGTGGGTTTTTTCTGGTGCGATATGCAGCGTGGACGGCGCGCCGGAACCTGGCGAAAGCGTGCGGGTCATCGCCGCCGACGGCAAGCCGCTCGGCACGGGCGCGTTTTCGCCTGCGTCGCAGATCCGCGTGCGCATGTGGTCTTTCGATCCCGAGGTCACGGTGGATGACGCGTTTGTCAGCGACCGCATCGCGCGTGCTGTGGGTGCGCGGGCGGGGTTCTTGGGCGACGGAGCAACAAATGCTTTTCGGCTGATCAATGCGGAAGCGGACGGTGTTCCGGGGTTGATCGCCGACCGCTATGCTGATTGGATCGTCTGCCAGTTTACGACTGTGGGGGCCGAGTACTGGAAGCGTGTGATCGTTGACGCACTCCAGCGCTACTTCCCCTGTCGCGGTATTTACGAGCGCTCGGATATGGAAGCGCGCGCACATGAGGGGTTGCCACAGATTTCTGGCGTGTTGGCGGGCGAGCCGCCGCCGGAGCGGATCGAGATCGTGGAGAACGGATGCCGCTATCAGGTGGATGTGCGGGCCGGACACAAGACCGGGTTTTATTTGGATCAGCGCGAAAACCGCGAGCGTATCAAGCGGTACGCTAACGGGGGTGACGTGCTCAACGCCTTTTCCTATACGGGCGGCTTCGGGATCGCGGCGGTCGCGGCCGGTGCGGCCTCGGTCACGCATGTCGATCTCTCGGCAGAGGCGTTGGCACTCGCTAAATCCAATACCGCGCTCAATACGTGTCACGTCGAGGAGTCATCCTTCATTCAGGGCAATGTGTTCGAGGTGCTGCGTACGTTTCGCGATCAAGGACGCAGCTTCGACTTGGTGGTGCTGGACCCTCCCAAGTTTGCAGAGTCCAAGGGAAGCCTGATGAAAGCGTCGCGCGGCTACAAGGATATCAATCTGCTGGGCATCAAGCTGCTGCGTCCCGGCGGCGTGCTGGCCACATTCTCGTGCTCCGGTTTGATGACGCCGGATCTGTTCCATAAGGTCGTCGCCGACGCGGCGGTGGACGCGAAGCGTGATATTCAAGTGATCGCGCGGTTACAGCAAGCCGAGGATCATCCAGAAGGGCTCTGCTTCCCAGAAGGGCTCTATCTCAAAGGGCTCCTCTGCCGCGCGTGGTAAGGGGAGAAGGGGGAATCGATGACGTTGACGTTGGTTATACCGGTTTACAAGGAGCATCTCAGGTTCGAGAGTTCGCTGCGGCAGATCGTCGCGTTTATGGCGGAGGAGAAGGCGCAGGGGGTTGAGATCGACGTGGTTTTTGTGGACGACGGATCGCCCGAGGCGAGCGCGGCGGTCATCAACGATTTGATTTCCGACCGTAACGATCCCCGCATGCGGTTGCTTCGCTATGCGGTGAATCAAGGCAAGGGGTATGCGGTCCGCACCGGCATTCTGGCCGCTGAAGGCGAGTTGATATTGATGTCGGATGCGGATTTGTCGACCCCGTTGCAGGACTGGCGCAAGCTCAAGGATGCGCTGGACGCAGGCGCGGACATTGCTTGCGGTTCGCGCGCGGTGCGCGGTGCGCACATCGGCAAGCCGCCGCCGTTTCATCGGCGTGTGCTGAGCCGCATCTTCAATTTGCTGGTCCGTTTGGCCGGTGTCCATAACTTCAAAGACACGCAGTGCGGCTTCAAGCTCTTCCATGCTGAGCCGGCGAAGATCATCTTTGAAAGGATGCGTACGCGACGCTTCGCGTTTGATGTCGAGATGATTGCTATGGCGCGGGACTTGGGCTACAACGTGGCAGAGGTGCCGGTGCGCTGGGACTACAGCGGACACTCCACGGTGAAAGTGTTTTCAAGTGGCGGTCGCATGCTGATCGACCTGCTGCTCTTGGCTGCGCGGCGGTGGATATTCGGGCGGACGAAAATGCCGAACGCTGAAGGTTGAGTGTTCGGCCGATTATGATTGATCCCCGGCCCCTAGAAAGGCTAAGATGACGGGCAGTCAAAGGCGGGGACACTCTCGCTTAGAAGGCCAGTAGCTCAGTAGGACAGAGCACTAGATTCCTAATCTGGGGGTCGCCGGTTCGACTCCGGCCTGGCCTACCATCTGTTTTTAGTGCAGAAGATACGGATGATGGTTACGCCACCATGAAAAACCCAATCACGCTATTCTGTTGGCTGCTCGTTTTGCCGTTCTGTGTTGTTGTCGCGCAATCGTCGTCCCAGAGGGTCACGCTCACGAACATCGCCTATTATAGTGAGCAGGCGTTGGCTAATGCGGACGATTATTGCCGCGAGCAATGCCGGCTTGATCTGCGTTATCCTGCTGACCGCAAAGGATTCGCCACGGTGGTGTGGTTTCACGGCGGTGGTTTGCAGCACGGACGCCGCCATTTCGTCGAACTGAAGGATCCTTCGATTGCGGTTGCAGCCGTGGGTTACCGTCTTTCGCCCAAGGTCAAGCATCCCGGTTATCTGGAGGACGCAGCCGCAGCTACCGCTTGGGTTTTGTCCAACATCGCGCAGTATGGCGGCGATAGCAACAGGGTTTTTGTCTCGGGCCATTCGGCCGGCGGTTACCTCTCGGCGATGATCGGCATGGATGCGCGTTGGCTCAAGCCGCATGGTTTTTCAAACCTGCGACTCGCCGGTATCGCCCCGATCAGCGGCCAGGTCACTACACACTTCCATGTCAAAAAACTGCTGGGCGACAGCGGCCCTGAACTGCGTCCATTGATCGATGAGTTTGCCCCGCTCTACTACAGTGCTGGCAATCTGCCGCCGATCTGTCTGATTCTCGGCGACCGTGCGCTGGAGTACAAAAATCGCGTGGAGGAAAACGCCTTGCTGGCTGTCAGTCTCAAAAACCTTGGTCATCCCCATGTCGAATTTTACGAAATGGGTGGCCTTGATCACGGCACGGTCGGCGAGGGTGGCTTGATCCCGCTCCGGAATTTTATCCGCCGCTACTCCGCGCCAAAACAACGCTGACCGAGACCGCCGACGACTTCCCATGAACCCCTCTGTCACAGGCCGTATCCATTCGATTGAATCGTTCGGGACCTTGGATGGTCCCGGCATCCGGTATGTGCTTTTTTTACAGGGCTGTCCGTTGCGCTGTCTCTACTGCCATAATCCCGACGCGCGCAGCGAATCGGGCGGCACCATCATGAGTGCTGGTGAGGTGATGGACGACATCCTTACTTACCGCGCTTTCATCGCGCGCGGTGGGGTCACGCTCTCCGGCGGCGAACCGCTGTTGCAGCCTGCGTTCGCCTGCGAGGTGCTCGACGGCTGTCGTGAGCATCTGCTGCACAGCGCGTTGGACACCTCCGGTG
>DAOTMQ010000050.1:0-7432 GCA_035450385.1 Kiritimatiellia bacterium | reverse complement strand
TTGACCTCCCGCTCGACCTGCACGTCGCCCGCCAGCACCTTGCAGAAGCTCTTGCCGTCGCGGTTGTAGATGCCCTCGACCGGCACATAGAGTACATTCTCAACCTTCTCGACAACGATCTCGACCTGTACCGTCATGCCCGGCGTGAGCCGTTCATCTGCCTCATTCGTGGAGATGTCCGACGCATAGACTTTGGGGCTGCTTTGATCCCACGGAATAATCGGTGTCGAGGCACCCGAGATACGTACGATTTCGCCGGTCAATGTCAAGTCCGGTACAGCCTTGGCGCGGATCACCACCGGCAGGCCGATCTTGATATGCGAGCGATACTCCTCTGGGATATTGACCTGGACCTTGAATTTACTGACATCCGGAATGAGACCGATCGCCTCGCCGATACTCACATCTGCACCGACCTTGATCTCCTTCGGCGTGTCCCAGCGGTTGCGCCGATTCTCGCCGTGGATCAGCATGCCATCGGCCTGTGCGCGGATCACCAGTTTTTCCATGTCTTCTCGCACATCCCGCAACTCAGTGCGGTAATCGTTAATCAGCGTATCACGGTTGGCGATTTCGATGCGCTTCTTGCTGACTTTGGCATTGTTGCTCACGATCGTACGCTGCACGGCCAACTGGCTTTTTGCCACCGTCTCTTCTAACTTCGAAATCTGCTGCGGATATTCGTAACGCTTGAAGATGCGCAGTGTGTAAAAGGCCTTGTCCATCGCCTGCTCCGCCGTAGACAGTGCTTTTTCGGCGTCAGCCACTTTTTTCTCAGCGGCCGTGATCGCCTCGGGCTCCTGAGAAATCGCATCCGTCAGCGTTTTCTTGGCATCGTCCAGCGCAAGTTTGGCACTGTCGTATGCAGTTGAGGCGTCCTGCGTGGCCTGCACCAGATCCTTCTTCTTGCGCGGCGCGTCCTCGTCCTTGTATTTTTCGTATTGCTCCTGCGCGTCGCGCAACGCATCCACCGTCGACTTCAACTCGGTCAGGTTATCCGCTCGGATCATCTCCAGATCTTGCAGCGCCAGTTTGTAATCCTCTTCGGCCAGTTGCAGTTTGCGGGTGAGATCCTTCTCCTGCTCGACAAACCATTCGTCCGACAGCTTAAAGATCACATCGTTTGAAGCGACTACCGTGCGGTCCGACACCAATTCCACCAGCTTGAGCTGGCCATGGCCACGCTTGCCGTCAAATCGCAACTGTTGGTTACTGATGGCGTCAAGCTGGCCTTCAAGCCGGAACGCGACATTGAAGCCGCCGCGCCGCACCGTGTAGAAACGGTCCATGCTCTCGCCCGACGGCTTTTTCGTGCGCTCCGCACATCCGGACAACAGCATCAACGCCGCCAGCATCACATACACTTGGACACGATAGAACACGGATCGTTTCTGCCCTTTCATCTGTCGCGCCGCATACGCGGTGCTCACTTCTTCATGTTATCCCAGATCGCCTGATTGTCGCGGGTGATCTCATCCTCGATCGCTTGGACATGCGCACGGAGTTCTTCAGTCACGCCGGTCGCCTGCGCACCGCTCACTTGGTCAAACGCACCCGGCTCGACCAAACGCATCGTCATGAAAATCACGATCTGTGATGTGAACGCCTTGGTCTTCTTGTACTGAAACAGCAAGCCCAAGTAGGGGATGTCCGCCAAATAGGGGATGCGCTTTTCGGTTTCGCGTTGTTCTTGGCGCATCAGACCGCCGATGGTGATCAGCTCGCCATCATTCGCTTCCAGTTCTGTGCTGGCACTACGCACCACGATGACCGGGGTCTCGAAGCCGCCGGTGTCGACGGTACGCGACGAACTCGACACCTCGGGATTGACTTTCACATGGATGCGATTGCCGGAGATCATCAGCGGTCGCACGATCAGTTTGACGCCGACATTTTCAAAGCGCGTCGAAATGCTCTCGCTACTGCCGGTGATCGTGCGCGATAGCACCGGTACCTTCTCACCGGTCATGATATTGCCGTCAGCACCGCGCCGGATCACGAGGTTCGGCGAGGAGAGAATGCGCGCACGTCCCCGCTCCTGCAAAAAGTTGATCATCGCCCAGATCTTGACCTGATCAAAACCGACGAATGACCAGAGCCGTCCGTCCGATCCCTTCCCTGCGGAGAAAGAGTGTTTGAGGTCCTCAACGCCCGTACCGGCGGAGTTGGGGATCAGCAACTCTTGAAAGATTTTGCGGACCGATTCCGATTCGCCCATCTTTGCGACGCCCATGTGGATGTCCCGCACCAGATCGTCGCTGATCTCCAGTTCGACGATGCGCGCCTCGACCAGCACTTGGCCCACCGGATGGTCGGCCTGCTCCAGAATCTGCTTGAGCTGGGGCAGGCGCGACGGCACATCGGAGACGACCACGACATCGTCTTCGTCGCTGCGTCCCACCGTACCGGCCGGTGTGAGGAAGTTTTCCAGCAACCGCCGCATGGTCTCTGCGCTGACATATTTGCAACGATAGAAGACCACCTCCAACTGTTCATCATCGCGCCGCAGGAATTGTTCGAGCAGGCGCGTATAGTCAGTGGTCTCGGCGGCTGCCGAGCGTTCGGCGGAGGGCAGCGCGGGTGCGTCATCCGCACGCTCTCCAGCAGGCATACCGCCGGTCAAGGCTGCGGGGGCTCGGTCACCCACACCTGCTTCGCGCGGTGCGTGTGTGCCGACGCGCCGACCCTCGCGCGGTCCCTGTTGCGCGCACGCCACGCCGACGAACACGGCGCACAACACCCCCCTCGCCATGATCCGGATTTCTCGCATACACCTTCTCTCTCGCCGTGCGGCGGCGGACCGTCCCCGCTACTTGATCGAGTAACGCGTCGCCTTGGTCAGCGCTTTCCAGAGTTGCTCAGGCGTCTCGGCCGCCAAGATCGCCTCACGATTCTGCTCTTTCAAGAATGTCTCGGTGAGGCCCGACATGAGGCGCAGATAAAACGCGCTGACCGCCGTGGGGATCGTGATGAAGAAGATGATGTTGCAGACATTACCCGCTTCATCGAACTTCACGCCCTTCTTCGAGACGCCGAGTGCGAGCGTCAGACCGCCGCCCTCCACACCGCGCACATGGGGGAAGGCCAGCCCGTTCTCCATCGCCGTACTCAACACCGCCTCACGCTCCAAGGCTGACTTGACCAACTTTTCCGCGCCGGAAACAAAGTTTTTCTGTTCCATCAGCGTCGCCAATTCAGCGATCACCTCGGCCTGGTCGGTCCCCTTGATATCCGGCGCCATCAGCGATTCGGCCGAAAAGCGCGAGATGCCCGACTTGCGGGGCGCTGTACGGCTGGGCGTCTCACCGACCCAGCGCGGCGCATCGCTCTCCTCGAACAGAATGCGCGCGCAACTCGGGCAATTCTGGATCTGCTTGCAGAGGCGCACCGCCTGTACCTGGCTGATCGGCATACGCATGCCGCAAATCGCGCAGCACCCGTTATACATCGGTGCCATCACGATGTGGTCTTTTTTATAGAGGCGCTGGTAGAGCGACTTGATTTCTGGCGGCAGCTTGTCGGTCAATTGGTCGATCGAGGTGTTTAGGCTTTCCATGTGCCGTCCGTCGCCGGTGGTCCGATGCTCGTCACGTATTAAAACCAACTCTTGAAGTTGGTTCAAATGGTTGATCAGGCTTTGCATACTGTCCTTTCAAACGGCAAGAAATTCGGGGGAAGGCACCCGCCAACACCCGTCCTGCGATTATCCCAATTTGTGAGAGTATTGTGACTGAATTGCGTGTAAGTGTCAACGGCGCGACGCCTACAAACAACATCTTACTTGTAATAGCGTCCGATCTCCTCTTTGGCAATCTTGCACCATGCCACCGCGCGCGACGGATCATTGTGGATCGTGTCGTGATCCTTCATGATGATCTCGAGACAACACCCTCGTGCTTTCTCGAGGATGTCCCGGACATCCTTGCGGGCGGCATCCTCGTCAAAGGTGCTGGCCGTGAGGATCGCAGGGTTCGGGCGGCAGGAGTAGACATACTTGTCTTGCAGCGCATCCACCATTTTGGCGCGGTCACACGTCGGCGACACGCTGACGCGACGGATGTTCGGGATGTCTTTGAGCAGATGCCAGCGCTCGCTGATCGGCTCGCAGCAGCCGTAGCACACCAGCCCGAAACGCTCCATCACCGGCTTCTGGTACTGCAACACAAACTCGTCGAACAACTCTGGCGCCAGCGCCTTGGTGTCCTGGCTCTCAAACAGCACCCACAGGTCTTTGGCGCGTGCCGTGCCCTGGTAGTCCTTGGTCGGCAACTGCGTGGTCCAACCAAACCCGCCGGACCCGATGTAGTCGCCCTCATTGTTCAAGCTGTAAAGCCCCGCGTTTTCCAAGAAGGTGATCAGGTCCAGCGTGCCGTCCCGCAGAAACGCCATCAGGTTGTGCACGCCTTGGGGGTTCTCTTTGATGTCCTGCATGTATCGGTCGAAACCGCGCAGCTTGATCAACTCGCGCGTCAGTCCCAATGACCAATACCACTGTTCACGCAGTTTGACCGGCAACACTCTGTCGAAAATCTCGCGCGCCAAATGCACGACCTCGGTTGTTGCCTCACGATCCACCGTGATCGTCTGAAACTGAAGGCCGCTCAAATCATCCAAGTCGGTCAGCATCGGCTGGGGTGCGATCGACGACGTGTCCGGTCCCCAATACGTCCGTTTGTAGGTCCATCCCACCTTGAAACGGCTTTCGACCACCCGGTCGTCCCCCATTTTCTCGCCCCAGAAAATCTCTTTGCGCAGTCGGCGTTCCCAGTGTCGCGCTAGGCTGTGTGTACATTCCAGCGAGGAATCCGGGATGATTTCGCGCCAACTGAACTCTGGGTCACACAAAATCAACGGACGCGCGGGCTGCAACATGTTGGTACGCGTCCACAACACCTTCTTTTCCGCTTCGATTTGGCGCGTGGATAACTCCATGACACGCTCGCCCAAACGCCGCAGCACATCCCGTTCTGTCGGCGTGATGGAGAGATCCGTGACATGCGTATCCAGCGCCACTTTGCCCGGTTGATCATGGTCTTTCATAACCGAACGCTCCTTTCCTTTAGTTTTAAAAATCTGTTTTCAATCAACACTGACGGCCGCCAGTGCCGTCAACTGTGGCAAAACCCGCACAGGGCGCGGTCTCGCTTTCACACCCGCATTGTATCGGTCGGCCGTCGTTTTGTCTATCGGGAACGCGGAAAAAAAGGAAAAAAGGGGAAACTCCAAGTTTTCAAACTTCCAAATTTCGTGATCGGTTAGTGACAGGGGAGTGCGAAGATCATGCGTTTCTGGTGAAAAGGGGAGCAGAGAGTCGGGAGCGGGCGTCCTCGCCCGCGACAACGTGTCTTGCAAAAGGGTGTGGCACGGGCATCTTGCCCGTGTTTCATGGGCGGGACGCCCATGCCACGAGGGGGGGAAGCTTCCCTTGGAAACCATACCGTGCATCGAAATCTCAATCGGCCTTTCACAGAGCGGGCGGGGGCACCCGACTGCGCATACACAAACCACGCACTAAACTCGCATGCCCCCTGTCACCAATCGATTACCCAAATTTCCAATTTTGGCCTTTTATCTTTGGGGGTAATTTGATATCATCTCTCTCTATGCGTGTGTTGTGGGTTGACCTAGTTTCTGAACTGGGGGGTGCGCAGTATAGCCTGCTCGAAGTGTGTGCCCGATTGCCATCGCACGGAGTTGAGGTTGTTGCTGCCGTTCCACAGGGACCGTTGTTTGACCGTTTGTCGGCAAGCGGTGTCACGGTCTTTCCCGTGTCGCCGTTGCGTGCGTCGAAGCGCGGATGGGGTCTCTTCTCAACGGCGGCCAAGTTGATGCGCGCCCCCAGTACGATTTACCGGATTGTCCATGCCGTCAAGCCGGACATTGTTCACGCCAACAGCCTATCCGCTTTCCTCGCGTCCCGTAAGGTCCCGTCGAGCGTCCCGTTGGTGTGGCATGTGCGCGATATGCGGTTGCCGGTTCTGGTTGCTCGCGATGCGGCAAAGAAGGCATCGCGCATCATTGCTGCTTCGGGGGCGGTAGATGAATATCTGGTGGAGATCCTTTCACCGCGTATCCTCGGTCGGATCCGCGTGGTCCGCAACGGGATCGATCCAGAACGTTTTACCGCTGTGTCCCGAGCCGCAGCGCGGCAGCGTTTCGGGCTGCCTGCCGAGGGGCCGGTCGTCGGCATGGTGGCGCACCTCATCCCTTGGAAGCGCCACGATGCCTTTATTACGGCTGCGGCAGAGATCCACCGCCAGAGGCCGGATGTGCATTTTGTGGTGGTCGGACGCGATCTGTTCAATGAGCATGCGCGGTGGACCTCGCAACTTGAAGCGATGGTGACGGCAGCCGGGATCGGCGAGCAGTTCCATTGGGTCCGCGATTGCGACGACGCCGCGCAGATCGTGAGCGCCTTCGATTTGCTGCTCCACCCCGCGAAGGACGAACCCTTCGGGCGCGCTGTCTGTGAGGCGATGGCCGCTTCGGTTCCCGTCGTCGCCGCTGAGTCAGCCGGTCCAGCCTCGATCATTAAGTCCGGTGCTTCCGGTGTCTTGGTGCGCGACGGCGATCCGGTAGGCATGGCCGCTGAAGCGCTGGTGCTCTTAGACGACCCTGTCCGCGCCGCCACCCTTGCCGCCGCAGGGCGTGTGCGCGTGTTGAGCCGGTACACTGTGGACCATGTGTGCGAGCAACTTGCCAAGGAGTACCACGCATTGATCGCCGCCACGACGACGGCCGGTTACGACGACGATTGATCGGGCGCTGAAGATTCGGAAGTGGCGGAGGGGGAGGGATTCGAACCCCCGGTACCTTGCGGCACGCCGGTTTTCAAGACCGGTTCTTTAAACCACTCAGACACCCCTCCGAAAAAGATGCCGATCAGTATAGGCTAAAAGAAGGAGCGGTTCAACGTTCTTTGGTTTCTGGTTTCAAGGTTTCATCCAAAATCGAAATCGGGATCGGGATCGAAATCGATTGTTGCGACCACGCAGTGGATTGTAACGTAAAAGCGTTGTTCTGTTTTTTTGTCGGACATGTCTGACCTGTTTGATACGTCCGACAAAAAACCGGCATGAAACTTGAACCAGAAACCTTGACAACGGAGGACGTCCTATCGCGTTTTTGGTAATCGGTTGATGACAGGGGTGTGGTGCGAGGACAATGTGTTTCTGGTGAAAAGGGGAGCAGAGAGTCGGGAGCGCGGGCGTCCTCGCCCGCAACAACGTGCCTTGCGCTTTCTAGTTTTATCCGCAGACTTGGACAGGATTGATCAGATTTTTTCCTGTTTGCTTTTGACCGCAGGATGGGAGGGACGAGCGTCTGCTCGTCTGCGGGCAAGCAGACGTTTGCCCCCCGGCGGCGGTCACGCCGCCGCCTCGTGCGCCCAGCATGGGCATGTACTAGTCAACTGAAAGGAGTTGATCGCAAA
>DAOTMQ010000049.1:0-18928 GCA_035450385.1 Kiritimatiellia bacterium | reverse complement strand
CTCCGCAATTCGAACATCAACTACTCCGACGGCTGGTTCTTTGTCACGATGCAGGTGGCGCAGAACAAGACGATGTTCGGTGTCATTGCGGATGACAAGTGCGAGTTGAACGCTCTGGGAGAGAAGATCGGAAGCAGTTGGGAGGGCATGTTTGCGCGTCATCCGGAGGCATACCGCGACGCATCCGTCGTGATGCCCAATCACTTTCACGCCGTGATCCGCATTCACCGCCGCCCGACAAACAAACCCAACCACGCCTATGTGCGTGACAATCCCGCCCGCTGGGATAACGACCGCTTCGGCCCCGTGACCACCTACCACTGCGGCAATCTCGATCTGCTGCATGAGGCGCTGGTGGCGTATGTGGCCTCAGAGGGACCGGACACGGAGGTCCGGCCCCACGATACGGACGCTCGATATCGTAAGGCTGGACCTCCGTGTCCAGTCCCTCCGTGTCCGGTCCTGATCTCTACCTTTACCAGCCCGCAGGAGCGCGGTGTGCTGGCGCGTTGCCTGGCTGTGCGGCGCCCCTTTATACACGTCATGCCCGGTGGCATACCGGAGCGGTTGCCGCCTGCTGTCGCGCGTGCCTGTGCGGAGGGCTGGGCGCTGGTGCTCTCGCCCTCGGCACCCGGCACCGGCGTCAACAAGCAACGCGCCATCTGGTGCAACCGCTATGTGCTGGATCGCGCCGCGCGTATCACGCACGGCTATATCCGCCCCGGCGGCACACTCGAAACCCTACTACGAACCACACCCCACCCTAGCCACCCCATTATCGTAGCCCCGGTCCTCCGTGTCCGGGGCGGACCTCCGTGTCCGGGGGGGGGCAGAGGAGAAACAACCATGAAAAAAACCTACGTATCGTTCCTCGGCACCGGCAACTATAAGCCCTGTGTCTACTATCTCGAGCCCGATGACCCCGCCAGCGATTCGGGAGTGGTCACCTATGTGCAGACCGCCATGCGCAAGCTTGTAGCCAGCGACGCAGAAAAGACGCTCATTTTCTGTACGCGGGATGCTGCGGAAACGCACTGGCAGGAACTATGCGCGGAGTTTGAGGCGCACGGATTGCCCAAGCCGGAGAAGGTCGGCATACCGGGCGGCTCCAGCGACAAAGAGTTCTGGGAGATTTTTAAAACGGTCAACAAACAGATCTCAAAAGAGGCAGAGATCGTTTTTGATGTCACCCACTCTTTCCGTTCCCTGCCGCTGATCATGTCCGTGCTGCTCAACTACCTCGAAGTCGTAAAAGGCACGAAGCTGGTCGGATGCTACTACGGCGCCTTTGAAACACTGGGCAAGGCGGCTGATGTGGAGAAAAAGTATCCCGATCCCGCTGATCGCCGCGCTCCGATCGTCGACCTGACCCCATTCTTCCAGCTTAATGACTGGGTGAAGGCAATCCGCGATTTCAAGCGCTTTGGCGATGCCGGCGATCTGAACAGACTCGCCAAGCAAGATACTAAATCATTGGCCGCGAAAGAGGAGACGCGCACCAGAGAAATAGAGGCACTGCGTAGTTTGACCGGCGCTCTTAACAAGTTCACGCAGATGGTTCGTGCCAGCCGCTGTAAAGATATTCAGGATTTCAATTTCGAGTCGAACATTTTGAATCAGTTGGGACCGGCAACGAAATGTAGCGAACTGCCGCAGTTGGAGCCGGTGTTGGCAGGGCTGGGCGACGTTTTCGCCACATATCAGGACAAGGATTTGAAAAACGGCATACGTGCGGCACGCTGGGCGTATGAGCACGATTTGATCCCGCAGGGATACACGCTTTTGCAGGAGACGATCGTCTCGCACTACGCGCAGGAGTTCGCCGCTGACCTGAAAAGGCTCTACCCCAAACGCGAAGATGAAGTGAAGCGCCGCGAATTCACTTCAGCGCTGCTCGCTTGGAGAACCGGCTCTTGGAAAAAAGAGGACAGCGGACTGGCCGAGAAACTAAAGGACAAAATCGATCCGGAGGTGGAGAAGCACTATGATACTTTGACGCAAGGGCGAAACGACATCAATCACGGCGGCCACAGCCACAATGCCAGGAAGGCAGAAAAGCTGAAAAAGGATCTCGGCGACGCCATCACGAAGTTTGAGGCTCTGCTTTGCTAACCATCTCGTCACCCCGTTCTCGTGCCCCCGGACCTCCGTGTCCGGGGGGAAAGGAACACCCATGACAAACCTACTCATCCTCACCGTCGGCACCGGCACAGCCGGCAGACACTCTGACCTCGCCTCCGGCTTGCGCCGCACGCTCGAGCTGCTCAACCCCCGCAAGTTCTGGCTCGTCCCTTCGACCGCGCCGGACTCGCTGGCCATCGCCGACCTGATCGCCGAAGGCCACGCTTCGTACGGCGGGCGCTTCCCGCTGGAACATCCGGACGACCTAGAATCCTCCCGGCAGCATATCCGCTCGGTGATACGCCGGGTGCGCGGCCAGGTGAAGGAGGGCGAGCGCCTGCTCGTCAACCCGACATCCGGCACCAAGCAGATGACCGCCGCCGCCACGTTGGCCGCGCTCGACGAACAGATCGGCGACATCGTGTTCACCACCGGCGACCGAGCCGACGGCGTCGTCAAGACCGGCACCGAGCGCATCACCGCCTTCAACCCAGCCGGTTATTTCCGCGAGCGGGATTTGGTGCTCGCGCGTGACTTTTTTGGCGCGGGCGACTTCTACGCCGCCGAACGCATTCTCAGGCCGCACAACCAGACGCATGCCAAAGAGTGGGCGACCGCCTACACCTGTCACCACTGGCGACGCTTCGATTATGACCGCGCCAAGGCTTATGACAAACGCCTTGAGAATCGTGCGCCGCGCGATATCGTGGCCGATATTCTTGCATGGTCGGATCACGCCCTGCGCCACGACGATCCAGACGGTTCGTTCCGCCTGACCTACAAGGCACTCGAACACGCCGCCCGCCTTTTTCTTGAAGAAAAGACCGGAATCAAGCCCGACGGGGATGGCCGTTACGAAAGAGCGCAGATCGATGGGTTGCGCACGTCATTTGTCGCCGAAGGCAAAGGCCGCGACATGACGCTTGGTCTCCAGAACATCATCAAAATACTCAACGATTTAGGGCATCCCTTCGGCACGAATTTCAGCGGCAAGCTCAAAAAGTACTGCGACATCCGCAACGAAGCGACACACGCGATACGTCCGGCGAACACCAGAGAAGCACGCACCTTTTTTAGCCTGGCGGTCGATCTGGTCGGCATCCCGCCTACGCCGCTACCGGAGTCTATTTAACGCAGAGGCGCAGAGACGCAGAGGTTTTTTGGGGACGTCTGCCTCCGAAAACCGCCGAAAATCATCAAAAAACCCTTGTAAAACCACCTAAAAAAGTGCTACAGTCCAAAACAGCGATTCAGCCGAAAGGCGACTGTGACGGGTTGCGCACGGTGCTGCGCGACCCGTCACAGTCGCCTTTGTGATTGGTGGCTTGGGCTCCGCGATGTTCAACCAACCATCAAGAACCAAGTGTTAACCTGGAGCCGTGACTTGACACACGGAACACACTAAACACACGGAAACAGAACCATGCCTTTCCGTGTGTTCGGTGTGTTCCGTGGTTAAACAATCGATCCCGATAGCGATCCCGATCCCGATTTGGATGAAACCATGAAGCCTTGAAACCAGAAACCAAAGAGAGTTGAAAGTTCAACTGCTCTTTTTAGGCTCAATTTTCAGCGGCGGGGACGCCCGCGCCCGACGGCGCACACATACAACACGCGCTCGACTCGCACGGCCCTCCATCTCGTTGCCCCGGCCCTCAATCTCGTGGCCCCAGACCTCCGTGTCTGGGGGTAGACATTCGCGTTGCGATCTATGATAATCTGGCTTTTTAAGGGGGCAGAGATGGAACTTGCGAGTCGGTTGGTTGAGAGGTGTGTTGCGTGCGGCGTGACGCTGGCGACGGCGGAGTCGTGTACCGGCGGGATGGTCGCGGCGCGGATCACGGCGGTGTCCGGCGCTTCGGCGGTTTTTCTGGGGGGTATCGTCAGTTATGCCAATGCGGCGAAGATGACGTTGCTCGGTGTGCCGGAGCCGGTGCTGGAACAGGCGGGCGCGGTGAGCGAGAGGTGCGCCGCCGCGATGGCGGATGGCGCGCGCCGTCGGCTGGGGACGGATCTGGCGGTCTCGGTGACCGGCATCGCCGGGCCGACGGGCGGCACGCCGGAGAAGCCGGTCGGCCTGGTCTGCTTCGGGGTGGCGGCGGCGGATGGCGTGCGTACGGGGCACAAAATCTTTGCGGGGGATCGTGATGCGGTGCGTCTCCAAGCGACGGAACATGCGCTGGCGTTGCTGCTGGATGCGGTGAATCAGCGGGAGGTATAATCATGGCGGGAGTTGACGCGAGAGTTGCGGTGTGTGCGGGTCTGATGTTTGCGGCGGCGTTTGCATCGGCGACGACGCTCTATGTGTCGCCCAAGGGTGATGACGGATGGGAGGGCAGCCGCGCACGTCCGCTTGCGACGTTGCAAGGGGTGCGTGACCGCATTCGTCAGTGTCGTGTGCAGGGTGCGCGTGAGGAGGCGTACGAGGTTCTGTTTGCGGACGGCGAATATGCGTTGGACGCGCCGGTTGAATTCACCCCCGAGGATTCGGGCGCAGCCAGTGCGCCGATCCGTTACGCGGCGGAACGTGGGGCGCGTCCGCTCTTTTTCGGCGGGCGGCGTCTGCCGCGCTTTCAGGCTCGCGCGGACGGGGTGTGGCGCGCGCGGATTGATCCGTCGTTCCGCTTCGAGCAGCTTTTCATCAATGGCCGGCGCGCCGTGCGCGCGCGTTCACCCAATGCGTTCTACTACTATATGCAGGCGCCGGTGGCGTACGGGGTTGATCCGTTGACCGGCGGTGTCGCGGATCTCTCGCGGCGGGCATTCATGGCGGACAGCGCGGACATCGCGCCGCTTGTCGGCAAGAGCCGCGCGGAACTTTCGAATGTCGTGGTGCGCGTATTTCACGCCTGGGAGGTGAGTCAGGCGCGCGTGCAGGCGGTGGACGCCAACGGGCGCGTGGTGGCGACAGCCAGCACGCCGTGGCCCTACTTCTACTGGAAGAGCTATCTGCCGCGCTATCAGCTTGAGAATTTTGCCGAGGCGCTGGACGAGGCAGGCGAGTGGTACCTCGATGGCGACGGCGTGCTGAGCTACCTGCCGTTGCCGGGCGAGCGGGTTGATCGCGTCGAGGCGGTCGCGCCGGTGGCGTCCGCCTTTCTGCACGTGCGGGGCGATGCGTCGGCGGGGCGCTGGGTCACTGACCTTGCCTTCGAGGGGCTCGCTTTTTCATACACGGCGTATGCGTTGCCGGCGAACGGCCAGGGCGACGCCCAAGCGGCGGTTAGGCAGTCGGCGGCGGTCGAGTTGGATGGCGTGCGGCGGGTTGCGTTTCGAGATTGCACCTTTTCGCACATCGGCACGCACGGGGTCTGGTTCCGCAAAGGATGCCGCGAGAGCGAACTGACGCGCTGCTATGTCACCGACATCGGCGGCGGCGCGGTGCGGGTGGGCGACTCGAAGTGGAGCAAAGAGGAGTTGCCGGATCTGCTCACCGGTCGGATCGTCATCGACAATAACATTTTGCAAGTCGGCGGGCGTGTCTTCCCCGGCGCGACCGGCGTCTGGATCGGGCACGCCAGTGACGTCCAGGTGACGCACAACGACATCGGCGACTTTTTCTACACCGGGGTCTCGATGGGCTGGACGTGGGGCTATCGCGAGACCGCAACCCACCGCAATACGATTGCCTTCAACCACATCCACCACATCGGGCAGGGTGTGTTGAGCGACATGGGCGGCACCTACACGCTGGGCCTTTCCGAGGGCAGCGCCATCTCGAACAACCACATTCATGATGTCTACTCGTATGACTACACCGGACGGGGCGGCTGGGGCCTCTACACGGACGAAGGCAGCGCCGGCATGGTCTATGAAAACAATCTCGTGCACCATGTCAAAACCGGCTGCATCCATCAGCACTACGGCAAGGAGAACGTGTTCCGCAACAACATCCTGGCCTTCAGCATGAACGGACAGATCCAGCGGTCGCGCATCGAGCCGCACACGACGGTCATCATCACCAACAATATCATCTACTGGGACAATGCGTCGGCGGCGTTTTGGCGGGGCTACGCCAGCGATGGGAGCACCGTGACCGATGTGGTGGTCAACGCCAACACCTACTGGAATCCGAACGGTATCGCGAGCAATGCCTTCAACGGCGGCACATGGGAAGCGTGGCGCGCGGCAGGACAGGATACGCAGTCGCAGATCGCCGATCCGCGCTTCAAGGATCCCGCGAACGGGGACTTCCGTTTTCGTGGGCGGTCGCCGGCAGTTGAGGCCGGGTTCCAGCCCTTTGATGCCGAACGCGCAGGCGTTTACGGATCGCGCGCTTGGCGTCAGTTGGCCGCGCGCTTGCGTCCGGTGCCGCTGCGGTTCGCACCCGAGCCGCCGCGCTTTGTGATTCGCAGGCTGGATGAAAACTTCGACGGTCTGCCACCGAAGGTGTCGTTCCCGAATGTCACGACGTATGTGGAGAAAAAGGGAGACAGCATTGCTGTGACCGACGAGGTGGCGTTCTCCGGCAAGCAGTCGCTCAAGATTCAGGATGCTCCGGGGCTGACGCATGCGTACAATCCGCATTTCACCTTTGGCTGCGCCTTCAGCAACACGGTGGTCGAAAACCGTTTTGCGGTTCGCATGGGCGCCGGGGCGGAGTTTTACACTGAGTGGCGCGACTACCCGGATGCGGGCGGCAACGATTATCGCGTCGGTCCCTGCCTGGTCTTCAGGGACGGCAAGATCATCGCGCGTACGCGCACTGCGCGCGCGGACGGCGTACTCGGCGTGGCCGAGCGCGTGGTCGCCGAGTTGCCGGTGGACACGTGGGCGCAGGTCACGGTGACGGCCACGCTCGGCAGCGGCGATGCGGGACGGTGGTCGGTGACGGTCGCCCGCGCTGGACAGCCGCCGGCTACGGTGGCGGAACTGCGCATGTTGCATGCGAAATTCGAGGCGATGGAGTGGCTGGGGGTCTGCTCGACCGCCACGCGCGCGACAGTGTACTACTTGGATGATTTCGCGTTCGGCGAAAAGAGGTGATCGCCTTCCGCCTCCTCCTCCGCCTTTTCTTCCGCTTCCTCTTCCGCTTTCGTGCGCCGTAGTGGGCGTGCGTAGAAGGGGTAAAGCGCAGGGTCGTCGTCGGGCAGGATATGTCTCCAGCGCCGATAGTTAAGGCACCAGAGCGAGGGGTGGCGGCGGATGACGCGCTCGAAGGCTGCGATAAGCTGCTGGGTGCGGGTCTGGTCATCCACTGCGGGGTCGGGCAGGAAGATCTCGCCCGGCTCGATGCGATAGCGGCCGTCCTTAAGCGGGCGCGACCAGGCGAAGAGGATCGGTACGCGCAGTTTGCGCGAGAGAGCGGCGGGAGCCAGCGAGATGCCGACCGACAGGCCGAACATCTTGACCCATGTGCCGCCATCCCAGGTGTGCGTGTGCTGGTCGACCAGCAGTCCGATGCAGGTGTCGTGCTTGAGCGTGTACATCAGGCGGCGCAGGGCACCGTCGGCCGGCACGATCTGCTGGCCGATGGTCGAGCGCATGGCGGTCAGTCGGGCGGTCATTTCGGGCGAGCCGATCAGTTTAGCGACGGACATGATCGGAATGCCGCTGGCGACTACCGCCTGCGAGAGAATCTCCCAGTTGCCGAGGTGGGCACTGACCGTGATGGCCGGCCGGTGGGTGTGCAGCGCTTCGAGCACGCTGGGATCAAAAGACACTTGGTCGCGGATGCGGTTGAGGGTGTCGCGTGACATCCAGAAAACGTTGACCATGACACGCGCCATGTTGCGGTAGGAACGCCGTATCAACGCCCGTTCGCGGGTGGGCGTCATGCGCGCTCCGAACATCACGTGCAGGTTGGCTGCGGCAATGGCTTTACCACGGCGGTCAAACAGATAGGCGGTGTCGGCGATCCAGTGCGCGAGGCGCAACAACGCTCTGAGAGAAAGAGGTGGAATGATGAGCCGCGCCAACCCGATGAGGAACCACTCGATCGGCCGCCGCACTTTCCTGTAAATGATCCTGACTTTCTTGCTCGCCATCGCATTCGGAATAGTAGCATCCGGGGCGGAGTAAGGAAAGGGAAATCAGATAAAATTACAGGCGTGTAATGTTTCGCGTGTCTCTTGCTTCCCGTGGCATGGGCGTCCCGCCCATGAAACACGGGCAAGATGCCCGTGCCACACCTGTACGCAAGGGGACAAGAGCTTCGCGTGTCACCACAGGTCGCCGAGCGGGCCACAGGGCAGGATCTCGATGGTGGCGTCTACCTGCTCGCCCGGCCCGAAGCCGACGATGCCGACCAAGACCCGCATCGGCATGTGGTCGGGGATGGTGAAGCCGCGTTTACGCTTGGTACCGTCCCAAGCGATATTCATGCGGTTGTAGGAGTAGTGCTTGGCCATGCGGAGGGCGGTCTCTTCGCTCAGCATCGGCACGGACATGGAGGCGATCAGGCGGTTGTTCTCGTCGATGCTGTAGACCGCGACACAGGCGGCGGGGCCGGTTGCCTCGCTGAGCGCAGGCCGTTGGGTGCGGAAGATGACCTTGCAGGCCAAGTCGCGGCTGTCATTGAGTCGGAACGACATGCCCTTGCCCATCCAGCTCAGTGCCTTGTTGTCGAAGTTCACGGTACTGTACTTGATGGTACCCCGCACATAAGCGCGCAACGTCTTGGGATAGGCGAAGATGCCCAATTCGTCAGGCTGTCCGGGCATCTTGTAGAGCGAGAAATCGTGGGCGTAGTTGCCGGTGTCCTCATAGCTCCACTTGGTGATCTCCGGCGGCCACTCCTTGTCATACTCCAGCGGCTTCATCAGAAAGGCTTGGATGGCGGGGGGGAGTTCATTCAGGGCGCGCGCGGTCAGATTGCGCGGGCCGCTGGCCGGTGCGGTGTCGAGCCGCTCCTTGACGGCGGAGAGGTCCGGGACGGGCGGCATGAGGCGGATCTCAAGCCCGACCTCCTGCAACGCGCGCGTGGGGAAGTCCTTACGCTGCTTCGCCACGCGCAGCCGTGTTGCTTCTTTTTTGGCAGCCGCAGCTTCGGCGGCCTGACCGTCGGAGGTGTAACGCGTCTGGAGCATGTCCAGCCCGCCGAGATATTTTTCGCTGAGGGTGTCCACCTTCTCGTTACGTGCCAGATCGTTCGCAGTGCGGCGCGCCGCATAGGCCTCTTGGATCACGCGCAACGCCTCGGGGGTCTCCACCACGTCTTCGTCGGTGAGTTCCGGTACGGTCTCAAAGGCGTCCGGCGCGGCCTTAAGCGCCTGCATGAAACGGTTGGCCTCCTTGCGCACGGCCTCCATGCCGGCTGTGTCCTTGACCTCCTTCAGGCGTGTCGAGAGCCGTCGCAACTCCAACACATAATTTTCCGCGAGCGGCTGAAGCGAGGCGTTGTAATCCTGAGCGATGGTCGTCAAGCCTTTCTGGTAAGCCGCATTGAGGCGCGCGACATCCGTTGGCAGGGTATCCGCGCGTTCCGGCGCGGTCTGGGCCACAGCCGCAGACAGGGTGAAACAAAAGAGGCATCTCAGAACAAATCGCATGGCTTCCCTCCTAATTACTAGCACTCCGCAGACGCATGAAAAACCAACGGCCACAGCTTACACCGTCCGGCGACAGGTCGTCCAGCGGATTTGCCCTTTTGGTTTTTGGGCAATCCGACTGATCCGACTGATCGGTCTGATTCTGGTGCGCGCGCGTTATGCTCGCTGGAGTCTACGGTGGGTTTTTGGTTAAATACGGTGTCATGAAATGCAGGGCGATGAGGATGGGGCACCGGGTTCTGGCGGTGGCCGCAGGATTTCTGGGGATGGCCTGGGGTGTGTACGGCGCGGCAACGCCGCCGGACGGTTTTCTCTTGGAACGCGACAAGGTCGCGGCTGACGCGCGCACGGTCACCGCCGAGCGCTTCCCCGATGCCGATCAGGTGCTGGTCGATGACCACGTCCTCGAGATTGTCGCAAAGGACGGGACGTCGGTGGTGTGGGATGACGAGTATGCGAAGGTGCTGACCGAGAAGGGGCGGCGCGACGCCTCTTCGCACCAGATGATGTTCAACCTCCACTACGGCACGACGTTTGTCTACCGGGCTGAAATCATCAAGCCGGATGGACGCGTAGTCGCGATCGACCCGGAAGCCTATTCGCGCGTGATGACCGAGCCCGGTCAGATGGGCTCCAACATTTACGACCCGAACAACAAGATCCTGAGTTTTTCCATGCCGGGGGTCGAGATCGGCGACCTCTGCCACTTGGTGACCTGCCGCATCACCTCCAAGACGCGCATGCCCGACACATGGGCCGACTATACGGTCTTCGAATACGACTCGCCGATCATCAATCTGCTGTACGCCGTCTCCATGCCGCCGGAACTCCCGATCCGCAGCCGCGTGCTGCGCGCTCCGGTCTCGAACACGGTGGCCTATGCCGAGAGCCGCCAGCCGGACGGCCGCACGCTGCACACCTGGACTGTGCGCAACGTGCCGCAGATGTTCCCGGAGCCCGACATGCCGCCGCTGTACACGCAGGTGCAACGCCTGATCCTCAGCTCTATCGACGACTGGCGCACGGTCTCGCGCTGGTACTGGAAGCTCTGCGAACCGGCACTGGCTAAAACCACACCTGAGATGCAGGAGACTGTCGACCGCCTGATCGCGGGCGCTACGACGCGCGACGAGAAAATCCGCCGCATCTTCAAATTCGTTTCGCAGCAGATCCGCTACATGGGGCTTACCACCGAAGAGACCGCGCCCGGCTATGAGCCGCACGAGGTGTCCGTGACCTTCAACAACCGCTATGGTGTCTGCCGCGACAAGGCCGCGCTGCTGGTCGCGCTGTTGCGCATGGCTGGCATCCCGGCCTATCCGGTGCTTATCCATGCCGGCGCGCGGATGGACCCGGATGTGCCGATCCCCTATTTCAATCACGCCGTCACGGCGGTTGACCGACCGGGCGGCGGCTACCTGTTGATGGACCCGACCGATGAAAACACGCGCGATCTTTTCCCCGCCTATCTGTGCAACCGCAGCTATCTGGTGGCTCGACCCGAAGGTGAAACCCTGCTCGTGTCGGACGTTTATCCGGCTGAAAACAATCTGGCGCGCATTGAGACCGACGGTACGCTGGACGCTTCGGGATCGCTACTGCTGACTTCGCGCCTGGTGCTGGAAGGCATCAACGACAATGCCTACCGCAGCCTTTTCGTGCGGCAGAAACCGGATCAGCGCCGCAAGTTTTTTGAGGGTGTGCTCAAAAGCCGCTTGGCCGGTGCCGAAGTCCTCTCGTGCGTCATCAGCCCTGAAGACCTTCAGGACACCGAGCAGCCGCTGACCGTCACTTTGATCAGCCGTGTGCCCGATTTCCCAGTGCGCGGCAGTGGACTGGATCTCATCACGGTGCCATGGCTGGGCACGGCGCTGGGTTACGCCAACTTCGTGATCGGACAGACCGGCCTGAAAGAGCGGCGCTATCCGCTGGAAACCGGGATCACCTGCGGTGTCGAAGAGCACATGACCCTGAACATTGCTGACGGCTTGGGCGCGGTACATGCCCTGCCGCAACCGATGCGCATCGACCGCGCCGGCGTGGCCTTTGAGTTGTCGCAGACAGTCAGCGACGGCACTCTCACCGGCACGTTGCGCTATCTGCTGAAAACCCCCGAGTTCTCGCCGGCCGCCTATCTGGAACTGAAAGAGGTCTTGCAGGAGATCGAAGCCGCCAGCCGCGCACGGCCGCTCTTCACGGCGTTTTCGTCAACGGTGCCGGATATGGAGATTCTGAGCGACCTGACGGACACGGTGATCGAGACGCCCCACGCCTGGACCACCACGCGCACATGGTCGAAAAGAATCCTGACCTACGCCGGTAAGAAAAAGGGGGCCGAACTGAAGATCGCTTTCAACCCGGTTTGGCAGACGGTGGAGGTGGTCGATGCGACCGTCTCGAACCTGAACGGCAGTGTACACAGCGTCAGCCCGCACGAAATCAATGTCATGGACGCGGCGTGGGTCGGGTCGGCACCGCGCTACCCCGCAGGCAAAACGCTGGTCGTGAATCTGCCGGGCGTTGAGACCGGCAGCGTGATCACCGTGACCACGCGCTTTACCCAGACCAACGCCTGTTTCTACAGCCACACGCATGCCTTCGGCGGCGTCGAGCCGGTGCAGAGCGAGACGTACCGCCTGCGCTTCCCGAAAACGCTGCGGCCCGCCATGCAGACTTTTCATACGGAGACGCTGGCGTTCCAGGCGGAAACCAACGAGACACATATCGTCCTCTCCTGGCAAGCACCGGCGCAGTCCGCGATGCGTGCGGAAGAGCTGTTGCCGCCCTGGCACTTTTTTAAGCCCTCAGTGTACGTCTCGTTCGGTGATTGGCAAGAGTACGCGCGTCGGCTGCGGCGTGCGCTGGATCGCGCGGGCGAGGAAGACCGCGCCGCGCGCCAACATGCCAAGGCGCTTGTCAAAGGAATCCGCGAACCACGCGCCCGCCTGCTGGCGATTCGCGATGACGTGCTGCGCACCATCCGTCCGGCGGGTCCCTCGTTTCTCGATCTGCCGCTGGAAGCGCTCTCCGCGCCCGATCGCACGCTGGCCGATCAGTACGGCCATCCCGCCGACCGTGCGCTGTTGCTGGCCGCTATGCTGGATGCCGCCGGATTCGATCCCGAGTTCCTGCTGGCCAGTCAGGACACGACGCGCCATGCGCCGTATGCGGCACCGTCGCGCGACGTGCCGCAACGCGGCTACTATCACCATCTTGTGGTGGCCGTGACTTGCGAAGGACAACGTTTCATTCTCAACGAGGGCGACCAGTACGACGAGCTGGGCGCGTCGGGACTGGACGGTGCGCCGGCCTTGACGCTCAAAGGACGCATGCAGACGATTGACCTCGAACCCGACCTGAAAAATCGCCGCCGCGATGCGTGGACGATTGAGCTGGACGCGCAAGGCTGTGCGCGGATCACGGTCACGAACTGGTTTTACGGCACGCAGGCGGGGCCGTTCCGCAAGCGTTACCGCGAGATGCTGCCCGAAGATTTCCGGCGTCATCACCTGGAGCTTGTTGGCGCGCTGGCCAAATCGGCGGAACCGGCGTCCGACCTGATCGTTGAGACGGCGGCCTATCCCGGCTACTTGACCTTTACGGCGACGGCGCGTGACTACGCAGCGGTTGAGAAGGGCGTGTTGACGCTGTTGATTCCGGAAGTGGCGGGCGTACTCTTCCCGCTACGCGCCGACACCCGCGATCAGCCGCTCTTCATCGGGATGAACGGCACCACGGAATTGCTCTGCCGGATTGTGCTGCCGGAGGGGTTCACGCAGTTGCCGGTCGTGCCGGCATCGATGCACTGGGCACTGCCCAACGGGCTCGGCACGCTGGACTATGCGGTACAGACCGGAATGCGTGATGACGGACGTCTGGAAGTGACGATCATGCGCACGGTTCAGCGGAACAGCGGCAGTGCCGATCCGCACCTGTACCCGGCTCTGCTTGAATGCAACCGCCGCATGACCCACCCTTCTGTGCGCACATTGGTAGCTGAGCAGGTTCAGTCCACAAAGAAAGCGCAAAAGGCCGCGCGGAAACGGAATCGTCGTTGAAGCGATATATTGTCAAACGATTGCTGGAGATGATCCCGACCACGTTCGGCGTCCTGGTCCTGACCTTTGTGCTTTTTCATGTCGTGGGCGGTTCGCCGGCGGAAGTGGTGCTCGGCAAGAATGCGTCATCCGAGTCGCTGGCCGCGTTTGACGCGCACCACGGCTATGACCGCCCGCTGCTGATGGGCCGATGGTCGCGGATCCGGGCGCTGGGCGATACGCCGCGTGAGACACTCACGCGCCACCCTGAATCCGGCCTCTTGCGGTTGCCGCTGACCTACGCGCTGCCGGCGGGACTCTACCGGGTGAACGCCGGTCGCGTGCTGATCGGTCTGCGCGAGAGCGCGACCGGCACCACCGACGAAGCGTTGGTCGATGGCCCCGCGCCGATGACGTTCGCCGTGCGCGAGGGATGGACGGCGGTGACACTTGACGTCGAGGGCGTGACCGCATCGCGTGTGCGCCTTGAAAAGGGGAATCGCGGTCTGTTCGATTCCCAGTTCGTCCACTATCTGACCTCTCTGGCGCGCGGCGACCTCGGGCAGTCGATCGAGTACCGCCTGCCGGTGGCGCAGGTGCTACGCGAGGGCGTGGGACCTTCGCTGGCCTTGACGATCCCGATCCTGATCGGCGGCACGGTCATCGCCGTGATGCTGGCGCTGCTCTGCGCGGCGTGGCGCGGCAGCGTGACGGACCGCGCGGTGTTGATCCTCTCGACAGTGTTGATGAGCGTCAACTATGTGGTCTGGGTGTTGGCCGGCCAATTTCTGCTGGCCTTCAAGATGCGGCTCTTTCCGATCTGGGGCTTCGAGTCGGCGGCGTATCTGGTGCTACCCGTTTTGATCGGCATCGTCAGCGGGCTGGGCCGCGATGTGCGCTTTTACCGGGCGGCGATTCTTGACGAGATCTTTAAGCCGTATGTGCGCACGGCGCAGGCCAAGGGCTTGAGCGGCCATCGGATTATGTTTCGCCATGTGTTGCGCAACAGCCTGATTCCGATCGTGACGTACGTCAGCCTGTCGGTGCCGTTTCTGTTTACCGGCAGTTTGATGCTCGAAAGCTTTTTCGGCATTCCGGGGTTGGGCAGTGTGAGCCTGAACGCGATTCACTCGTCTGACATGGCGGTGGTGCGCGCGGTCGTGATCCTCGGGGCGTTGCTCTACCAGATCGTGAATATGGCGACGGACGTCTGCTACGCATGGCTGGATCCGCGTGTGAGGTTGGGATGACGACAAACGCGAAAAATAGACCCAGCATCATGCGCCGCCTATGGAAGCGGTGGGATACGCGCTTGTGTCTGATCGTGATCTTGGTGTATGCCGCAGCCGCGCTGTACGGCGAGGTGGTCTACCGGGCGGCGCGCCTGAACGACCGCACGCCGACCTACAACACCGTGCGCGAGCAGTCGCGCTATGTGCCGCCGGCCTTTGTGCGGCTCGCGGCGGTCCGTTCCCGTCCGGCGGGCGAGCCGCTCTATCTGCTGGGCAGCGACAATCTCGGGCGCGACGTGCTGCAACGTCTGGTGCAGGGGACGCGCATCGCGTTTCACGTCGGCATCATCACTTCGTTGATCGCGATTCCCTTGGGCGTGTTGCTGGGCTGCTTGGGCGGCTACTTTGGCGGGCGCGTGGACAGCATCGTGGTCTGGTTGTGTGCAACGGTCGCTTCGATGCCGGGCTTGCTCTTTATTCTCGCGATTGCGATGGTGGTGGGGCAGGGGTTGGCCGGCGTCTATCTCGGGATCGGCCTGACCACCTGGGTGAGTGTCTGCCGCAATGTGCGCGGCGAGGTCATCAAGCACCGCCACCGCGCTTACGTGCAGGCCGCCGAAGTGTTGGGGTACGGTCATGCGCGCATCATGTTCCGCCACATCCTGCCGAATGTGGCGCACATCATCCTGATCGCATTCTCGGTGCGGTTCCCTGCATCGGTGGCGACAGAGGTCTTTATCAGTTTTCTGGGTATCGGCGTGCAGGGAGAGCCGTCGTGGGGCATCATGATCAACAACGCGCGTCTGCGGCTCTGGCAGGGCGTGTGGTGGGAGATGACCTTTGTCACGCTGGCGATCTTCGCGCTGGTACTCGCTTTTAACCATGTGGCGGACGAACTGCGCGATCTCCTCGATCCGGCCTTGCGGACAGAAGTCGTGTAGGGAGTCAAGAGCTCGGACAATTCGGATCTGCGCGGTGATTTTCAAAAGGCTGCGTTTTACGGTAGTGAGCAGTAGGGGGCGGACATGAAAAAAAGTAAGGGAGCAATGCGCGTCATCGTGCGGTGCGCGGTCGTGGTGCTGGCGGTTGCGACGGCAGGTGCGGCGATAGCGTTGGAGTCCGAGCTGCTTTTTGATGGTGGGTCGACAAATGTCTGGTCGACTGCGCGTGACGCGGCGCGGCTGACTCGGGAGTTCGCTGTCAGCGAGTTGACGCAGACGGACACGCCTACAGCCTTGCGCTGGCGGTTCGTGCCGAACCCCGGGACGGCGTTCAATGATATTTTCCTGACGTGCAGAATCGCTCGGCGTTTCGATGCGCTGCGCGTGTACGTCAAGAACGAAGGGGCGGCCTTCGAGCTGGCCATGAAAGCGCGCGACGCCCGCAACTCCGAATGGACCGCGCAGCGGGTGCCTCTCGCGGCGGCGGGCGAGTGGCAATGGGTCGAGTTCCCGTGGCCCGAATGGCGGGTCGCGCCGTGGTCGAAAGACGCTGACGGGGTGTTTGATCTTCCAATCACCTCGCTGGCGCTGATTGCCTTTAATGTCAAGACGGGGCAGACCTACGCGCTGCGGGTCGCGGCGATTGAAACGGTCAGCGCCAATCGTCCGACTGCCCGCGTGTCCGATTTTCAGGTGCCGACAAAGATCAAGGCTGGAGAGCCGTTCGATGTGGCGTTTGCCTTTACGCTTGATCGACCGGTGTCCGAAGAAGAGGCGTGCCTGGTCTTCCGTCGCGGCAATCAAGAGGTGGGCCGCGCGCCGCTTACGTTGCCGCGTGCGCTCAAGCAGGTCGGTGTCGGCGAAGCGGTGCGGGTGGCGACGACGGTCAGCACGCCGCTATACGCGATGGGCGGTGAGCAGGCCGTGGCGCTGCATCTGGGCGATGCCCGGATTTGTTTGGATGGGAGCGCGGCTGATGATGCGGTCGCCGCCGTAACAGTGGTGCCGCGTCGACCGGGACGCTGTAACGCGCGGGTTAAGCCGCACAACGGTGTGCCCACGCTCTTCATCAACGGTAAACCGCACAACGGTATGGCGTGGGCGACTTATCATCCGTCCTCGGCTGTGTTCCGCGATTTCACCCGCGCGGGCATCACGCTCTACACCTTCTCGGCCACGCCGACTGAATCCGGCTACGGGCTTGCGCGTACCGCGTGGACTGCGCCCGACACTTATGACTTCTCGCAACTTGATGAGCGCGCCATGATGTTGCTGGCCGAAAACCCCGATGCCTATTTCTTTCCGCGCCTCTACCTGCACGCGCCGCGGTGGTGGAGCGAACGACATCCTGACGACATCGTGCTGATGGACCCCGGCGACGGGCGCTACGTGCCGTTCATCCATTCGGGCGGCAAGTTCGCGCCAAGCTGGGCCTCTGAACAGTGGCGGCGCGACACCATCGAGGGTCTGCGCCGTCTGATCAAACATGTCGAAGCCTCACCGTATGCCGACCGCGTGATCGGGTATCATCTCGCATCGGGTACGACCGAAGAGTGGATGATGTGGGGCGGCAACGAAAGACATTGGGTGGATTTCTCGCCGGTGAATACCCGTCGTTTCCGCGACTGGCTGCGCGCGAAGTATCGGAAGGACGCCGCCTTGCGCGAAGCGTGGCAAGACCCTGCGGTCTCGTTCGACACCGCTGTCATCCCGCCCCGCGCACAACGGGAGCACGCTGAAATCGGTTCGCTCAGAGATCCGGCCAAGGAGCAGGCGGTGATCGACTTCTATCTGTACAACTCCGATCTTGTGGCGGACACCATCTGCACCTTTGCGCGTGCGGTGAAAGGCTTCACCCACCGCAAGAAAGTTGTCGGGGCTTTCTACGGGTATCTCTTGCAACTCTGCGGCGAGCAGCGGCAGCAGAATGCCGGACACTTGGCGCTGGCGAAAGTGCTGGTGTCGCGCGACATTGATTTCCTGACCAGTCCAACCAGCTACGCTTTCCGACAGTTTGGCGGTGAGGGGACCAGCCATTTCATGTCGTTGCTCGGCAGCGTCACATTGAGCGGCAAGCTCTGGTTCGACGAAAATGACATCCGCACCTCGCTGGTACCCGGTGCACCGGGAACGTGGGGCAAGGCGGCTGACGTGGCGGGCGACATCGTGCAGCAGGAGAAAGAGCTGGCGAACGTGATGGTCAACGGCACGGCGCAATGGTGGTTCGATGTCGGCAGTAACGTGTACGGTGATCCGATGCTGATGGACCGTATCGCGCGACTGGTGCGCAACGCCTCGGAGATTCAGGCGCTCGACCGCACACCGGCGGATGAGGTGGCGATGATTGTGGACGAACGCAGTCTCTGCTGGATGCGTGTCGGCGACAAAGCGCTGGGCGCGCCGTTATTAGTCGGCCAGCTTCCCGCGCTGTCGCGGATCGGTGCACCGGTCGGGCATTACCTCGCGTCCGATTTGCCGCGACTGCGCGACCACAAGGTGTTTTTCATCATGACCAGTTTCGCACCGACCGAGCAGGACCGGCGCGCGATTGATGCGTTGAAGCGGGATGGCCGCGTGTTGGTTTTCGTGGCGGTGCCGGGCCTCTACCGCGAGGGACGGTTTGATGAGTCGGGCATGGAGGCGTTGACCGGCATCCGGTTGCGGCTGGATCGCGCGGCGGCACCGTACACCGTGAACGTGACGGGCGGTCACCCGTGGACGAAAGAACTGGCCGGAACCACATACGGCTCCGGCGTGTCCAATGCGCCGATCTGCTACGCAGACGATGCCGGTGCGCAGGTGTTGGGCACGTTGTCAGACGGGCGTCCGGGGTTGGTCGTCAAAGCTGGCGAGGGGTGGACCTCGGTCTTCTCCACCGCGCCGCTGTTGCCGGCGCGTCTGATGCGCGCCATCGTCGAGGGGGCTGGCGTACACACCTACATCGAAACCGATGATGTGGTATGGGCCAACCGGCAGATGGTTGCGGTGAGCGTCAAGGAAGGCGGTCGTAGGAAAGTGCGCCTACCGCGCGCCGGATGTGTGCGCGATCTTTACAGCGGCGAATACGTGGCACAAGACGTAGCGGAGTTCGAGACAGACTTCGCTGA
>DAOTMQ010000048.1:0-19039 GCA_035450385.1 Kiritimatiellia bacterium | reverse complement strand
TTACGTTGAGAATCAGGAGAATACGCATGAACATGAGCTGCATGAAAAATGTGTTGAAAAGGCTGTCGGTTCCGTTCGCGGCCTGCGGGATGTTGATGGTTGCCTCGACAGCCCTGGCGCAAAGTTATTACGGAGACATCTGGAGCGTCCAAAAAGAGCCGCTAGGCGGATATGGGGCGCCGATCAGAACGCCCGGCGAACCGGTTAAATTCCGCATCACTCTGTTTCGCCTCAACGAGACGTTCGTCAAAGAGTACGTCCCCGGTGTCTATGGGTTAGGCAATCAGGAAGTCGATGAAGTGGTCAACCCGCTCATGATACAGATCGTGACCGGACGCGGGACGTCGGTGTACGCCAAACTCAGGGAGATGGGCCGAGCGGGCTCGGCACCAACAGGGGCGGTCTTCCTCGAGTTCGAATACGAGGTGCAACCCGGTGACATGGCGCTGCCGATGACGCTGTTCGGCTACGCGGGCTCCTCAGACCCGGGTGGCAGTTACCAGTTCGCGAATGACCATCTCTGGCGGATCCGCACCATGTCGTCCTCCAACAGCAACGCCGTCTGGCGCATCCATCAGGACACGGCGCACATTGCCGACCCTACACTCGCCAAAGCCAACATCCGCCTGCAAACGGTCGAGTTCGATGACGGGACGTGGGAGGTTCCGGCGACGACCACACTGCCGAACTGCCGAGTGCAGACCTCGACGGGCCAGACGGTCTCCAACAACGTGCCGCTCTACGTGTGGTCAGGCAATACCAATATCGCGCAGATCGTCGGGCAGGAGCCGGGGCAGCCCTCGAAAGAAGTGCCGCTGTTGCCGGGCACGAGCGCGAGCACTTTCAGCATTTACGGCAAGAGCAATGGCGTGGCGCTCATCTATCTCAGTCGTTCGCAAACGATCACGCCCGGCGTCACCAACTACATCACCAAGCAGGTCACCGTGACCCCGGCCCCGCCGCCGACGGTGGGTGTCGCCCTCGACAACTCGCTGGTGCCGGACGGGGCCGGCTACGTAACGTTCACAGAATCGGACCAAGCGACCAACCGGCTGTGGGTCACGCTCTCCGAGCCTTATGACGAGGACATCGAGGTGCGGCTGGAACTCTCGCCCAACGCCAGCAACATCGTGTTTCAGAACCTGCCCGGCAACACCGTCGTGATTCCCAGCAACGCGACCCAGTCGGCCCAGATCTTCTTTGCCGCCGCCGACGGTACCTACCCGACGAGTGTGGATGGGGTCACCATCACGCCGGTGATCCTCGATCCAGTCGCCAGCAACCACTTCCCCAACGCCCCGTCCGTGGCGAAGATCAAGATCAACAATGCGGCACCGACCATCACGGAGCCCGACGAATCGGAAAGAACCGTGCTCACCATGCAGGAGATCCCGTTCACCTGGGATGTCCGGGATGTCGCGGCCGACATGGCCACCGGCATGACCATTACCTGGGACTTCGATGATGGCACCACCCCGGTCACGAGAAACGGTGTCACAGGCACGGTCACCCACATGTACCAGCAGGCCCGCGTCTACAACGTCTTGGTGCGCGCTAGGGACAAGGATGGCCAATCATCCTCTGTCACCTTCAAGGTGAACGCCCTCGCCGCCACGCCCAGACCTTATATCGAACCGGTGCTCAGTCTGCCCAACTTTGACGAGACCAATGGCACCGGCTCGGTTTCATTCAGGCTGTCAAGCGGCTATCACGAGAACCTCGACGTCTGGCTGGAGATCGACCCCCCCGACCAGAGCAACGTGTTATTCAACAGTTTGGGGCCGGTCAAGATCTCTCGGGGCGCGACGAACACCCCCGCTTTCTTGGGGTTCAGGATTCTGGACGGCGATGCCCTCAGCAGCATGGGCTACCTTACCTTCAAGCCGGTCATCACCAATGCGCTCGCGTCGGAGATCTTCGATGTGAACGAGCGCGCTGTGCCCATCCAGAACGTGCCGCCCTCCATCACGCGCATTTTAGGCCGGTATGTCAACCAGATCACCAACAGCTTCTTGATGCCGATTTCGGTGTCCAAGACCTTCACCTTTGAGGTCGCGGACGTCAACGCTGACCTCAATCCGATCAAAACCTACTGGGACTTCGGCGGTGGTTTTGTTGAAGCGCTGGCCTACTCCAATCGAAACGGGTACGCCGTCGGTTCGATCAATCACACCTTCACGGAGACCGGCCTTCAGCTTGTCACTGTCTATGCTGAAGACAAGGACGGTGGCGTATCAGGGGAGGTAACGTTCTGGGTCAATGTGACCGAAGCGCCCACGGTCCGCGTTGAGGCGACCCCCTTCATCTCCGAGGCGAGCGCCTTCGATCAGGGCGTCGTCGATGTCTATCTCACGGCGGAATTCACGAATGCCGTGATAGTGAGGCTGGATGTGGCGCCCATTAATTCGACGGTCAACGGCACCCTGACTCTAAGTACAAACACGGTGCGCTTCCTCCCCGGTGAGACCTGGCGGCGGGTCTTTATCAGCACCAAAGACGGTACCGAACGATCATTGAACGAAGGGTTTACGATCTCGCCTGTTGTGATCGCGACGCCTGGCGCAGTGGATTTCTATGGCGACAGCCTCGTCCCCGCCACCGTGCGCATCCTGAACGAGGATCCGGTGATTAAGTCGCCGAGGGGATCGGACCTTCAGGGAGATCCGGTCTTGTTCATCGCTCAAGATACCGACCATGCCTTCTCCTGGAACATCGAAGACGTGAGACCGGACTGGATCGGCACCAACATGTGCGTCACATGGTATTGGGATGACGGTTCGTTCGACGTTAGGTACGGCAAGAGCGGCACCATCACTCACAGCTACTCCGGCTTCGGCGAAAAGACCATTCATGTGACCGCCGAAGACAAGGACGGCGGGTTCGATGAGGTCTACTTCAAGATCCGTGTGGACCCGGCCAAGCAGGTCAACGTCTCGCCGATCGGGCCGATCCTCGGCGGCACATACGCCAGTGCGCCGGGCCTCGGCTACGGCATGATCATCTCGCCGGATGCGGCTTCTGGCTATATCCAGAACGATGTCTACCACTTCCGCTATGACCCGAAGGCTATCTCGGCCGAGCTTGTGGCGGTGCCCTATAAGACGTCAACTAACAGCGCTGGCGACATTGTCGCCTACCGAGTCACAAACTACATCGCCCGGGCGACGGGCCTCCCCGGCAACACGACCCCCCCGGGTCAGCCGACCGGACCGCTGATGCAGTACGACAGCTTTGTGTACGTGTGGTACGGCTCCGCGGAGGCGTTTGCGGGGGCTCCTCAGGCGCTTGCTTCCGTCGCGGAGCCGACCGTGATCATCTCCCTGCCCGAGAGCAATACCGGTGGCGGCGGCAGCGGAGGAGGAGAAGGCTCTGCGCCGGCAGCAACCGCGACAATCGCCGTGCAAGCCATCTTCAGCCGCGAGTGGCGCCCCGCCGATAACTGTGGCGATATCAGCAATGACGGTATCCCCGACCTCATCGCCAACTATTACGGTCTGCCCGAGTTGGTCGGCGGCGATATGAAGAACGCGGCCGACTACAACGGCGATAACGACTTCCTGCCGGGTGCGGCAGGTGACGAGGGCGGCATTATCGGTGGCATGGGGAATGTGTTCGGGACCGTCGGACGGCCCTTCACGGCCTATTTGGAAGTGCGCGGCTACCACCCCGGCCTGAACCGGATCGATTACGGTTCGGACGATGATATGTCGCCTCAGGAGGAGGCAGCCGGCGAGCTGATCGGCCCGCAGACGCAGCCGGCGACCAAGGGTGCTGAACGCCCGACCGACCCCACCAAGGAGGATACGGACGGCGACGGCTATCCGGACGGTTGGGAGTATTTCTTCTGGTACAACTCGCTGGTGAACCAGATCAGCGGCGTGCGTTACAATCCGTTGGATATTGCGACCGGCATAGAGATCCCGTGGACGGATATCTATCTGAAGTTCGACCCGCTCGTTGCGGCGACCGATAAGATCGAGGAGCGTGACCTTGATGGCGACGGGCTCACCGACTTCGAAGAGATGACCATCGGTACCAACCCGATCCACTGGGATACCGATGGCGACGGTATATGCGACGGCTGGGAGATCATGCGCGGTCTTGATCCGACCAATGCCCGTGACGCGCTTAATCCCATCTACAACAATCCGGACGGCGACTACATGGCCATCTCGGTGGTGAAGCGCGAGCTGGTGACCGCGCTGGATGGCAAGACCTATCTGGAGGACGCCAACGGCAACCTGACGACATGGTACCGTTACGGCTCCACGAACGAAACCACGCCGATCGCCGTGGGCCGCCCGGTTACGGGCGTGAATCTGGACGGCGATATTGAGGCGGTCCCGGTCAACGCGCTCATCCTGCACTTCCAGGTCTATCACGAGTTTGGCTTCGATCCGCGCACGGCTTGGGGCGGCTCGGTCGGGCGTATGCCGGACCATGCGCGCAACCATCCCGCGCCGGAGGGCTGGGCTGAGATCAGCAGTGCGCCGGGCTTCGAGCGCTTCGGCGTCTGGGTTGAAAGCGATGCGGCCAACACGCGTCCCTTCACGTCGCTCGACGAATACCTGCTGATGAAGTTCATGTCCGAACTGCGCCTTGCCGGAGCGGGTGAGAGCATCGGCGGATCCCATAGGGTCGCCGAGAAGACGGCCGACTGGGCGCGCTGGTCGACCCATCCGCTCACACCGGACACGGATGCCTCCGAGGCACTGGCGGACGGCGTGCCGGACGGCTGGGAACTCTATGTTGCGTGCTGTCCCGGCACCCATGAGATGGGTATCTCGCCGTGGTCGGCCGAAGACGGCGATGACGATTTGGACCTGCCCGAGGATCCGGTGGGCGACGGACTCTCCGTCCAGCGTGAATTCGCGGGCACGGACTCGGTGGTCGGCTATGCGAATCCGGCGCTCTACGGCGCAGGTCTGGCAACGGTCACCATCACCCGCCCTGACATCGACGCGAGCTGGATCAATAAGTTCTGGCCGACCGATCCGTGGGCGAAAGACACCGACGGCGACAAGCTGAACGACAACGCCGAGCGCGCCTTCATGTACGGTGCGCCGACCGATGACGGCTCGACCTGTATCGTCGGCGGCGGGCTGAATCCCTGCTCGGTGGATACCGATCTGGACGGTCTGCCCGATGCCTTTGAGGCTGAATTCTCCCCCGACGAAACGTTCCCCGACGGTATGGACGGCACCGTCGCCGACGCCGACGAGGACTGGGACAAGGACGGCCTTCTGAACTATCAGGAATACTACGTCCAAGCGGTGCGTCACTTCCGCTATGACGTTCCGACCAACGACCTCACCGCCGCCAATTCAAGGTCGGGGATGGCTCAGGTCGGCGTGCCGATTGACGACACGTTCCATCCTTCCAGCCTCTTCACGCTGGTCAGCAACACGTGGGACGTCGCCCGCTACCCGTGGGGAGACAAGAGACCGCAACTCTGGATATTGCTGCCGGTGGGCCATGCCAACCGGTATGTCTGCACAGACCCGCGTGATCACGACACCGACTTGGACGGCATGGACGACTACTATGAGATGTTCCACGGCCTCAACCCGATTCTCGGTGCGGGTGTTCTGGGCAGCGGTCTGGACGACCGCGTCGGCCGGGCGTACATCAAGGACGGTGGCTGGACCATCGACTACGGTTCGCTACCCATAGGCAATGACTGGGGGGCCGGCCTGCCCATGGACTTTATGACCTATCCGTGGCTGGCTGGCATGCCGTATGCTGATCCGGACGCCGATGGCTTGAACAACTTCGAAGAGATGCTCTTGGCCAATACGGCTGTGCCAGAACACTCCAATACCGATCCCACGCCACTCTGGATGACCGACCTCGGTTTCTTCCCAGAGCCAGGCACCTTTAGTCCAGAGAGCCTGACCGTGCGCTTCTACGGGCCGTATGGTGCTTCTGCCAGTGCCCCGCGCATGTTCTTCTGGCCTGGCACGCGGCCGCTGTCAATCGACTACCAGATGTTCGACTTTGAGATGACGGAAGGGTTCGACACGGACAACGACGGCGTCTCCGACAAGGCCGAACTGCTACAGGGCCCCAGCGGCAAATCGGATCCTCAGGATCACGACGATCCTTTCCGTCGCCAAGCGCTGTGGCTGGACGGTGTCCAGTCGGCTGCGCAGACGCTTACCGGGTTCAGCTACGGTCCGTGGTCGTTGCTGAGCTTCACGGTGGAGCTGTGGGCCAAACCGGAAGCCCTCAAGGACGAAACGCAGGTGCTGATCGAGCGGCCTATCGTCTATACGCAGTCGGATCTCGGCACACCGTCGGCGTTTGTCCGCCGTAACTTCCAGATCGGCATCCAAGGCGGCTCCGGGCGTGTTTTCGCCCGCTTCGACAACGCCGGCATGCACGATGACGAAACCGGCATGGTCATTGCCGAAGGCCGCTCTCTCAAACTCAACGAGTGGGTGCATATCGCGGCCCGCATGGATGGTAGTACGGGACGCTTCACGTTGCTGATCAACGGCCAAGAGGAGGATGTTGTCGATACGGACCTGATGCCGGCCAACGGTACGGTCAGTTTTGCAATCGATCCTGAGCCCGGTGGTACCACGCAAACCACCCATCAGGTGGTGACGCCAAGCACTATCGTTGTTGGTGCGGCCAATGATAATCCGGCCATGCTCTCATGGGATGCGTATTCCAGCTTCTATCAGGGTTATGTGGACGAGGTCCGGATCTGGGACGGTGCCCGTGCTACCGCAGAGATTCAGGCTGATTATCGCAAGCGCTATCTCAAGGCTGATCTCCTTAGCAACCGCGAGGCGGTCGCACGGCAGAGCGGTCAAGGCTATTCGCGCGTGGCCGGCAACCCGCGGCAGTTGATGCCGGAGCTGCTCTACCACTATACGTTCGACAACCTCTTCAGCGCTGCTGATGTGGCGCATGTTGCGACTGCGCCGCGTGGGTTCACCAGCCCCAGTGTGACGATCAACAAGCCGGGCGGCGGCGTGCCCGTGCCGTGGTGGAACGACCTGTACAGCGAACTGAAGAGCCAGGTCTATACGGAATACTCATATATCCCGTGGATCGAGAACGGCGTTGACCACCTCTCCGATCCGTCCGGCAAGGGACTCAGCTCGGTCTATTGGACGACCAACAGCACGGGCGGCGTGTCGGAGGACAACCGCTTCCCGTTCAGCAACGACCCCCACTCGGTGTGGTATGTCTCGACGCCGCCGGGAGGCACCGAGATGAAGAGCGACCTGCTGCCGCTGGGTATGGCCTGGGCCAAGCAGACAGACGAGATGTGGGATGATCAGGGTGCCAGCAGCAACTGGGCGGACGCCTCTGTCGATACCGACAACGACGGCCTGCCCGATTGGTGGGAGGATCTCTACGGGTTGGATAAAACCAGCGGCGACGGCCCGGATGGCTGGTACGGCGATCCGCTCGGTACCGGCATGACCAACGGCGAGCGCTATTTGCGTGATCTGGCTGCGGGCTACCGTCCCGGTGATACGCTGGGATCGCCGAGTGGCCCGCCTCAGGTCGCGGATTCCGACGGGGACGGCATGCCCGATTGGTGGGAGCAGTTGTACGGCCTGAATCCGAACGACAGAACAGGAGAGAATGGCACGTACGGTGATCCGGACGGCGACGGACTCAGCAACTATGCCGAGTATCTGATCTCTAGCTCCGACGGGGGCCCCGTGGTCAGTCCGCGCCTGTTCAGCACCACGCAAACGGTTTCGGATTACTTCCTGAAGAAAGGATCGCTCTACCTGGGCGAGATATTCTCGGACCATGACTTCATGGAGGATGCGTGGGAGAATCAGTTCCCGATCGACAAGGTCTCGGCGGGGGTCTATGACGCGCACTTGGACAATGACGAAGACGGTTGGTCGAACTGGGCGGAGGCCCGCTATTCGGCTGCACGGAACGATGTGCGTCCCGACCAGCATACGAGCGTCGTAAAGACGGGGCTGGCGGGGCAGTTGGGGCTGTCGCGTTACGAGTTCCCGACCCCCGTCGTCGAGGTGCTGGTGCGCTACAGCGGGCTTAGGGACGAGGCGCCCGTCGTGATTCAGGCCTTCGGGAATGTCGCACTGGATGGGCACCCCGACGCCACCTTCCTCATCTCGCCGGGAACAGGTGCCGAAGATTCGGCGTCGCTCGCCGCAGGTTCGATATCGCTCGGCGAGTGGAGACCGCGCACGATCTCCGGCACTCTGGCGCCGGGGAGCGTGCAGCCCGGATCCATCGGACTGGTGTTCGCGAATGTTTGGACCAACGGCATCAGGAATGTGGGCCTGTCTGATCGGGAGGGCCTGTTGTTAGGCGCCGGTCGAGCAGTCGGCACGATCAACTATGTCACCGGCGCTTACACGCTGGATTTGGCGGCCTTTGCGGAAGTGGCCCTTGATGGCGGGCAGTGGTGGGGGGTCTTGAACTATGCCTACCGTCCGCTAGAGAACTGGCCGAAACGTCTCTTCCTCGGGGCCGCGACGACCGGTTATCTCCGTGAGGGCGACAACTACTTCTTCGCTTTCCTGGACGGCAATAACAACGGCGTATGGGACCCAGGCGAGCCTTGCGGAATGTCGCATCCTGCCGCGACGCGGATCGGCTGGGACCGTAACGAGGTCACCATTGAACTGACCGATTATATGCAGGGATACGTGCGGATGGCGATCCCCTCGGGCGTGCGCTCCGAGGACGTCTTCAGGGGGACTGTGGCCGGCGAAGGCGAGGGTGACAGCGGACAAGGTGGTGCGCCTGAACAGCGCGTGCGTATCCGCCGGACCAGCATAAACAGCAATAAAACCTATTCCCGCGATGTCTTCGATGGGGTGCTCCGCGCGGGCGCGTGGCTGCATGAAGGCTCTTTTTGGGCGCAGGGCGGCCTCGCCTTGGACTGGGGCCTGGTCAATGGCCCTGTGAACCCCGTGAATGCGTCATACGAGGTGTTCGTGGGCAATGAGGCCACGCCCACGAATGGCGCGATTGCGTCCTTCACCAACACGTTCGACGAGACGCGGGCCCAAGCCGTGAATGTTGCCCCGATCGGCGGTGCGCGTGTGTACTCGGCGCGGCCGACCTTCAGGTGGCGGCTGCCGGTCGGCACCGAAACCAAGTATCCGGTGTTCGCGCTCCAGGTCTGTCGTAACTCGGCGGGCACGCAGGTGATATATTCGTCCGGTCCGATGCCCGTGCCCCCGCGTAATGAGAACGGCGAGTTCGTCTGGGAGGCACCGATTTACGCGAATTCGCGTCTGCCGGGGCAGAACGGTCAGATCTTCCTGGCGGACGACACGGTGTATTACTGGCGCGTGACCGCCATGAACGCCAAGTTCAGCGATATTAGCGGCGGCTGGTCGGTTCCGAGGCCCTTCCGTCTGAGCACGAAGGCACCGATGCAGTCCTCCGGATATGGTTCGGTGGAAGCGCGCGTTAAGTACTACGGGCCGGCCACGGGCATGCTGGGTGGCCGTGTCAAGGTCCAGGTGTACCGCACGGCCGCGTTCACGGGGCTGCCGGATGCGGAGTACACGCTGGACGGAACCGATCTCGCAGCGCTCACAACGCTCGCGGCACCGGTTGTCAACGCGCGTCTCTACGGGTTGCGGCCGAGCAGCGCGGTCGGACCTTACTACCTGTGCGCCTACATCGACCACAACCAGAACGGCGTGCGCGACCCGTGGGAGTCGTGGGGCTACGCGAACTACTATGGCGCTGACGTGGAACGGCCTTACACGGCGCGTCCTGTGGAAGTGTACTACGGCGCGACTGCGCCGCAGGTGGACATCGTGATCGAGGATGCTGACACCGATCAAGACTGGATACCGGACGCTTGGGAGTACGAACAGGCGGGTGGCTTCCCCGGTTATATTGGGCCGGCACCCGCCGGCGCGGCGGGCGCCCCCGGGTACAATCCGGCTTCCAGCGCGTTCTCGGGCCCAACCCCTGGTTTCTTCGAGATGCTCGCGCTGGGCACGACGGATCAGGACGGCGATGGACTGGGCGATCTGCACGAACTGTTGCTGGGGTCGGACGCGAATTCGGCCTCGACCGCCGCCGACGGGTTTACCGACGGCGCCAAGGTGGCTCTGGGGCTTAACCCGGCCGACAAGCTGAGTCTGGGGCTGATCGACCTCTCGTTCGCTAGCGGTCTGCCCGAAGTGACATGGTCGGTCGGGGTTGAGAGAAGTGCTGACGCAACGACGCAGAGCCTCACGCCTGAGGTGGTAATCTACGAGTTGCTGTACACGCCAAGTCTGGCAAATCCGCAGTGGCGGGTGGTGCAGAGCGGTACAGTGAGTTTGGACGGCGTTCAGAGCCTGACCAGCCAGATCGAGGCGGCGGCGTCAGACATTGACCCGGCGCAGGGCTTCTTCCGCGTGCGGCTGAGAAAATAGTACGGGCGCGGCTGGCGTTCGGCGTCAGCCGCCCTCTTCTCCCGGAGTGTTATGGCACAGATGCAACACAGAGTTTTAGCTGTCCTGTGTATCGGGGCGTTGGCCGCTGCCTGCGCGTCGGCTGCGCCCTTTGCCAAAACCTTCCGATTCACGCAGCCCGACGGCAGGCAGATCGAGGTGTGGGGCGAGGGCGACGAGTTCCGCGCGGTCTTCGAGCATCGGGGCTATACGATCGTATGGGACGAGGCAACCAAGGCGTACACCTATGCGCGGCTGTCGGCGGACGAAACCGAGTTGATCTCGACCGGCCTGCTGGTCGGTCGTGACGATCCGGCCCTGAACGGACTGCCGCAGCACCTGCGCATTACTCCCGTTGCCGCCGCCGAGCAGGCGCGGCAGCGGTTCGAGCGCTGGGACGCCGGTATGCAGATCCGGCGTCGTTGGCAGGAGCGCAAGGGCCAGTTGCAACTGTTGCGCGCACAGGCGGCCGGAGGTATCTCGGTGATGGCTCCGCCCGGTTTCACCACGACCGGCACCAAGGTCGGGCTCTGTCTGCTGATCGACTTTCCTGACGCAGAGGCGATCGTGCCGCGCGAGGATGTCCACGAATTCTGCAATGGCGACGGCTACACCGGATACGGCAACAACGGCTCGGTCAAGGAGTATTACTACGATGTGTCCGGCGGATTGTTGACCTATACCAACGTGGTCACCGCGTACGTCCGCATGGAAAGGCCGCACAGCTTTTATTGTGACACCTCCAAGGGTGCTGGCGAACAAGCCAATATCCTGATCAGGGACGCCATCGCGATTTTAAGGGCGCAGCCCAATTACCAAACCGAAATCCTGCCTACCTTCGAGTCACTATCGGTGGAAGACGACGGTGAGCTTGTCGCATGTAATGTCTTTTACGCCGGTGGCAACGGTGGCGTGTGGTCGCAGGGTCTGTGGCCTCATTCATGGAGTTTGTATAGGGTGGGGCCGCAAGAGCTCGGCGACGGTAAAAAAATCTACAGATACCAGATCACCGACATTGGGGAGACGCTGGAACTCGGTACCTTCTGCCATGAAAACGGCCACATGCTGTGCGGGTATCCAGACCTCTATGACTATGATTATGATTCAAGAGGGGGCGCCGGTGGGTTCTGCCTGATGAACTCGGGCGGACACGGCCCTAATCCGGTTCAGGTCTGCGCGTACCTCAAGTACGCCTCGGGCTGGGCTGAAATCGAGGAGGTCTCATGGCGGAAATACGTCTCAGCATCCTTGACCGCCACGCTTGGCGAGCCCGGCTTCAACAAGTTTTATCGCGTCGTCAAGCCGGGTGTGGATACCGAATACTACCTCTTCGAGAACCGCCAGCAGGAGGGACGTGATGCCCTCATCCCGGGCTCCGGCATCGCGATCTGGCATATCGACGAACTGGGAGACCGCGACAACCAAAGTCTGGAATACAACACTAGGCACCTGAACTACGAGTGTACGCTGATGCAGGCTGACGGGGAATGGCATTTCCAATACAACGCGAACAGCGGCGACGCGCAAGACCTGTACTACGAAGGCAATCCCGCATCCGGCTATCAAAACCGCTTTTCCGACCAGACGGTGCCTAGCGCACGTTGGTGGGATGGCACCCGTTCACGGATTAAGGCCGAGCGGTTTAGCGCCAGCGGTCCGGTCATGACGTTTGTCTTTCAGGTGGACCCGCCGGATATTGCAACGCCGTCGCAGTTGCCGACGGGCCGGATCGGGACGCCGTACGAGCTTAAGCTGGGCGCGACGGGATACGGCACACCGTTCGTTTGGGGTGTTTTGGAGGGCTCGTCCCTGCCGCCTTGGCTCTTCCTGAGCGAGACCGGGGTGCTCAGCGGCATGCCCGATACCGAGCAGACCGTCCAGTTTGATATCACGGTGACCGATGCCGGTGGCCAGGCCGACACCAACACTTTCCATCTTTCCATCCTCCCTGCTTGGCAGACACCGGTTCTTGAAACGTTCGAAGAACCACCCGCCAGTTTCTTGTCCGGCTGGCAGCAAGAATTTGTGACAAACTCCCTGCGCTGGACGTACCGTAACGGTACCGCCCATCCGCCGAGCGCCTTCCGCGGCACCAACAGCGCGGTCTTGGTCACGGACAATTTTGGACCGTGTGTGACTCGCCTGATCTCGCCGCGTATCGTGTTCCCGGCGGATGTCAGGCTCCCGCAGCTTAGTTTCTGGCACGCTATGGCCCCGAAGAGTGTGTTTCAGGATCATCTGCGCGTCTACTACAAGAGTGCGCATGAGGATGAATGGACCCTGTTGAAGACGTATCTGTCAGCCGTTAACCGGTGGCGGCAGCAGACGATCACTTTACCGAACCCCTCGTCCACCTACTATCTCTGCTTCGAGGGCGTCGCACGCAACGGTTACGGCGTCCAGATCGACGATGTCCGCGTCGAGGAGGCGTACTACCCGCTTGCTTGGCAGACCCCCGACCAACTGCCCGACGCATTCGCCAGAGAGCCGTACCAGTATGCCTTGAGCGCGGAAGGCGGGATCGGGCCGTACTCCTTCGAATTGGAGGCGGGGGCGGAGTTGCCGCAAGGGCTTTCGCTGAGTACCAATGGCGTCATCAGCGGAATCGCCTCAAACTTGGAAACCCGCGCGTTCAATGTGGTTCTCACGGATGTCGGCGATGCCGTACCGCCGCTCGTGAAAACCTTTACCCTTGAAGTCGCGATGCCGCGTGTGGCGCTGTTCAGTGAAGGCTTTGAAACTGGCGGTATGACGCCGCAGCGGTGGATACAGCAGACCATGACCAACACGCTGCTCTGGGCCTTCCAGAATGGTGGCGGTAATGGTGACACCATCCATCTGCCCGAGCAGGCGTACGAGGGTGCCTACAACGCCGTGCTGTGGGATGATCAAAAGACCGACCAGGTGACCCGCCTGGTGACGAAAAACGGTATCAATCTGGGGGCGGCGCCTGCCACGCCGCGGCTGGAGTTCTGGCACTGCATGCGCGAATTGTATGACGGCGTATCAACGCAGCAGGATGAGTTGCGTGTGTATGTCAAATCTTCCGTAGCGGCAGACTGGACGCTGCTGGCTACCTACACGAACAACGTGCCTGAATGGACCCTGTGTTCACTGGACCTGCCCGATCCCTCTACGAACTACTTCTTGGCCTTCGAAGGCACTTCGCGCTTCGGTCATGGTGTGTGTATCGACAATGTGCGCGTGACGGACGGCTCCCTTGCGCCGATCATCACAACGCTCGAGGTGTTGCCGGGTGCCAATCTCGGCGTGGCGTACGCGCAAACGTTGCAAGCTGTCGGCGGCGTCGAGCCGTACACCTGGGAGCTTGTCTCCGGGACGTTGCCTCCGGGATTGTCGCTGGCCGCAGATGGTGTGCTGGACGGCGTGCCGACAGCAGCGGGACAAAAGGCGGTGACAATCCGCGTGGTTGACGCCATGGGGTTGGCGAGCACCAACGCCTTCTCGCTTGCCGTGACCAACTTCCGGCGCCTGCCCTTGGTTGAAGATTTTGAGGGCAGCTCCGAGTTGCCGCTTGGATGGTCACAAGTGAATATGACCGCCAGCAGTTCTTTGAAGTGGTACGTCGGGAACGGCAGCCCGTCTGGTACGCCGTCCGGTGCACACAGCGGAACCCGCAACCTGTACCTGCGGTCGATGTCCACATCCGCACAACAGGTAAGATTGATCTCGCCTACCTTGGACATGGGTGAGAACATGACCGATCCGCAGCTCTCATTCTGGCTGTGCATGGCACCCGATAAAGGCCGGGATGAGGTGCGCGTGTTGGTCAAGACCAACGCCGCTGAAGATGTGTGGACGCCGATCCTCACGATCAAGACCTCCGTGCCGGCATGGAGCAACGTGGTGGTGTCGCTGCCTTCGCCCTCGCCCGCGTATGTCATCGCGTTTGATGGCGTGGCCAGATGGGGCAAGGGAGTTTGCCTGGATGACATCGAGATCACCGGGACCTATGCGCCAACCGGCGGGTACACGGCCTGGCAGCTCGATAATTTCGGCTCCGGCGTTACCAATGAGACGATCATCGGCATGACCGCCGATCCAGACGGCGATGGTCTGGTGAACTGGCTGGAGTACGCCATGGCGCTTGATCCGATGTGGCCCGATGTTGGGTTAGCCATGACTGGCGGGGTCACGGCGGGGTACCTGACGCTCTCCTACCGCAAGAACCCGCTGGCCACCGACGTGATCTTCACCGTCGAGGCGTGCGACGATCTGCTGGTTCAGGATTGGACAGAGCTAGGCGTTTCGATGCCGCTCCCTCCCGAAGATCACGGCACATGGCTCTGGTACACCTTCCGCCACGATATACCAGTGACCGACGCTCCGCGCCGCTTCCTGCGGCTGAGGATCTCGATGCCCTAGCTGCGCTCTGCGCGGAGTTAGTAGGTAGGATTTAGGAGTTAGGAGTTTTTCCACTTCGGCGGACTAAAATCCTAAATCCTAAATTTCAAATCCTAAATCCGCACGCAGCGTGGAAGTTCGCGCGGCGTGCGGGTGAGCACCTCGCAGCCGTTCTTGGTGACGAGGATCACGTCTTCAATGCGGATGCCCAGCCGTCCCGGCAGATAGATGCCGGGCTCGACCGTAAGTACCATGCCGGGAGCGAGTTCGGTCGTACACTCTGTGCTGAAGCTGGGCGATTCATGCACTTCCAGCCCGAGCCCGTGTCCTAGGCTGTGCCCAAAGTAAGCGCCGTATCCAGCCTGCTTGATCATATCGCGTGCCGCGGCATCAATGGCCTTGCACGGCACGCCGGGACGGATTGCGCGTATCGCCGCGCGATTGGCGGCCAGTACGACCTGATAGATCTCGCGCCAGAGCGGCGTCGGCGTTCCAAACGACACGCAGCGGGTCATGTCCGCGCAGACGTGGTCCAGTTTCAGCCCCAAATCCACCAGCAGCGGCTGGCCGCGGCGCAGCACGGTGTCGTCCGGCTGGTGGTGGCACTCGGCGGCATTGCGTCCCACGCAGGCGATGGCGGGGAAGGACTCGCCCTGCCCCAGCCGTTCAGCCTCGCGACGCACGATCGCGCTGATCTCCCATTCACTCATGCCGGGAGTGGTCTGTTGCAGGGTTTTCTCGAAAAGACGGTCGTTCGCCGCGATCGCGGCGCGCATGCGGTGCTGTTCTTCCGGCGATTTGATGGCGCGCAGACTTTGGATCAGCGCGGTGGCGTCGACCCATTCGACATCCGGCAGGGCGGCTTGCAATTTCAGGAAGCGCGCGGCGGGCATAGCCCCTTCATAACCGACACGACACCAACTGTGTCCCAGCCCTGCTACGACCTCCGGTTCCAGCGCGGGCTTCCAGATCAGGTGCGTGGGGAGCCACGGTGCCATACGCCGCGCCATGGTGAGGTAGCGGAAATCGGTGTAGAACGCAGGCGGCGCACCGCGCTCGCTCAGCAGCACGCCATTCGAGGCCTCCAGTCCGGTGAAGTAGAAGCGGTTGATTGGGGTGGTTACCAGCAGGGCGTCGAGCCGCTGCCGCCGCAGCGCGGCGTGCAACCGTCGCAGGCGGCGCTGGATTTCAGACGGGGCGAATGGTTTTGGAGCAGACATACTTGTCAATCCTGTCAATCCTGTCAAAAATAAAACCGAGCACATGTACGCGTTAGCCTTTTACAAGACACGCTGTTGCGGGCGAGGACGCCCGCGCCCCCGACCCTCTGCTCTCCCTTTCACCAGGAACGCATGATCTTCGCACATCCTTGTCATCAACCGATTGTCTGTACGGGGATCAGACACAAGAATCATCGCGGACGGGACGGACCATTGGTTTCGGGGTCTGGTTATAGACCTTGGAGCCGGGCGGCACCGAGTGGATCAGCCAGACGTTACCGCCGATCACCGCGTCGTGCCCGATGACGGTATCGCCGCCCAAAATAGTGGCACCGGCATAGATCACCACATTGTCCCCGACATCGGGGTGGCGCTTGGTGCCCTTGACAAGCATGCCGGTGGCTTCGTCCTTGGCAAAGCTGAGTGCGCCGAGCGTGACGCCCTGATAAAGCTTGACGCGCCTACCGATGCGGCAGGTTTCGCCGATCACGACGCCGGTACCGTGATCGATGAAGAAACCCGGGCCGATAGTGGCTCCGGGATGAATGTCGATGCCGGTGCGCGAGTGCGCGTGCTCGCTCATCACGCGCGGGATCAGCGGCACGCCCTCCCGGTAGAGCGCGTGGGCGATCCGGTGCACGGTAATCGCGTAAAGGCCGGGGTAGCTCATCACGACCTCCATGGTCGAAACGGCGGCGGGGTCGCCTTCGTACGCCGCTTGGATATCCTCTTCCAGCATGTCGCGGATGGCGGGCAGGCCGCCCAGAAGCGCCGCCACGGCTTGACGTGCCTTGGCCTCGCAATCGCGGCAATCTTCGCATTTGGTCCGCTTGCAGGCGTATTCAAAGGCGCGGTGGGCTTGGTCGTATAGCCGCAACGCGATGTCGCTCAGCGTGTCCTTGATGTGGCTACCGCAGGCGTCATGCGCGATCGGCGTCTGTCCGTGGCAGCCGGGATAGAGCACGGCCAGCAGGGCGTCCAGCACGCCGATCACCGCACCGGTGCCGGGCAGGTTGACGTCGCGCTCGGTGTTGGCGATCGGGCAGTTCTTGCAGGGCGAGAGTGCTTCAGCCAGCGGGTTGAGGTTCTGTTCTAGCCATTTTTGCATGATGGGCTCCTAGTCGTCTCTTCCGATGCGTACGATCACCTTCGACGCACCGAGGTTTTTCCAGCCCAGCGCTAACAATGCGCGCTCGGCGAAGCCGCGGCCCTGGCAGATCAGATCCAGGATGCGGATGTTGTCCTTGCGGCATAATTCGCGGAAATCCTTGAGGGTGAAGAGATGGATGTTAGGCGTATTGTACCATTCGAAGGGGAGCTGCTTGCCCTTGGGCATGCGCCCTTTCACAAGCAATTCACGCCGCACCTCGAGGCAGGCGAAGTTCGGGAAGGAGATCACCGCTTCGGGGGCGACGCGCAGGATCTGGTGCAACAGCTCGCGTGGCCGCTTGATTGTCTGCAACGTTTCACTGAGCACGACGATATCGAAGCTGTTGTCCGGGATCATGGACAAGCCGTCGTCGATGTCTTCGAGCAGGATGTCGCAGCCCAGACCGATGGCATTGATGACCTGGTGGAGGTCGATCTCGACGCCATTACCACTGCAGTTCCGGCGTTGGTTCAGGATGTTGAGCAGCGAGCCGTTGCCGCAGCCGAGGTCCAGTACACGACTGCCCGGCGGGATCAGGTCGATCACCTTCTGATAGTGGCGCAACTGCCATTGGCGAATCACACCGCATTCCGGTGCGTCGTCGGGCGGCAGAAACGCGCGCATCACGCGCTTCAACTCCTCGACGTGGGTCAGGAAGGCATCGTGGCCCGCCGTGGTCTCAAGATGGCAATACGAGACCCGTTTTTTCTGGCGCACCAGCGCGGTCACGATCTCTTCCGACTGATCGGGCGTGAAGAGCCAGTCGCCGCTCAGCGAGACGATCAGCACACGCGCGTCGACCTTCTCAAAGGCGGCGTCGAGGCTGCCGTAGCTCTCCTCGATGTCGTACTCATCCATGGCCAGCGTGATATGCAGATAGGAGTTGGCGTCAAAGCGCTGGATGAACTTCTCGCCTTGGTGCTGCAAGTAGCTCTCGACTTGGAAGAAGGTGCCGAAGTTGCGGTCGATGGCATCGCGAAAGTCTGGGTCGGCGGCCAGCCACTCTGGACGCTTGTCGCGGCCGAACTTGGCCTTCATGAGCTGTTGCGAAAGATAAGTAATGTGGGCCAGCTTGCGCGCACTGGAGAGCCCCATGCTGGGCAGGCTCTCGCGGTCGTAGTAGTCTCCCGCGTTCCAGTTGGGATCGGCGACGATCGCGTGGCGGCCGACGATATCGAAAGCGAGCGCCTGCGAGTTGAGGCTGGCGGCCGAGGCGACCACAATCCCTTTGTCAATTTCGCCGGGATAGCGGATCAGCCATTCGAGCACCTGCATGCCGCCGAAGCTGCCGCCGATCACCGCCACGAGCCGTGTGATGCCGAGCTGCCGCAGGCAGAGGCGGTGCACCTCGACAATGTCGCCCACCGTAATTTTTGGGAAGGCCGAACCGTAGGGCTTGCCGGTTTCCGGATTGATCGAAGAGGGGCCGGTCGTGCCTTTGCAGCCGCCGAGAATGTTGGCGCAGACAACCTGATAGCGTTGGGTGTCGATTCCTTTTCCGGGACCGACCATGCCTTCCCACCACCCCGAGGGTTGGGTCTCGCCCGGCCGCACGCCGACAACATGAGCATCACCGGTGAGCGCGTGGCAGACAAAGACCACGTTGTCGTTGGCGGCAGTGATCGCGCCGCAACGCTCGAACGTCACTTCGATTTCAGGCAACACGCCACCCTTCTCAAGCTGGAAGCCTCCCGGCGGGAGTTCCAGCTTGAGGGTCTGCGGCACGACGATTTCAGCCGTAATGTCAGAATGTGTGTCCTTGAGCATGCTCCTTTCGCGAAAAGAGTAAAGTAACACGCGTCACATTCTTGTGCCAGTGTAAACTTGTGCCCGTTGACAGCGGGTGTGTGTCAGATTCGTAACATCGTTTCCGCTGTTTCCGCTGTCACGCCGCG
>DAOTMQ010000047.1:0-19274 GCA_035450385.1 Kiritimatiellia bacterium | reverse complement strand
CTTGGCGCACCGTGCCCACCCCCGAGGCGGTCGCCGCGCTCACACCGATGCTGGACGATCCCGCGCTTAAAACCGAGGCGCTCAAGTCTCTCAAAGTCATCGCACTGCACACCCCTGTGGACGTGCCGGACAAAGCGCCCGGCTCCCTACTCACGCCCCTGACCTTTGTGCCGCGCCGCATCGGCACCTACCGCTCAGAAGCCTGCTGCGTGGCCGATTTCAACGGCGACGGCAAACTCGACATCGCCGCCGGCCCCTACCTCTACCTCGCCCCCGACTGGAAGGCCGTGCGCATCCGCACCGTTTCCAGCAACGTCGGAGAGGATGGCAAAGGCTACGCCGATGACTTCTGCAACCTAGTCGTCGATGTCAACAAGGACGGCAAGCCCGACATTCTGGCGGCCTGCTGGTTTTCGAAAACCTCCTACTGGTACGAAAACACACTGGGCAGTTCCAAAGAGCTGTGGCCCGAGCATGTCATTGACCCGCTGGGCAACCACGAAACCGGCACGCTGGTCGATATCGACGGCGACGGCAAGGCGCTGGAGTTTCTGCCTGACACGCATGTGACCGTCTGGTACGAACCGGGCACGCTGACCAACGGCCAGCCCGGCTACGTGCGCCACACGATCTCCATGGACAAGACAACATTCGGTACCGGCGTCGGCGATATCAACGGCGACGGACGCCCCGACGTGATCCGGCCCAACGTTTGGTACGAGGCCCCGAAAGACATCCGCAAGGACACATGGAAGAAGCATCCCATCGCCTTGGGCGGCAAAGACGGCAAGGTCGAGCACACCGCCAACATCATCGTCTTCGACGTCAACAAAGACGGACTGAACGATCTCATCACCAGTGCGGCCCACAAGCACGGCATCTTCTGGTACGAGCAGCAGCGCGATGCATCCGGCACCATCTCTTGGCGTCAGCATCTGATCGACGACACCTGGACGCAACCGCACTATCTGGCGTTCGCCGACATCGACAACGACGGCAACAAGGAAGTCATCGTTGGCAAGCGTTTCATGGCCCACAACGGCGGCGACCCCGATGCCTTCGGTAAACTGTGCGTGTTCTACTACCGTTTCACTCCCGGCCCGAATCCGGTCTTTCGCAAGCATGTGGTCACTTACGACGAGGGCGTCAGCGCCGGCCTCAACATCGTGCCGGTTGACATTGATGGCGATGGCGACATCGACCTCATCACCACCGGCAAATGGGGCGGCCCCGTGATCTACGAGAACCGGATGACCGAGTGGGTTTCCGACGACGAACGCCGGGCTGCACTTGGAGTCAAGCCCACTGTCCCCGAGCCGCTGCCGGTCGACAATCTGGCGCTCGCTTCGCGCGGTGCCAAGGCCTCATCCGACAGCGAACTGCCCGGCAACGCCGGATGCACCGCGCGCCTCAACGACGGCAAACGCAGCACGCACTCCGACTTCCCCGCCACCCGCTGGCACTCCGCGCTCACGCCGATGCCGCACTGGGCCGAGATCAAACTCGCCAAGCCCGCCGCCGTGCGTCGCGTTATCGCGCATTTTGCCGATCCCAACGGCTATGCCACGGCGTTCGAGATCCAGGTCAAAAAGGGAGACGCATACACGACCGTCTACAAGACCGACAAAAACCGCGACGGCAAGTCGGTCAACGTCACCTTCGATCCGGTGCAGACCGACACCGTGCGCTTCGTGTTCAGCGCCAATGCCAACCCCGCCTACCCCAACGCCGCGCAACTCAGCGAACTCGAAGTCTACGCAGAGTGAGTGAGACGGCGACCCCCTAGCAAACTCAACTGCTGTTTTAGGCTAAACGAACGAGGCTCTTGCTCCCTCGTGGCATGGGCGTCCCGCCCATGAAACACGGGCAAGATGCCCGTGCCACGACACCTGCAAGTAAACCTAAAAACGGCAGTTGGGCGTACGGATTTTGAGCAAAGCCGCGTTGGTTCAAACCGCGCGGCGGCGCGGAATGAGCGGGTGGAGCCCATAGATCTCGCGTTCGATCGTCTCGACGACCCGCACGCGCGACGTCTCATCTAATGCCAGCGGCCACGCCATCAGATTGGACGGCTCGGTCGCCTTGCCCACGTAGGGCGGCAAGGTCACGGAACGTCCACAGTAGTGGAACCCCAGACGTTGGTAAAAGGAGACACGGCGCGCCGCATAGAGGTCAGTGCCAAACGGCTCCACGTCGAGCACGACGGGACCGCCTACATGGCACTGCACCGCGCGTAACGCCTGCTGGCCGAGACCTGCCGACCGGAACGCGGCACCAATCGCCACATGCTCGATAAAGCAGAAACCGGGCAGCGCCCACATGCCGAGCACGCCCACCACCTCTTGGCCGCGCAGAATGGCGGAGAAGCGGTAGCGCGGCTGGCGCATCACCTTCAGATGTTCAAACAACGAGCGGCGCTCAAAATCAGCGAACGACTCAGTGTAGATAGACCAGGCTTTTTGAAACATCTCGCCTTCAGGGGCGAGGTGCGAAGAAAACCACAATCCACCTTGGTGGAGAGGTAGGTCCATTTGACCTACCATCGAACAGACCTCACAGGGTCTGTCAGATGCTATAATACTCATAGGCTCGCCGCCTCGCAAGCGATGCGGCGATTGCCAACTCACTTCTTCTCGTGTCGGTTTATACCCGGCTAAACGCCGGAGCCAGCAACCGGTGTCTCTGGTCAATGACCGTTGCGAAACACCTTTCGGTTGCATCACGATGGGGAGTAGTGTACGCTTTCCCCACTGGCTTGACAAGTGGGAAAAATGATCGATTTTCGGCTCGATTTTCGGCTCCTCGATTTTCGGCTCGAAATCGGTCAGTGACGGGGGGTACGAAGACAATGCGTTTCTGGTGGAAAGGAGAGCTGAGAGTCGGGCGCCCTCGCCCGCAACAGCGTGCCTTACAAAAGAGTGTGGCACGGGCATCTTGCCCGTGTTTCATGGGCGGGACGCCCATGCTACGGGGTTTTTGCTCCCTTGAGAACCAAACCGCGCAGCGGAATCTCGACCGGCCTGACGGCACGTTTTTCCCGTGTTATGACGGAAACGCAAACATCACCGGATATGTTGATGGTTCCGGCAACATCCGCGCCCATTACGGATACTCGCCTTTCGGCGAAACCACCGTACAAAGCGGCGACCTTGCCCACACTTTTAGGTTCCGCTTCTCAACTGAGTACTGGGACGAAGAGACCCGCTCCTAAACCAACTCCCCTGTTGAGCGCGGGCGGTATATCAACTATCCTATGCGCATGGCTGTAGATTCATCCCGCTTCACCGGTTACATCACGGATCACCGCTGCCTCGACGAGGCGGTGGCTGAGATGATCGCGCGCCATCAGTTGCTGCATGCGGTCACGCGTCTGGGTATTGCGGTCTCTGGTGGTGCCGACTCTGTGGCTCTCCTTCATCTGTTGCTTCCGGAGTGCCGGGCGCGCGGTATCGCGCCGACTGTCCTGCACCTGAATCACGGACTGCGCGCGGAGGCGGATGAGGAGGCGCGTTTTGTCGAGGCGCTCGCCGCCGACGCCGGACTGCCGTTCGTGAGTCGCCGTGTGGCGCTTGCCGAGCGTCCGGCGGATGGGCGCTCGCTTGAAATGGCCGCGCGCGATGCGCGTCTGGATTTCTTCCGCCACGCCTACGAGGAGTGTGCGCTGAACGCGCTCGCCACCGGCCACCATGCCGACGACGTGGCCGAAACTTTGCTGATGCGCCTGGCTCGCGGTGCCGGTGCCGCAGGTCTCGCCGGTCTGCGCCCGCATACGTATCTCGACGGCTGCCGCATGATCCGTCCGTTGCTCGCGATCTCCGGCGCGGCTCTGCGCGCTTGGTTGCGCGAACGCGGTCTGACGTGGTGCGAAGATGCCTCGAACCGCGACCCCGCGATTCCGCGCAACGCGGTGCGCCACGTCGTGCTGCCGTATCTTGAGACCACCTGGTCCGCCGACTTGCGCGCGCGCCTTTGCCAGTCGGCCGAAACCCTGCGCGAGGATGACGCCTTGCTGGATACGCTCGCCCGACAGCGGTTCGCCGCGCTCGCCGCCGATGATGGTGCATTGCCAGTCGATGACCTGTTGCGCGAACCGCTGGCCTTGCAACGCCGCATTTTGCGCCTCTGGCTTTATCGCCATGCGTCCTCTGATGCGGCGGGCTTCAGCACGGTACAGCGCCTGCTGACGCTTTGCCGCGAATCCGGCGATTGGCGCACCACCTTGCGCGGAGCGACCGTTGTCGAGTGCCGCAACTGCCGCCTCTCTTTTCAGCAGCAGCCGTCCGAGTGCGCCGCCCCCCTACCCGCTGTGCTGACGGTTCCCACCGTGCAGCCGCTCCGCTGGGGCGCGTTCGAGATCACCGCGACCCACGATACCGGCATCTTTAGTTTGGCTAATGGCGTCGGACATTTCCCGGCCGCCTGCACGCTGAGCGCGGCCGCGCTGGAGGAACGCGCCTTGACCGTACGTGCGCGTCAGCCGGGCGACCGCATCGCGCCGACCAACATGAACGGCTCAAAAAAAATTCAGGATCTCTATGTCGACGCCAAACTGCCTGAGGTACAGCGCGACACCGTTCCGCTGATTGTCTGCGACGATGAGGTTATTTGGGTGCCCGGCTACCGTGTGGCGCGCCGCTACGCTGTGCCCGCGCCCGACGCCCCCAGCGTGCGGCTCACGGTTCACGCGTGCGACTCAGCGCATAAAGACGCCGCTGAGTAGGCACGTAGAGCGTACCGTTGGCAGCGGTGGGCGAGCCGCTGATCGGTCCGTCCAGCATGACGGTGGAGAGCACCTTTTTCTCGCGCGCGGCAGCGAGGATCGTGAACTCGCCGCGACGGGTGCCGATGTAAACCTTGCCGTCCGCGACCAACGGCGAGGCCCACATTTCTCCCTGAATCTCATGCGTCCAGCAGGCGCGTCCGGTCTTCGCATCGACACAGTGAATCGTGCGCCCCATGTCGGCGGCGAACGCCAAGCCGTTCCAAACCGCAGGCGTCGAGAGCGTATGGCGCAACAGCGGATAGGACCAGATGCGGGCGGTGGCAGTGATATCGCCGTTGCCTGCGGCGGGATCGAGGCAGAGCAGCCACGCCTCGCGCTTGCCCCACCAGATGTCGCCGCCGCCGGCCACGTAGAGCCGGCCGTCAGCCAGAACCGGCATCGCGTGGATCGTGCTGGGACTCTCCTTGCGGTTGGCGACATACCGGTGGACTTGCTCCTTGGGAGCAGATGGATCGCAGTCGAACCACCACACTTTTTTCAGCTTCTGCACGTGGTCGGTCACCTCAGTCACTGGCTCGAAGGCGTAGACCACACCGTTCGGCGCGGCGTAGATAATCAGCGTACGACCATTGACCGTGGTCAGGGCGGGCGAGGCCCACGTACAATGAAAGATATCCGGTCCGATGTGCTCGTCATCACGCGCCACGAGTTTACCTGTCTCTTTATCGAGCACGATCAGGCAGGGCGCATCGGGCGAGGCGATATGGCGGTGCGTGTCATCCACGCCATTCGAGGTGTTGGCGTACAGAAACCGTCCGTGCAGCAACGGCGAACAGTGAGCCGCGTCGTGTTGGCGCACGTTGAGTTCCGCGATCATGTCATAGCACCACAGGATATCGGCATCATTCGCGGTAGGCGGAATCGGCGGCTTGCCGGCAGGCACACTGTAGCTGGCTTCGTCCATGAACGGTCCGTCGTTGCCGTTTGCCATGCCGGCGGCATCGAGACACAACACCTCGCCACGGCTGCTGACCACATAGACGCGGTCGCCCTCGACCGTAGGCGGCGAGCAGACGCCGCTGCCGGTCCAATCCCAATAGATGCTGGTGGTGATTTTCGGCACAACCAACTGCCAGAGGAACTTGCCGGTGCGCTCGTCAAAACACATCAACACACCGCGATCACCGGTGTGACGCGGATCACGCGGCCGTCCGTTGTTGGTGCCGATGTAGACGCGTCCGCCAGCCACAATCGCCGTGGCATGGGTCTCGGTACCGATCTCAGCGATCCAGCGCACGTTGCGGCCGCTTTCAAGATCGAATGAATCCGGCAAACCGCGCTCGGCAGAGACCATGTTACGCGAATAGCGCTCGCCCCACTGCGGCTGATCGGCTGCATGCACACACACGATGCTCAACCCGGACACCAGCGCCACGAGACGGCTTGCATGACGGAGCATACGGCCAGACGTGCCGCGCTCTCGAATCAAAGAGTGTTCAACATCCTTCACGACGGCATGATAGCATAAGTTGGGTTTTTGATTTCAGGTTTCATGACGTTTCATGTTTCATGGTTGGAAGTTCAGCGTTCGGCGTTCGGCGTTCTCGTTCCTGCCTGCGTGTAATCCCACGCCTTGAAACCAAGCGCAAACGCGGGAGATTCGGGCTTGAGGCGGAAGTCGCACGCTTCGGCGTTCTCGAAGAGCGGATCAGCGTACATGCCGCCGACCTCCTTGCCGCACGCCTGCCACGCATCCCACGCAAGACCGTCGAGTTCCGGCTTGCCGGTGTAGTCGTACCAGAGATTAGCGGCCCAGATGCCGCCCACGCCGCGCGGTCCGCGTCCGACGAGCGGTCCTTCGCGCACGACAACAATGTTGTTCACAAAATGCAAGGAGCAAGGGATGTCCTGCACCACCTGACGCGCCATGCGCACGGCACCGAGTTTTCTGTTCCAGGCGAAGATATTGTTGCGGATGATACAGCCCGCGCCGTAGTGCTGGTGGAAACCGCCGTCCGTCGTGTTCCAGCACAGGTTACGCTCCATCACGATGCCCTCGGAACCTTCGTCGGTGTACAGCGCCCATCCGCCGTAAGAGTAGGACCACACGTCATGGACCACATTATCGTGTACCGTCGTGCCAAAGCTCGTGCCGAGCGTGTAGACGCCGCCCATGTCGCTCATGATGCCTTTGCCGAGATCATAGATCTTGTTGAAAGCAATCTCATTGCGCTGCGCGACACTGCCATAAAAGCCCCATGTCCAACCCACGGAAACACCCGTGTAGTAAAAGTCATAAATCTCACAGTGCGTCACTTTCGTGTCCGACGCATGCGTCAGCGCCACGCCCGTGCCTTCATGGTCGAAGCGGCCGCCCCGGCGGATCACGCAATTGTCGATCACGTTGAATGCGGTCGAACGCGGCGCAAGCGTTGTGATGATCCGGCGCTTGAGCGTCTCGCCTTTTGCGACATAACCACCGGAGGCGCCCATCCAGATGCCGCCCGCGCCCAGATCCTCGATCGTGCAGTTTGTAATCCGGTTGGAGACGCAGCCATCGTTGAAGCGCAGCGCGTAGTTGCCCGTATGCGCGATCGTGCATGTGTCGAATGTGACGCGGTGCGCGCCCTCGGCAGTCACGAGGCCGTCCGATCCGCTGGACGCCTGATGCTGCCAGCTTTCCGTAGGGCCATTTGCGGGAAGCCCCGGTGTTTGCGGAACATCGCTGTACGCGAATGTCAGATTGCGGAAAGCGATGTCATGCACGAACGCACCCTTGTCTGGATCACCCTTGAACGCGACTAGTTGGCTCAGCTTGGCGCTTGGCGCGATCACAACCGCCGTCGCGATGGTCTCACCCTCCAGCGGCCGATAGCGCACACGGCCCGCCTTGACGTCATAAAACCACTCGCCCGGCGCATCGAACGCGCTCCGTACGTTCTCGAAGGCGACAAGCGTCTCGCGCTCGTTCCACTTCACCCAGCCGTGCCAGTCTCGCGGCGACCAGGTCTCGACCGTCATCGTGGCGGGGTCGAACCGGCGCAGGATACGGCGCGCCGTGCTCCACTTATGCACCACGTACATCTGCGCGTACGGCAACTCGTCAGCCGGAATCTTGCCGAGCGCGGCGGCGGACTCGTTCGTCAGCGTAGCACGCTCGACATACGAGACCTTACCCTCCGCGTTCGTCACCACGATGATACTCGGTTTCACGATATTGAAATAACTCGCCGTCCCCTGGCCGCCATTTGGCAGGCGCGCACGGTCGGCGCGACGCCCGTTGACCCACAACTGTTCGAAATAGGCGGGTTTCCCGTCAGGCGCTGCTGGAATTGGCGCGGACCATGTACCGTCCGCCTCGGCGGTCCATCCCTTGATCACGCTACCACCGGAGATCGTCGCGCCCTCACCCTCGCCCACCCAAGTGACCGGTGCCTGCGGCGTGCCGGAATCGGCGGGCGTAAACGTAAGCGTCTCTGCAAGTGCGTAGATGCCGGGCTTCACGATCACCGTCCAAGCCTCTTTGTTGCCCTTCGCCTTCGACGCACGAATCATCTCCAGCGCGGCCTGCGGCGTCAGGCCGTCCGGAGCGACCACCACCTCACCCGCCTGAACGAGTGCCGCTGAAATAAAACCCAAGAAAACACCCGCAAAACAAACTCTGCTCCCCATTTCAAGCCTCCCATGAACGTTGCAACTGACCGCATGATAGCAAAATGCGGCGGTGGGGCAAACGCACTTCTGAACAATAAAGAGGCAGGTGTTTGGAACGGCAGGTGTTTGGAATAGGCACATGCGGAACTATCGTAATTAGTCGTGCGCTGATTTTGTTTCGTGAATGGTTGCCGAGCTGCCTGTGCCCACACCTTTCAAGGTGTGGGCACGGGCATGGTTCGGACATGGGCCGCGACGGCGGTGCGTTTTTTGGCGCGTTGCTCGAGACGAGCCTTTAAAACCGGTGGTGTCGGCGTGGTTGCCCGGTACGCGCGGGGTGCGTTCTGGCATACCTGGATGAAAAGGTTGATATGCCCACACCTTTCAAGGTGTGGGCACGGGCGTGGTTCGGACATGGGCCGCGACGGCGGTGCGTTTTTTGGCGCATTGATCGAGACGGGGTTTTCGTACTAAACGCCCGTCCCTTGGCAGTACCGATCGGCGAGTGAGCCCTCAATCTGATTGCCCCTTGATCAGGCGCCAAGACGAGGGACGTTTTTTCATGACGTGCCACTCTTGTTTACGGTGTCACGCGATCACAAGTCCGCGTGCCGCGCGATCAGTTGCAAGAACGTCTCCAAGAAAAAATTGCGGTCGGGGTGGAGCGACCACACCGCGTCTTTGTCGACGATCATTTTCCGCTCGGAAAGCTTGTTCAGATGCCGCGCCAATGCTTGCCGAGAAATGTGTGTCTCCTGCGCTAGAACGGGGGTAGCGAGGTTGCCCTTTATAAGAAGACAATGCAGCACGGTCAACCGTCGCGGATGCGTGTAGGCGGTCAGGTTGTGGATGATTCGGTCAGTTGTCCATTTCTCCGTGAGGATCGCCCGACTGACAACCGCCAAAATGTGCGCCGCCGCGGGCACGAGCGGATCCGGCGAGGGAAAATAATGAACCCAGCGGCTCTGCCGTCTCGCGCTAAGGAGTCCCCGCGCCTGTAGCGCCCGCAAGCACAGGCTGGCATGATCGTCGGGAACGGCGGCCTGCTTGGCGATCTCGCCGACTGACTGGCCCGGCTGGCGCAACACGACCTCAAGGCAGCGGAGTCTGCGCTCATTGGCCAAGACCCGGCATGTGCGCCAAATGGTTGGATGGTAACTCATCAGTGTTCCCCCGTTTCTGGATCAGCCCGCGCACACCGTGGTGGTGCTCACGCCTGTGCTTCGCTGACGCCCACACCTTTCGATGCGCGAAAGTTAACACGGCGCACGGTGACAAGTCAACAGATTATCGAAGTTAGACAAAACAGCTTTTTGAGCGGTGTGTTTCACTGGTGTTTGGTACACAAAAGAAACGCTCTCATAAATGGTTGCCGAGCTGCCTGCGCCCACACCTTTCAAGGTGTGGGCGCAGGCATGGTTCGGGCATGGGTCGCGACGGCGGTGCGTTTGTTGGCGCGTTGATCGAGACGGGCCTTTAAAACCGGCGGTGTCGGCGTGGTTGCCCGATGCGCGCGGGGTGCGTTTTAGCATGCTCGGCTGAAGGGGCTGATATGCCCACACCTTTCAAGGTGTGGGCACCGGCATGGTTCGGGCATAGATCGCGACGGCGGTGCGTTTGTTGGCGCGTTGAACGAGACGGGCCTTTAAAACCGGCGGTATCGGCGTGGTTGACCGATGCGCGCGGGGTACGTTTTAGCATGCTCGGCTGAAGGGACTGATATGCCCACACCTTCCAAGGTGTGGTCACCGGCATGGTTCGGGCATAGGTCGCGACGGCGGTGCGTTTGTTGGCGCGTTGATCGAGACGGCCTTTAAAACCGGCGGTGTCGGCGGGGTTGCCCGATGCGCGCGGGGTACGTTTTAGCATGCTCGGCTGAATGGGCTGATACGCCCACACCTTTCAAGGTGTGGGCACGGGCGAGGACGTTCGCCCAGGCGGCGTATCGCACCGCCGCTTCTGAACGCCGGACATCGAACGCCGAACGCCGAAGTGAAACAAACAGTCCAGTTTTGTTTCACCGCGACGAAGTGAAACAAATCCTTGCCTAAATCGAATTAGGTCGCGGGCTCCGTCCGTGTTAGGAAAAGAAAGAAAGAAAATCGGCAGACGCACATTCGAGCTGTTAGCCCGCCGCCCGCGTTTCGCACGGGAATGTAAATGAGGATAACTTTGATGTAAGTTATAGGCGCACATTCGAGCTTGAAGCGGTGAAGGTTAGCCCGTATACTCCGAAATAGTTGATCCTCATGGCGTACCGAAAAAGGAGACTCCAAATGGCTTCCCTACGGATTGAACACACACTTCACACACTTGCTTGCTGTGTGGCTTTGGTAACAGCCGCGTCTGTCTCAGGCGCGGAAAGAACATGGACCGGTGCCGGGGCGGACGCCCGTTGGACCACGGCGGCAAACTGGGCGGAAGGCGGAGTCGCAGCCTCTGACACGCTGCGTTTTGGCGGCACCGTGCAGCCCGTCACGACCAATGATTTCGCTACCGACACAGCGTTCTCAGGTCTCACCTTTCTGCCTGACGCGGTTGGCTTTACGCTCGCGGGCAACCGCATCACGCTTAACGGTGACCTCGTCAACCAATCGTCCGTCTCACAGACCGTCTCACTGCCCTTGCTGATCACGGCGACGGCGGACCGCACACTTAACGCTGCAAATGGTCCGATGACGTTGACTGACTCGCTGAATTATGACACTGGCACCACGTCCCGCTCTTACAAGAAGACCGGTTCCCATGAACTGCTCTTCTCCGGGTCAACCCAGGTGACCAACCTCTACAGTCGTTTCGCGCTCAATGAAGGCACGTTGCGTTTCGCATCGGGATCGACATTTCATCTGGTCAACTTCAGCAATGATCGCAATGTCTTCCGCATCGGCGATGTCGCCAACAAACAATCCGCCATCATCGTTGAGCCGGGCGCAGATGTGGCACTCGGCGGGCTCTCCCTACAGATGACTGGGGTGCCGAATGGTACCGGAAGTTTCGACCTGCTCGTCAACGGCGGTCGCTTTGAACTCACCGGCACGGACAACACCTTCGGCGATATGACCGGCAACCGTACCGCAATTGTGATCAACAACGGCGGCATCTTCACAAACGGCACGGAAAACGCCTGGGTACATGCCGGCACACGCTGCCCCTTCACCCTTGAACTCGACGGCGGGACCGTCTGGTTGCAGCGGCTCTCACTGGGACGTGAATCCGGTGCGGGCGACCGTCAGTTAGGGCGCGCCGACATCGACATCCGCCGCGGCCTCTTTGTCGTCAACAATGCCTTCCACTGGATGAGCACAAGTTGGACGCTCCGCACCAACATCGTCACACTCGGTAACGGCACGCTGGGCAGCGCAACGCTCAGTTCGGTCAGCATGTCGCGCGCAACCACATCCGGTACTGCGATTCTCAATCTGAACGGCGGCGTTTTGGAGTGCCGCAACGGCTCTGGCAACTTCCTGAGTGGCTTGAACCAGGTCAACATGATGGCGGGCGGCGTGATCATTGACACATCGAACAACGCTGTGAATATCACGGAACCGATCATGCGTGATCCTTCGCTCAGCCTAGACGTGAGGGATGGCGGCCTGACCAAACGCGGCGCCGGTTCTCTGACCTTTTCCGGGCCGACCAATGAGTTCAATGGTCCTCTGCGCGTCGAGGACGGTTCGCTGCGCATTTCGCCCGGCATGCTTTCGGACCTCGAAGAGATCTATCTCGCCCCCGGCAGAACCTTGAGCTTCCGTGGTAGCCACCGCCAGAATCTGGCGCCGCAGCGCCTCTGTCTAGGCGACGCCGTGACGACCAGCCGACTAGATCTAGACGTCTCGGTCGACGATCTGACCTGTGACACGATCCACATCCCGATCGGCGGCTACATCGGCAAGATCAACCTGTACCTGAAGCAGCGCGGCCCCACCGACCTTGACTTCAACCTGCCCGGCGATTATGTGCTCTTCACTTACGCAAGCGAGCCACCGGACATCACCCTTTTGACCCACGCCAACCGCGCGTTCGGCACGACCTCCTCTTTCATCGTGGACCGTGCCGCAAAAACGGTAACGCTACGCCTGATGGTGAATACCACGGAAACTGCGTGGAGTAACCCCGCCGGTGGCGCTTGGGAGACCGCAGACAACTGGACCACGCCGCCGATCAACGCGCCCGAAGCGCGCGCCCGGTTCTGGGACGCCATCACCGCCCCCGCCACTGTTACGCTCAACACCGATACGCGTATCGGCGGCTTCTCTTTCAACAACAGCCAACCCTACACACTTTCCGGCAACGGTACGCTGACTATCGGCGACCAGTTCGGCACTGGCTATCTGGTCAGCGATGTCGGCAGCCATGCTGTCGCGCTGGACATTGAGTTGGCCGCCCCTATCAACATGGGCGCACCGGCCTCGCATACGCTGACGCTTTCCGGTGTCCTTTCCGGCTCAGGCGGCATCATTAAAGGCAATGCCGGCACTTTGCATCTTACCGCAGCAAACACCTTCTCCGGCGGCGTGCGCATTGACGGCGGTACCCTGACGATCCCCTCGCTGGATGTTTTGGGATCCGGCCCGCTGACCCTCGCGGGCGGCACCGCCCTTATGACTGGCGGCGGCAGCGCGACATACGCCAACCCGCTCTACGTGCAGGCCAACGGCGTCCTTGATCTGGGCAGCACAGACCTGACATTGACCGGCCCCATAGATTGGACCGGTGCAGGCATCCTCACCAAACAGGGCGAAGGCGAACTGATCTTGGCCGGCAGCGCAAATGAAAACAACAGCGCCTACCGCTTCAATTTCCGTCAGGGTGTTACGCGCCTCGCCGCCGGTGCGGCGTACACCCTGCGCGGCAACGACCGCGATGTCCTGCAGACCACCTACAGCGCTGTCGGCCAGACATCCAAACTGGTCATCGAACCCGGCGCAGTGCTCACCGCCGGCGGCATGCGCCTCATGGCCGGATCGTACGCCGGCACATCGACCGTGCATGTGGCGGGCGGGCGGCTCGACCTGCTTGATGCCGAAAGCACGATCGTCAATGCCACCGGCGGCCGCGCCGATCTCCTGATCGACAACGGCGGTTCGCTCTATGCAGCCAAAGGCTGGTTCAATCTCGGCGTCAACGGGCTTGGCACCCTGACGGTCACCAACGGCAGCGTTTCGCTCAGTCTCCTGTCAATGGCCGGATATGCCGATACCATTAGCACCGGCAACCGCAAAGGCAGCGCCGCAGTGACTGTCGGACCGGGCGGCGTTTTTGAGGTCCGTGACTACTTCAACTGGATCAATGACGACCAGAACAATCTTGCAAGTCTGCGACTCGATGGCGGCCGGTTGATCCTCCCCGTCACCGCGCGCGCCGTTGGCAGCATCGGCACCGCAAGCGTCGTCCTCAACGGTGGTGTTTTCGACTGTGCCGGCTTGCCGACCTTAACCACCGTCAACGCCCAGATCGCACCTTCGCTGGATGACTATCTCTTCGGCGTCGATGAGCTATTCCTCGGCGCAGACGGCATCACGATTGATACCCGTCTCCACAATGTCACCATCACTCAGCCGCTCGTCATGGAGAGCGGCAGCACTGTAGCCGCTGGTTTCACCAAGACCGGTACCGGCATCTTGACACTCGCAGGTGACCACGCGTTCAACGCACCGATCACCGTTCAGGTCGGCACGCTTGCGCTCACTTCGCTACCCAACAACGCGGTGCAGGTCGTCAGCGGTGCCACGCTTAACCCCAGTTTCAACAACGTGCGGACCGATGCCGTCACAACCGCAACGTTTGGGGACAATACCGTTCTGGCCGTCGATCTCGCTGAAGCCAACAGCAGCGACCGCCTCGCGGTTGCCGGTACCCTCGCACTGGGCTCGCGCCTTACAATCTGGGTGAACGGCGACACGCTACCGGGCACCTTTACGCTCTTCACCTACGGCACACTCACCGGCAGTGCCAATGCTCTGCGCATCGGCAATCCGGATGGCGACTTCACCTATCAGTTCACCGATACCGGCAGCGCCATCACGTTGACCGTCGCGGCCAATCCCAATAGTGTGGCGTGGGCGAACGATGCCGACGGCGTTTGGAGCGCAAACGCAAACTGGACACCGCAAACCGTGCCCAATGGCGTGGGACACTCGGCCCGCTTTGACCTCAGCTTCGCGCAACCGCGCACGATCACGCTTGACCTGCCGGTTACGCTGAGCGCCCTGCTGTTTGATGCGCCGATCGCCCCGCAGGTGACCGGCACGGCGTCGCTCAGCTTCAATCACGGCACCATGCCTTCGTCAATCGAAGTGGCGTCGGGCCACCCGACGCTTGCCGTGCCGGTCGCCGTACCGGCCGAAACGACGGCGTGGATCGCGCCCGACACCTCGCTGACTTTGGCTAAAAACCTGAGCGGCACAGGTGCGCTCACCGTCCAAGGCGGAGGTGCGCTGATGCTGATGGCGACGAACACGATAGCCAGTACCCGCGTCGCAGATGCTATGCTGCAACTCGGCCCCGACGCTTCGTTGGAAGCTCCGCTGACGCTCGACAACGCCACGCTCACCACCTCAGCCGATCACACCAGCGCTGCCGCCATCACGAGCGGTACGTATGGCGCGACCGTTACACCGCTTGACAGCACCACGCTGACCCTGTCCGGCCCCGTCAGCGGTACAGGCGGATTGGTCAAGACCGGTTCCAGCACGCTGGCCCTGACCGGGCCGCTCACCTATCAGGGCACAACCGTCTCCAGCGGCGGCACGCTCGCCCTCGCCACGCCGCCGCCCGCCGATTTGCGCCTCGGTGCGGGTACCTTTATCCATGCCGGCGCGGCGGCGTCACTGCCCGGCTATCTGCTCAATACAGAATCAAACGGCACGGCGGCTGTTTTTGCCAATACGGCCGACGTGACCGTGACCGGCCGAGTCCAAGCCGTTGCCGGTGGGTTCGTCAAACAGGGCACAGGTACGCTGGCCTTCACCTATCCCGGCGAACAGACGCTAGGCGTCGCAACGCAAACCGCCCTGCAAGATACGCTACTCAATATCGGCCCGAACGGTGACGGTCCAACAGCCGGATTCAATCCGTTCACCGTTTCGGAAGGCACCGTTGTGCTGGGAACTGGAGGTCAGGTCAACACCTTTAGCGGCAGCATCAGCGTCGGTCACTTTTCGACGGCTGATGCGGGTACCGAAACCGCCGCGCACTTGAGAATCGAAGGCGGCACCACGACCGTCGCCGGTCATATTGCCGTGGGCCGGGGCAACGGCAACACCGTCACGGCCCCTACCCCGCTCGTTTCCACCTTGACCATCAATGGCGGTACGGTCGCCGCCGTCGGCTTTGCCATCGGACACAACGGCGGCAACACGGTCGGGTTTAACGCACATCCCGCTGTCATCGTCAATGGCGGCGACATCTCACTCACCCGCATCAACATCGCGGAGCATCTCGGCAGCGACTGCACACTGACGCTGAATGACGGCACGATCACGCTGGCAGAAAACATTCAGGTTGGTCACCAGACGTCTTTTGGCGGTGGCGGCACAGCGCTCATCACCGTAAACGGCGGCGAACTCGTGGCGTCCAACGAGATCAACCTCGGCATAACTCCGTCAGCTACCGGCACGCTGCATGTGGCCGGCGGACTGGTCTCCGCGCGCAACATCGTCGTCGGCGGAGGATACGGTCGCATCCTGCTTGATGGCGGCACGCTGCACCTTTGGATGGGACCGATGAACGCTCCGCAAGATGTACAGATCATGGCAGGCGGCGCGCGCATTGAGGTTCGTTCGGGCCGCTTCACCATCGCCCGTCCTCTGTTGGCCGGCGAGGCCAATGACGGCGGCCTCGTCAAGATCGGAGCCGGCATGCTGGCGCTCGACAGTTCTGAGGACCACACCTTCACAGGTCCGGTCACGGTAGAGGAAGGCATCCTCGCCTTCCGCAATGAGGCAGGGGCACCTCTGCCAGCGGGCACGACACTGACCGTGTCCCCTGGTGCGAGCCTCTATCTGACGTCCGAAGACATCAGGAACGACCGCGTCATGACAGTCGCCAACGCCACGCTCGGTGCGGCCGAGCCGGCAGTTGACGCCACCCTTGCGGTTTGGTGCGGCGCAAACAACACCTGCGATCAACTCGCCGTCACCGGCAACCTCACACTCGGCCAGGTCGCCGTCTTGCTCTATCAGCGCGGCTCGCTGGATCCCGCGCTTTACGCCGGCACCTACCCGATTCTCTCTTATGCGGGTACCGACCCGGACCTGACAGGGCTTTCGGTCGCCAACCCGATCGCCTCGCGCACTTATGCCTTCTCGCTCGACACCGTCAACAAGCGCGTACTCCTCACCGTCACCACGCAGCCGGGTCTCGGCGAAGCGATCTGGACGGCTGACAACGACGGTCTCTGGTCGCAGGGCCCGAACTGGCAGAATGGCACCGCACCAATCGCTATCGATACGGCGGCGTTCTTTGCCAACGTGCTGTCGGAAGCGCGTACCGTCACGGTCGATACGCCGGCCACGCTGGGCGGTCTGGTTTTCGACGCCACCAACCGCTACACCGTTTCCGGCGGCGAGACTCTGACGCTCTCCGGCAGTGCTCCCCAGATGACCCTGATGCGCGGCGATCATGAGGTGTCCGCGCCGCTCGCGGTCGCCGGTGCCGCCGCCGTCTCGCTGGCACCCAACGGCAACACGCTCACCATTGCCGGATCGGTGACGGGCGATTCAGCCGCCCTCTCGCTCGATACAGCAGGTACCTTGCAGGTCACAAACTGCGTGATCGACACCGCCCTGCTGGTCAATGCCGGCACAATGCGGCTGGAGGAAAACGCCGACATCAACGGCTTCGTACGTGTCAATGACGGCGAAGTCCTCGCAACCGACAATGCCACGCTCGACGGTGCCGTCGAACTTCCGCCCGGCAATCGCAGCCTGCGCGCCAACAGCGGCGCGACCCTGACGGTCAACGGCACGGTCACCGGCGTAGGCACCCTCGTCAAGGACGGCGGTGGCGGCACGCTGGAACTCACGGCGGCCAACACCCACGCGGGAGGAACCCGCGTCTCAAACGGCACGCTCGCTCTGCGCGGGAACGGCACTCCGGGCCGTGGCGATCTGACGATGGCTGGAGGGCTCCTCGCCACGGTCGGCAGTGCGCCTGTCGCGTTCGACACGGCAATCGGCTTCGTTAACAACACCACCGTGGACACCACCGCGCCGCTCACCACCGGCGGCACGCTCGCCATGCCCGACCCGCGCGCGCTGACGAAGCGCGGAACCAACGTCTGGTCGATCGGCGGCACCCTGTTCGGCTCACATGCCAGCTATCGCTTCTATCTGCGTGATGGTACTGTGCGCTTTGCACCCGGCAGCCGCTTCACGATGGACACGCCCGGCCTAACCCTACGCAACCAATTTGACGCCACCAGTTCGTATGAGGGTAGCGCTCTGGGACTGATCATCGAGCCGGACGCCGAGGTCACGTTCGGTGGATTGGGCGTGCAGTTCAACACCACGGCACCCGCCGGCACCTTCGCCATGGTCATGAACGGCGGACGCCTGACGCTGACCGGCACCAATCCGTTGGGGTTCGGCGACGTTTCCAACATGGTCATTTCCGTCGTCTGTAACGATGGAGAATTCGTGACCCTCCGTGATGATGCGTGGTGCGACATCGGCACACGCAGCCCAGTCGATTGGACGCTGAACGGCGGACTCGTCTCGCTGGGCCGCCCAGCTTTCGGACGCATGAACGGCTCCGGCGGTGGCCGCCTCTACGGGCGCGTCAACCTGACCATCCACGGCGGCACGTTCGAGGCGCGTGAATTCTTCTCTTGGAAAAGCACCGATTACGCCTACATGACAAACATCGTCATGCTGGGCAACGGCACGCCATTGCAAGGACGTTTCAGCATCCCGGCCACTAAACGATACCACAGCGGCGGCCGTGTCTTCCTGAACCTGAACGGCGGCGTGCTTGAAACACGAGGGCTCTGCTCAGCGGTCGCGAACCTCAATGGTTCCCTGACCGATTATCTATACGGTGTCAATGAGCTTACCGTGCTGACCGGCGGCGCGGTGATCGATACGCTGACCAATAGCGTAGCGATCCGCCAAACGTTCGTGGCGGGTGCCGAAGGTGACGGCGGCGTGACCAAGCTGGGCAGCGGCACGCTTACGCTGGTCGAAGATGTCGCGCTCACCGGACGCGTCCACGTTGCTGAAGGTACGCTCGACGCAGCATTTACAACGACACCCGATCTGGCTGTCGGTGCGACCGGTGTGCTTGACCTCGGGCAAAACGTCGGCGCCGCGCGCTTCACGCATGTCACGGGCACCGGCACGGTCACCAACGGCAACTTTACCGTCGCCGGGTCGCTGAGCGCTGGCGACGCGCCGGGAGAAATCGGTGTCTTCCATGCCGAAACGTTGGCTTTTGAAAACGGCGTGACGCTGTATCTCGACTGGTCCGAGGCCGCCAACGATCTCTTCGCGGTCAGCGGAGCGCTCACCGGCGCATCCGGCGGCACCATCGACTTTGGCCGCGAGGAAGGCGATGCGATCCCGGTGCCGATGACGACCGTGATCGGCACGTACGGCAATTACAATGGCGGTTTCAGCGGTTGGAAAGTACGCAATGCCGGTCTGCCGCCGCGTGTGGGCCTCTCCGCGCGCATCACGGCGGAGGACGGCGTGGTGACACTGTCCATCGCCAATAGCGGCCTGATTATGTTGTTGCGGTAATCGGTTAGTGACAGGGATATGCGAAGATCGTGCGTTTCTGGTGAAAGGGGGAGCGGAGAGTCGAGAGCGCGGGCGTCCTCGCCCGCAACAACGTGTCTTGCAGGAGGGTGTGGCACGGGCATCTTGCCCGTGTTTCATGGGCGGGACGCCCATGCCAC
>DAOTMQ010000046.1:0-19336 GCA_035450385.1 Kiritimatiellia bacterium | reverse complement strand
CCGCCGTCTTTCGTCTGCGCGGGGTCGCGCGCGATCTGCTGCACCACCGTCACATCCTGCCCCGCCGTATCGATCACCCCGCCGCCCGGCCCCAGCAAAAACTGATTGAGCCCGTAAAGATAGTCCGCCAGCGACTCCTTGTTCTCGCTATCCCGCAGCCCGATCGTCCGCAGCGTTCCGCCATCCAGAATCAGACGCGCGAAACTGACATTGTTGGCCGACCGCGTGGTCGCCGGCACACTGAGCAGACCACTGCCGGGGTTGCCATCACCGACCACCACCACATTCGTGCGCGGTCCCGAACCCGACGAGCGCCACGCAAACAGGTCGGTCGCCGCCAGCGTACCGCCTGAACCGATATGCACATACGAGCCACCGTTCAAATCAGCCTGCTCGTACAGGATGACCCCCAACGCCACCCGCCCCGCAGACACCGTACCGCCGCTGCCAATACGCAGTTCCCCGCGCGCCCACGCCCCCAAACTCAACCAGCGATCGAACTCCGCAACCGCATTGTTGGACACACAAAAAACGGAGTCTGCGTAACGTCCGACTAGAGTACCTTGGTCGGCGAAACTATTCGCCGTCAACACGCCGCCGTCCACACAAAGCACCCCGCTCCCCTGCGTCGCGCTGGACGATCCCTCCCCCAACATGAACGCCGCGATATTCAGAGCCGCGCCGCTCTCGACCACCACACGCCCCGGCGTCGTGCTGCCAACGCGAAACGTCTGGCGGTCGCCGCCCCGTTTCGTCAACACCGCGCCGGAAACAAGCCGCAGGGTTCCGCCCCTGACATCCAGATACGAACTGGCATTGGTCAACCCCATGGTTCCCGCAAAAACCCACTCGCCATCGCCCCGTTTGACCAGCGTCCGGTTGCCCGAATAGGCGAGCGCCCCGGCAGTCGTGAGTTGCCCCGCACCCGCAACGTTGAACTGCATATCGGTATTCAGCGTCACATCGCTCTGCACCGTGAGCGTCCCCTCCTCGACCACAAGCCCATAGTCACCCGAGACGGCGCCTTGCAGCGTCAACGGCTGCCCCCGCAACGAATAGGCGCCGCCGCGCGAAACCAACCCTTTGAGCGCTAGACCTGTCATGTCATTCTGGATGGCGACCGGCACGCCGACAGCCGACAGGTAAGCGACAGAGCCCGCGCCAGACGCAACCTGCCCCGCCTGCCAATTCTGGGTTTCGCTCCATAAACCGTCGGCACTGCTCGTCCAAGTACCGTCCGCAGCCCAGAGTGACGCATGCCCAACCAGCACACACGCGATGACCGACCACACACATCTGCAAGCACTGCTCATGTCCAACCCTCCTGTGAGGCCGCTTGACGGTCTTATCGCAAAACGACCTTCGTCATTGCCTTGTCCGAAACACCTTCCAGACTCCTGCGACTGTTGTGAAGCCCAATCGACAACGCAGGAGTATAAAAGAAGCACACTACCCAGTCAACGACGGGGCTCGATACATATGTAATCGGTTGGTGACAGGGGCACGCGAGTTTAGTGCGTGTTTTGTGTGTGCGCAGTCGGGTCGCGGGCGTCCCCGCCCGCTCTGTGAAGGGCCACTCGTGATTCCGATGCGCGGTGGAGTTCCTAAGGGAAGTGTGCGCATCAGCCTTTTGCAAGACACGTTGTTGCGGGCGAGGACGTCCGCGCTTCCGACTCACAGCCCCCCCTTTTCACCAGAAACGCATGATCTTCGCATATCCCTGTCACTAACCGATTACCTCATGTCAGAATACGACCCCGTTTCCCCCTCACTCCTTGGTCATGCCGCAGCGCTCGCGCGATAGCACAGTCGATTCTTTGCGGTTCCTCTCTGCCGCGACCGACACAAAATACCGCATGTCGTCGATGTCCACGCCGACCGCTTGGACAGGAGACGGGCTCCCCTCGGCCTCCTTGAGGAGATCCTTCAGGAACGGTTCGGCACCATCCGCCTGCGACAACGCGATTGCGTACAAGACCCAGCTTAGTCGCCCGCGTATCTCGTCGTTGGTCTCTTGTTCGCGGAGAGCTTTGTACTGCTTGAGGAGAGCCGGATATTCTCTTCCCTTCATTTCCGACAAAGCTTGCGCAGCGGCGGGTGCTTGCCAGTTGTCGCGTGGCGCCCGGACATTGAGCACATAGCTGCCACTGTGGCGCAACCGGTCAATCAGGGTATCAATCTCCCCATCGCGGCAGGCGACCCGGATTTCAGCAAGCCCCAGTGCTACCCGTGCCATAACACTGTATTTCCCGGCTGCATGAGGCCGTAAGGTTTTGATCAGTCCGTCCAGATCCCGCTTCTCTTCGCAGAGCCGTACGGCAAGGCTCGGAATCCGCGCATCATGATAGAACGCTCCCCCACCCTCCGTTAGATGCGGCATCAGGTTCTCTCTAAGAGCCTGTTCAGCATTCCCAAGAGCGACAAGGCACTGCGCAACGTACAGATCCCGCTCATACGAGAACTGCGCCGCGCAATTGCCACACCAGCTTTGCGGTGCCCAGGCACGGAAGTACTCGAGCGCCTTCGCATACTCCCCCCTGTCTTGGTGGTGCCGACCCAACCGAACAATGGCAACTTGCCGGGAATCGCTCGTATCCATGATGTGGCGCTGTGTCTCGTGTGGTTGCGCCTTGGCTGCCTGCTCAAGATGCGCCAGCATTTTGGCCTCATCCTGCTTCGCCGCAAAAATTTCGGACAGCCCGAGGTGAGCCATTCCAGCCCGCTTACCCGTGGGATGCAGCCTCAATATCCTATGGAGCGTCTCAACCGCTTTGTCAGGGTGTTTCTGGGCCGTGTAGTGTTGAGCAAGCTTAAACAGGGCCTTGTCGCAGTCATCCGGCTTTGCAGCGAAGTCGGCACAGATACGCTCGGTGAAGTCAAGGGCGGTGGCCGTGTCGGCCATAGCGAATGAGTGTTGCTGAATCAGCTCATATAACTGCAACCGCTGGTCGGGAGTCGGCGTCAATTTGAGTGTGTCAATCAGAAGTTGGCGCGCTCCAGCGTGACCCACTCCAAGCGTAGGCGGGTTGGCAATCCAAAAACCATCGGCGAATTCGATGCGAACCGCCACCGAGTTCGGCTCCTCCATGAGTTTGCGAACGAGACTTCCCTTCTTGGTACCCTCTTCCGCAATCCAGGTCTGCCCATAGTCGCGCATGATATCCAGATGCCGGCTGGCCGCACCATAGTCGCCCTCACGCACAGCGGCACAAGCGGCCGCCCAGGCGCACTTCGCCAAACCGGAATGTGCACTACGTCGATCATGCTCACTTTTTGAAAGAGAAGCCCAGAGCTTGTAGTTATCCATGGCCTTTTCAAAAAGCCCCAGCATTGCTGCGGCCTCGGCGCGCCCCTTTTTTTGCTGCGGCTCGTCATCCATTCGGGTAGCGGCGGCGTGGATACAAGGAGCGAAGTAATTCCACTCAAAGCCCGACACTGAACCAGAAGTTCTTCTGGTAAATTGCAGCGCATCGCTCCAGCGGTCTTCAGATACTAACCGCCGCAATTCGGCAAGAACAACTTCCAGAGACGGGTTATTGGCCTCCTGCGCCTCTACGTTGAAAAACGCACCAAACAATAATTGAATGCCAACGATACCCACCAATGGAAAGAGGAGCGGCCTCCGCACACCTCGATTGCGGTTTAAGCGACAGAGTGATTTAGGCGTGGACAGTGTATTCACGTTCTTCTACGTCGTTTCTCGAACAGTGCCATCGAGCCCGTCTTGCGCAAACGGACAGCCCCACATCCGACCTGGATCGTATTCGTTAATTGATTTCATTCTTAGTGTGTACCCTCCGGCCTCAAATTCGACCAGCATTTGAACTCTCTCCCCGAAAGCAATTTGCTCACTGCGGTCAGCAGTTTTTTGAAGGCAGGGCCTGAATCTGCGCCCTCCCCGTGTGGATAAGCATTTGCGGGCGCTCATTGGCCCATATTCCGCCGGACGGGCAAAGCATCAAGGCCAAGAGTATCAACCCCATCTTCATGTTTATCTCTCAACAGTGTCGTTCGATCCACCTCACAAGAGCGGATAGCCCCTCATCCGGTTAAAATCGTATTCGTTCTGCTTGTTGGGGTCAAGCGTCGCCTTCGCCGCGCCTCGTTCTCCCCGTTCGCGTATTCGTGCACGACGACTCTCTCCCCGTACTTTGTGTACGCGGGAAACGCTCAACATCCCAAGTGATGGGCGGTCCGAGACGTCCCGCCCTACTGTGCTGTTCTATTTGGAAAAACAGAACCAACCCCTACGTCTCTGTGTCAAAAAAGAGCCTCCCAAAAACACCCCACTCCACTTCCACACCTTAAAAGGTGTGGAAAAACAGCCAGAGAGAAAATGAAGTCGATAGTGCGGAAAATAGTAGTAAATAAAGGGTATTTTGATGTTTTCGCCCCTGTTTCAACCGCCGTTCTTTTATTTCCACACCTTTCAATATGTGGAAAATACCAGCCCTCTCCAAGCTTGAGGTATAGCAATGTTTCGTCACGCGAAACACCTCCTCCGTTCATAGAAATACAAAACCGTAATGTCCCATCTTGCGGCATCACAAGATCAAGCGCATTGGTGTTTATGAATGTACTACATTTTCATTTTCTCTTATTCAATGTCAGTGGTGAGGAACGGCACGTCAGCGTGTACCCTCCGTGGCCTCTTCCTTGTTCTTCCACGGAATCCGAAGTCGCCTCGGTTCACGTTGATCAGATTTTTACCGAAAGACCTGTGGTCAAATCTGGTATCGTAGGCCAGTACGGCACCGGTGGGCTCAGTCGCTTTGAGCGTATATCTTCCGCTGGAGTGATGATCTTCTGTAATTTGTTCGTGTCCTGGAACTAACGGATCATATTCGTTATATCGTCGTACACTTTTTGTATGGCTGGAAAAGATTGTATTCTTGGAAGGCACTAACGCACTAATGAACTCCGACTAGTCGTTTCGCCAATTCGGCTGCTGAGGCTGCATCCGGCGAGTAGCCGTCCGCCTCGATCTCGTCGCAGAACGTCTGCGTCACCGGCGCTCCGCCGATGATGACCTTGGCGGGCAGACCGGCCGCGCGCACCGCTTCTACAACGCTGCGCATCGACACCATTGTGGTTGTCAGCAACGCCGAAACCCCGACGATCTTAGCGTCGTGTTCCTGCGCCAGAGACACAAACGTCTCCGGTGCCACGCTGATTCCAGCGTCCACCACTTTAAAGCCGGCACCTTCCAACATCATGCCCACTAGATTTTTGCCGATGTCGTGGAGGTCACCCTTGATCGTTCCGATCACCGCTGTCGCGAAAGGCGTCACGCCGGCCGCCACCAGATGCGGCTTCAGAATTTCGGTCGCCTGCTTCATCGCGCGTGCAGCCAGCAGCACCTGCGGCACGAACACCTCGTTTTTCTTAAACTTCTCGCCGACCACCATCATACCGGCACAGAGTCCATCATTCAGCAAAACCGACGGGGCCACGCCCTGCTCAATCGCCGTCGTCACGAGGCTCACCACCTCGGGTGCGCGTCCCTTGATCAGCGCTTCCTGAATCTGTCCGACGCTCATCCTCGCATCTCCCTTTTGTCCCGACTCAGTTCTTCAAACGCATCCAAGAGGCGAGTTTGACATTACGTGCCTCGGCCGACTGCAAACCCTCCGGCGCACCCGACTTCGCGGCCCGCTCCAAAGTTTCGATCCGCGCCAACAACGCCCGCTGATTGGCCTCAAACTGTTCGCGCTCCTCTTCACGGCTTTTCCGCTCAAGTGCCATATCATGGTCGCGTTGCTGCAACTGCTCCTCAAGCTCCTCGATCTGCCGCACGCGTTTCTCACCCTCAACGATCTGCGAATGCAAACGCGTACCCTCTGTTTCGAGCAGTTGCACCTTATCCCGCAGTTCGCGTTCCTTGGTTTCGGCCAGCCGCATCTCGCGCTGATGCGTCACGCGCATGTTTTCAAGATCGGCTCGCAAACGGGCGACCTGCGGATCCGAGGGCAGTTCGCGCACTGTGCGCCGCGTCATGTCGCCCGGGCTTCCGCCCAAATGCTTTAACAATTTTTGGCGGCGTTCCATCAGCGACTGCTGACGCTGCGTGCTCCAGTTTTTGAGCTGTTCGGCCTGCGTTTTTTCGCGTTCCAATGCCGCCGCCAGTTCCGCCACCTCGACGCTGATCAATTCATAAACGGCCGCCTGATCCGCGTAGAAACGCGCGGTCTCCTCGGGCGGTTGCGAGCACAACTTCTCCAGTTCAGCGATCTTCTCCTGATAGGAGATGTCGCGCGCATTGGCATCGTTGAGCACCTCAGCCAACGAGGCCTCGCCAGCACACACACGCTCCTCGGCCTCCTCCAGCGCCTTCTCGGCCTCCTTGACGCGTACCTCGGCCTGTTCAAGCTTCTGCCCGAGCGTCTTCACCCGCATGCGCTCCTCTTCCCACTCCGTCTCGCTCGTGCAGGCCCGCGCCTCGGCCTCCGCGCGCGCAGCTTCCGCCATCTTGGTGCGCTCATCGGCCTGTGCCAAATCCGCCGTCAACGCTTCAATCTGCGGTGCAGTGGCAGCCGCCTCTTCAAGCTGCTGTTCGAGTCGCTTAATCTGCTGCCGTAATTGCTCCAACTTGCGCTCATTGGCTTTGGCGTCCTTCTCGGCGTTGCGGATCAGTTCCTCTTTCTGCGCTTCAGCCTCTTTCAACAGCGTGGACAACTCCTCGCGTTCGTGCTGAATCGTCGCCAGAGCATTGGCATCCGACAGCTTCGACAGCCGTTCGCGCTGCTCGCTGACAATCGTTTCCAACTCAAGAATGCGGCGCCGCAAAACCTCCTCCGGCATGGCGTCGCGCGACCGCTTCTCGTCGGCGGGCACCGCGCCTGTCGGCTCCGTGTCCATATCCACGTCCTCCGCCGCGACAACCTGCGCAGACGCCGAAACCTTGCCGCTTTTGATCAATGCCTCAGCGGCCAGCCGATTGAGCGGTCCGCGCAATTCACCATCTCCGTCATCCACGAACCAGCGCATATCCAACAAGTCCACTGAAACCGCCGGCACCCATTCTTTACGATCCAGGGACACCTCATGCCCGGGCAAAATCCGACCCTGCTCGGCCCAGACGATCAGCCCCTGCGTCGCGACAGGGCCAAAGACCGTTCCACCGTTGATACGAAGAAACCACTGGCGGTTGTCATCATGCCGTTCGTTTTTTTGTTCCATCATAGTAACCACTTGAGCATCGTCTCATTCTTCATGCGTCGCGTCTAGCGATTTTTTGCGAAAAGCGTTTGGCCACGCGCCCCGAGCCGTTCCAACTCACGTTGCGCCTGCCACTCAAGTTCCGCCAACGAAAGGCCGTTTAAACTCTCGCCGAAAGCACCCGCCGCTGCCGACGGCTTTTGGGGGCATCCGGAATGTCGCGTCTCATCCGGCCTTTCGGGGGGGAGCACCTCGACGTCGACTATCGCATCCGATGCGGACCGCGCATCAGCCGCCTGTCGGAGCGCCTCGGCCTCCGCCAGCGCCCGCTGCGCCTCAGCCTGCCAGTCAGCCCGCTCGCGCTGAGCCGCCTGACACGCCTCCTCGGCGACCTGTAATCGCGTCTGCCACTCCCGCGCTTCCGCACGCGAACGCTCAAAGCCAGCCTCCGCCTGACGATACCGGCCTACCCAGTCCGCCACGTCGGCAAGCGCCTGCTGCAACGCCGCTTCTGATTCGGCACGCGTCTGCGCCAACAGCGCTTCTGCCTCCCGCAACCGCACATCGCACGCCTCACTGAGCGACACACGCTCGGCCTCACGCTCCGCTGCAAGTTGTTGGGCCTGACGGCACAGCTCCTCCTGCTGCTGTGCATGCGCCTGCGCGTGCTGCAGCGCCTCGGCCAAGCGCTGACACTCCGCTTCCGCATCGCGCGCATCGAGCGCAGTACGATGGAACAGCACCGCGCACTGCGTAATCGCCCCCTCTTCGATCAGTCCCCGCACCGCATCACGGTGGATGGGGCCATAAAACTGCCCGTCCTCCACTTCAACGACCCACTCCATCTCCAAGGCAGGCTCAGCCGTCGCAAGCGACCACTCGACTCCATCCCGCGAGATTTCATTCGCAGGACCGATGCGACCATCACGCGCCCAGCTTTTTAAAACCTCAAAAGCAACCGGTCCGTATCGTCCGCCCCGATGATCACGTACCCACCATGTCGGGGTGCGCGCTTCAGTATCGGGATGTCGCATTTCCGTTGACACACTTGTCCTCTCGTTTATCGATAATAAAGGCGAATCGGGTTTTTATTTTAAGCGATTGCCCAACCAATCTCAACGCCAATCGCAATTTTGATAGAATTCGTAGTTTCCGGTTTGCACACCTAGTCCAGACACTTCGTCACCTGCTACCGCTAGCACCCACTAGCATCAACCACTCGTCACTTGATCTGAAATGACAATTCATGTAAAAAGGTAGCGAATAAATGAGCCGGTGAGACATGAAAAAAAGTACGTCAACCCTACTGATCTTTGTACCACCGTTGTTCTTGCTTTGCTTTCTTCATCTGGAAAATGGATCGCTGAAAGCGGGATGGCTGGACACAAAAGGTCTCGCATGAACAAGACCACACCACTCTTTGTGCGGAATAGGCACTGTGTCTCTTGCGACAGGGTTGCGGAACGCCGAGCAATCGATTGCCCCTACTGCGGCGAGCAGGTCTGGCACCCCAAAGCCTGGCATGTGGCGCGTCGGTGTGTACTGTTGGCGCCTGTGGTGTTGGCGGTGGCCGCAACGGTTCTACTCACGGTATCGCCCGGCTGGCACGCACTCTTCCGCAGTCTGTGCTCGGCACCGTTGGCCGCCACTTGGCTCGCGGCAAGCGGCTTGGGGTTGCTCGCGCTGCCCGCCGACACAGAGAGCAGTGCTGCAGGCGCAAAAGCCGACCTGCGCCGCCGACAACTGGAGGCGATGCTCGGCGGTGTCGTGCAGGCATTTTCCGCCGTGACCGGAGCCCTCCTGCTCGCCGCTGCCCCGCGTCCCTCTCTGCCTATCCTGTTGGTCGGTCTCGCGCTCTTGACCTGTTCTACGCTTTTACCGCTTTTTTTCCGTATTCCGTGGTGCCGGCTCGCCGCCGCTGCGGCATTGGCGACCGCCGTTGCCGTCAGCATACTTTAGAGCACAGTCGTTGAAACCAAGAAACTGAGATGCCGGCAAAACCGACACAAAAAACGACATGTTTGCGGATGGCGCCGGTTTTTGGTAACGTCTTTGTTTCACGTTTTGGACGAATACGATGAAATGCGAACTGTGTCATAAAGCGGATGCGGAAACCGCGATCCAACGCGAGGTGGATGGCGAGGTTCAGGAACTCTACGTCTGTCAGGATTGTGCCCGGCTGGAAGTCGCGTCGACTGTACCGCCTGTCTCTGAAGAGGGGCAGCCGACTCCGGAAGACGAGATGGAGTCGATGCCGCTGATGGGTATGATCCTCGACGCGGCGTTTGAGATCGTGGGACGTGCCATGAACCTTGCCGAACCGGCGTGCCCAGCGTGCGGCATCATGCGCCACGAGTACCGCAAACAGTCGCGCCTGGGATGCCCGGAGTGCTACACGGCGTTTGCCAAGGAGATGGACGCGGCGATCTTTGACCTGCACCGCGCCATGCAGCATGTCGGCAAGGTGCCGCAGCGGGCGCAGGCCCTTTGGCAGCGCCGTCAGCTTGAAAAGCGTCTGGAGGAGGCCGTCAAGGCGCAGCGCTATGAAGAGGCGATCGCACTACGCGATGAACTGCGTCGCCTGCCGGAGCCTGATGCTGCGGAAGGAGGCGCGTCATGATTTTACCGTCGGAGGAACAAAAGACGCCCCAGCAACCCGCGTTGCCTGCGGAAGCCGCGACGATCGCGATGAGTTGCCGCGTGCGGCTGGCGCGTAATCTGGCGGGCGAGCGCTTCCCGGACTGGGCAACCGAACGTGACCGCGAACGGATTTTGGATGCGGTGTACGAGGCCATGGACAAGGATGCCCCCGAACTGGGCATGGTGCCAATCGCTGGGATTGAGGCACAGGACCGCGACGTCCTGTATGAATCGCGCTTGATCAGCAGAGAACTGATGGAGCGGGCGGCAGGTGGCGGCATGGCGGTGGCACAGGATGGCTCGGCCTGCGTCATGATCAATGAAGAGGACCACCTGCGCATCCAAGGATTCGCGCGGGGGCTGGACATGCAGACTGCTTGGCGGCGCGCGGATGAGTTGGATACGCGCCTGGAGCGCCATCTCACGTACGCATGGTCGCCGCGGCTGGGATATCTGACGGCCTGTCCGAGTAATGTCGGCACCGGTCTGCGCGCCGGGGTCATGCTGCACCTTCTGGGGCTGAGGCTCTGGGGCGAGATAGAACCGGTCGTGACCGCGCTGGAAAGGATGCGGCTATTGGTGCGCGGCATCGGCGGCGAGGGCTCCGAGGCGGCCGGCCAGATCTATCAGGTGTCGAACATGGACACGCTGGGTACGGACGAGGCGGAGATCATCCGCCGCGTGACGCGCATTTGCACAGAGGTGGTGCGCCAGGAATACAACGCGCGCGTACGGTTGATGCAAGTGTCGCCCTTGGTACTGGCGGATTGTTTGGCGCGTTCGTTGAGCATCCTGCAGAACGCACGCCTGCTGACCACGGCCGAGGCGCTGGAATTTCTGTCGGCGCTGCGCTTAGGCGCGGCGATGGGATTGTGTACGCGTCTGAAGGTAGCGGATGTGGACACGTTGATCCTGATGATGCAGCCCGGCCATTTGCAGAAGGGACTGGGCGCGGAGATGTCCTCCGACGAACGTGACGAGATGCGTGCGGATTTCCTGAGCCGCAGGGTAGCCCACGTCAAACTGAAGTGTTGAGGAGAATTGATGAACATTTTTGAGCATTTTACTGATCGCGCGCGACGCGCGCTGCATTTGGCGGCACGCGAGGCCAGCCGCTTTAACCATCCCTACATCGGCACCGAGCACCTGCTGCTGGGGCTGGTGGCGCTGGGCGAGGGCGTGGCGGTTGAGGTGCTGGGCGAACTGGGTGTGTCGCTGGACGACGTGCGCATCGCGGTCGAGCGTATGGTGGGTTTCGGCGGCGACATCAAGACCAAGGGTGACCTGCCCTACACGCCGCGCACCAAGAAGGTGTTGCAACTTGCGGTTGCCGAGGCGCACTCGATGCGACAGCAGATGGTGGGTACCGAACACCTGCTGTTAGCGCTGTTGCGCGAGGGTGAGGGAATTGCCGCACAGGTCTTGCAGTCGCTGAATGTGCAGATCGACGAGGTGCAGGACGGCGTACGCCGCTTTCTTGAGGCGATGGAAGAGATGGACGAGGACGAGGAGGGCGAATTTGGCCCGTCCGGTCGCGACGAGGAACAATCGGAGCCAATGCGCGACGGCCCGCCGCCAGGCATGCCGCCCATGGGTGGCACGAAAAAAGAGGCAAAGTCCAAAACGCCAGCACTGAATGCGTTCGGTCGCGACCTGACCGAGTTGGCGAAAAAAGGCGAGTTGGATCCGGTGGTCGGTCGCCACAACGAACTGGAACGCGTGATCCAGATCTTGAGCCGCCGCTCCAAGAACAACGCTGCACTGCTGGGCGAAGCCGGCGTCGGCAAGACGGCGGTGGTCGAAGGACTGGCGCATGCGATCATCAACGGCGATGTGCCGGAGCGCATGCTCGATAAGCGCGTGATCGCGCTCGACATGGCACTGATGGTAGCGGGTACGAAATACCGCGGTCAGTTCGAAGAGCGTATCAAGGCGGTCGTGGAAGAGATCCGGCGCGAGAAGAATGTCATTCTGTTTTTGGATGAGCTGCACACGATCGTGGGAGCCGGCGGAGCCGAGGGCGCGATGGACGCCGCCAACATCATCAAGCCCGCGTTGGCGCGCGGCGAATTGCAGTGCATCGGCGCGACGACCCTGAGCGAGTACCGCAAGTCTATCGAGAAGGACGCCGCGCTGGAGCGCCGCTTCCAGACCGTGCGTGTTGAAGAGCCGACCGTCGAAGAAACGGTGGCGATCCTGCGCGGTATCGCACCGCGCTACGAGGCGCATCATAATGTGCTGTACGAGGCCGAGGCACTGGAAGCAGCGGCCAAGCTGACGGCGCGCTACCAGCCCGGTCGGCAATTGCCCGACAAGGCGATCGACGCGATCGACGAATCCGGTGCGCGGGTGCGCATGCGGACGTCGGCGCGACCGCCGGACATGCGCGAATTCGAGCGGCACATCCGCGAGGTAAGCCAGAAAAAAGATGCGGCAATCCGCGACCAGCATTTCGAGGAAGCGGCGGCGTTGCGCGACGAAGAGCGCAAGGCCAAGCAGGAACTGGACGCCGCCGTGGCGGCGTGGAAGACCGAGCACTGCGAAAAGCCCCAGCCGGTGACGGTCGACGACGTGACCGAGACGGTGGCACACATCACTGGCGTGCCGATCAAACGCATGAGTGAGACCGAGTTGGCACGTATGCTCAACATCGAGCAGGAATTGCAAGAGGCAGTCGTGGGGCAACTCCCGGCGATCCAGACGGTGGCGCGCGCGTTGCGGCGTTCGCGGGCCGACCTCAAGGACCCCAAGCGCCCGATCGGCTCCTTTATCTTTCTGGGGCCGACCGGCGTGGGCAAGACCCTGTTGGCCAAGGCGCTGGCCGAAAAAATGTTCGGCGACGAAAAGGCGCTGGTGCAGATCGACATGTCGGAGTACATGGAGAAGTTCACCGTCTCGCGCCTCATCGGTTCGCCGCCCGGCTATGTCGGCCACGAAGAGGGCGGGCAACTCACCGAGCGCGTGCGGCGTCGGCCGTACAGCGTGGTGCTTTTCGATGAAGTTGAAAAAGCCCACCCGGACGTGATGAACATGTTGCTGCAACTTCTGGAAGAGGGCCGGCTCACGGACAGCCTCGGGCGGCAGGTTGACTTCCGCAACACGGTGGTGATCTTGACGTCCAACCTCGGCTTCGACACGGCCAAGCAGGGACAAGGGCTGGGCTTTGCGCAAGAATCGGAGCAGGAAGACTACGACCGTTTGCGCAACCGTATGATCGATGCGGCCAAACGGATCTTCAAGCCGGAACTGATGAACCGGTTTGACGACATCATCGTCTTCCGCAAGCTGGACAAGGAGGATGTCGTCAAGATCCTCGACATCGAACTGGCCAAGCTGCGGGAACGGCTCGCCGCCAAATCGATCACGCTTGAGCCTGACGAGGCGGCCACCGAATTTCTGGTCAACAAAGGCTTTGATCCCGCTTTGGGCGCCCGGCCGCTGCGGCGCACCGTCGAGCGCTACCTAGAGGATCGTCTGGCCGAGGAGTTGTTGCGCGGTGTGCTGACCGCGGGCGTGATTGAGGTCGGCGTAGCCGCAGACGATGAAGGGTTGACTTTCCGCATGCGTGACGAGTTGCCCCTGCGCACGTCGGACACGCAGACGGCGACGCCGGAGGGTGACGCGCCGAAAAAGAAGCGTACCACGACCGCAAAGAAAACCGGTACAAAGAAAAAACCACGGAAAACCACGAAAAAGAACAGCGCGACCGCAAAAAAACGCGTGCCGCGCACGAGAAAGGACAGCGAAAAGAACAGCGATTGAAAATCCCGCTTGCCAGACAGGGCACAGTGTTGATAACTTATCGCGTTTCACGGAGGAAAAAATGGTCAAGATCAGACTTCGCAGAACAGGCTGCAACAACAACGCTGCGTTTCGCGTTGTGGCGGCGGACGAGCGTTCGCCCCGCGACGGCAAATTTCTTGAGATTCTGGGCTGGTATGAGCCCAAGCGCGAAGGAGAGAACTTCAAGCTGAATCTGGAGCGTATCGAGCATTGGTTGTCTAAGGGCGCCCGGATGAGCGAGACCGTGGCGAGCATGGTTCGCAAGGCCAAAAAGGCAGCGACCGAGACAGCGGCAGTGTAAGGCCGTGCGGCGGCCGGTATGGGCGACCCCCTGCAGATCGATGTGCTGACTGTATTTCCGGGCATGCTCCGCGGATTTCTCGAAGAGAGCATGTTGCGGCGGGCGGCGCGACAGGGAGCAGTTGTTTTCAGGACGGTGGATCTGCGCGACTTCGCGCACGACGCGCGGCGCACGGTGGACGACCGCCCGTATGGTGGCGGCCCCGGCATGATCATGAAGCCGGAGCCGTGGTTCGAGGCGATTGAAACGGTGCGCACTCCGGAGGCGCGGGTGATCCTGATGACTCCGTCCGGTGTGACGTTCCGGCAGGCGGAGGCGCAGCGGCTGGCGAAGGCCAGTCACCTGATCTTTGTCTGCGGCCACTATGAGGGCGTTGACGACCGCGTGCGCGCGGCACTGGTGACGGATGAGTTGTCGATCGGCGACTACGTGCTCACCAACGGGGTCCTGCCCGCAGCGGTGGTGATTGATGCGGTTGTGCGGTTGTTGCCCGGCGTGCTGGGCGGCGGCGAGGAGGCGACCCGGGACGAGTCCTTTAGCGAGGACCGGCTGGAGTTTCCGCAGTACACGCGTCCGCCGGTGTATCGCGGAATGGCGGTGCCGACGGTTTTACAAAACGGCAACCATGCCGAAGTAGATGCTTGGCGCACGCGCCAGGCGTTGGACAGGACAGCGAAACGGCGGCCGGATTTGTTAGAACGTGAATTCACTAGAGTGCGTGAAGCACAGGTTGGAGAAGAGAGATGATTGCGAAAGCGATTGACAAGATCAATGCCGAGCAGGTTGCCAAGGCAAATGAAGGCAAGAAAGCCCCGGAGATCAAGGTGGGCGACAGCGTTAAAGTTTTTGTGCGCATCAAGGAAGGCGGCAAAGAGCGCTTGCAGGCGTTCGCCGGCACCGTGATCGCCCGCGACAATGGTTCCGGAAACACCGCGACTTTCACGGTCCGTCGTATCTCGTTCGGCGTGGGCGTCGAGAAGGTCTTCCCGCTGAACTCGCCGTATATCGACCGCGTCGAGGTGGAGCGTTCCGCCCGCGTGCGTCGCGCCAAGCTCTACTTCCTGCGTAACCGCACGGGCAAAAAGGCCCGCCTGCGCGAGGCGTGAGAAGTTGCGCGTCATCATCTGCCAAAAACAACGCCGCTTTGCCATCGACACATCTGCGGTCAAGCGGATGGTGCGTGACTTTGCAGCGTTGGCTCAGACATCTGCCGAACATCCGTGGCAGGAAATCACCGTCCACCTGTACGACGATGACGGCATCGCATTGATCAATCAAGCAATCGTGGGCCATGGTGGCCCTACGGATGTCATCACCCAGCGCTACACGCCAATCCCCGGTGAGCCCGCCGGTCTAATTGGCGAACTGTTCGTCAATGTTGAACGCGCGCACCAAGTCGCGCCGCGCCGCGCGGGCTGGTCGCCCGACCGCGAGCTCGCGCTCTATCTCGCACACGGTTGCGACCATCTGACCGGTGCCGACGACATCACACCGCGCGAACGCGCCCGCATGCGCCGCCGCGAGCTGGCGTGGCTCCGGAAGGTGTCCCCCAGGCGATTGTTTGCAGACGACCAGTAAGAGGTAATAGGTAATAGGTAAGAAGTAATCGCAAGCGTGACGCAAGAATTTGGTGCGGCGGCAAGCGGTATTCCGCGCGACGCCGCTTTTTGAGCATGCATACGGTGACAGGGTGGTGTACAAAAGCGATGCTACGAGGCACACTTCGTCCCCACACTTTGTCGTGTACACTTTGTCGTGTACACTTCGTCGAAAAACTTCGTCGCTGGCGCAATCGACTAGGTGTTGAGACTAAGTGTAGACGACTAAGCATAACCGACTAAGGCAGTGTGTGTCTCCGCACACAGCGCGGAGAGAAAGCGGTGCCGCGACCCGCGCATAGCGCGGCTCTTGTCACCGCACTCCAGATTTTGCGCATGAAAAACCGCAGCCATGCCCCCAAAAAACCTCTGCGTCTGTGCCTCTGCGTTAAATAAACCCGAACATTGACATCCACGGCAAAAATCTGGCATGCTTCCGGGAACGAAAGAAGGAATGGAGAGGCATGGCGATCACAGATTTTTTGGAACGCAACGCACGACTCTACCCCAATGAGATCAGTCTGGTAGAGGTCAACCCGGCAAATGAACCCGACCGCACGCTGACTTGGCGTGAGTACGCCTTGATTGAGGCCTCCTCCGCCGAGAGATACCGGCGTGAGATGACGTGGCGTGAGTTCGACATCAAAGCCAACCGCTTCGCCAACTTGTTGCTGACGCGCGGTGTGCGGCGCGGCGACAAGGTCGCTGTCCTGTTGATGAACTGCCTGGAGTGGTTGCCGATCTACTTCGGCATCCTGAAAACCGGTGCGCTGGCGGTGCCGATGAATTTCCGCTACACGTCCGAGGAGATCAAATACTGCCTGGAACTGGCCGAGGTCAACACGTTGGTCTTCGGGCCGGAGTTCATCGGGCGCGTGGAACAGGTGTTCGACCACCTGCACGGGGTGAAATCGTTTTTCTATGTGGGGCCCAGCGTACCGACCTTCGCGGACAGTTACGACACGCTCGTGAACTACTGCTCGTCGACCGCGCCGGCGGTGGAACTGTGTGACGGGGATGACGCCGCGATTTACTTTTCGTCCGGCACGACAGGCTTCCCCAAGGCAATCCTGCACACGCATTCGGCGCTGATTTCCGCCTGCCAGACGGAGCAGAACCACCACGGGCAGACACGCGAGGATGTTTTTCTGTGCATCCCCCCGCTCTACCACACCGGCGCCAAGATGCACTGGTTCGGCAGCCTGCTTACAGGTGGCCGTGCCGTGCTGTTGCGAGGGGTCAAGCCGGAGTGGATCATGCGGGTGGTCTCGGAAGAAAAGGTGACGATTGTCTGGCTGCTGGTACCGTGGGCGCAGGACATACTGGACGCGATCGATCGAGGCGAGTTACAACTCTCGGGCTACCGTCTCGCCCAGTGGCGTCTGATGCACATCGGTGCTCAACCGGTGCCGCCCAGCCTGATCCGGCGTTGGAAAGAGGTTTTCCCAGAGCACCGCTACGATACTAATTACGGACTTAGTGAATCGATCGGTCCGGGCTGCGTACACCTCGGCGTCGAGAACATCCACAAGGTGGGGGCGATCGGCAAGGCCGGCCATCTCTGGCAGACCGAGATCGTGGACGAGTCCGGCGCTCCGGTCGAGCCTGGGACGGTCGGCGAGTTGATCGTCAAAGGCCCGGGCGTGATGAAGTGCTACTACAACAACCCCGAGGCCACAGCCGCCATTCTCAAAGGGGATTGGCTCTACACGGGCGACATGGCACGTACGGACGAGGATGGCTTCATTTACCTTGTGGACCGCAAAAAGGATGTCATCATCAGCGGCGGTGAAAACATCTACCCCGTGCAAATCGAAGACTTCCTGCGGACGCATCCGGCGATCAAGGATGTCGCAGTCATCGGATTGCCGGACGACCGGCTGGGAGAAATCGCGGCGGCGATCATTCAGGTCAAGCAAGAGGCCGAGCTGAGCGAGGAGGAGGTCACGGAGTTCTGTCTGGACCTGCCGCGCTACAAGCGGCCGCGCCGGGTGATTTTCGCCGAGGTGCCCCGCAACCCCACGGGTAAGATCGAGAAGCCGAAGTTGCGTGAGACCTATTGCGGTAAACGGCTGGTGGAAGCGCAAACCACAAAGTGAAAGTGAAAGGATCGCGGCCCATGCAGATAAATCATTTGTTGAGCGTTCTTACTGTTTGCGGATTAGTCTGTGGTGCTGAGGCGCAAGTGCGGCGTTCCTCACGCAATCCGCAACCGTTGACGCGCCGGCCCGAAAAGACTACGGAGAATCGGCAGGGAGGTAGCAGCGGGCTGGGGGTGTCGACTGTTCCCAAGAAACAGGAGCAGCCCGTCGCGACGGTAATGCGCACCACCTTTCTTGGACCGAAGTCCGGCTGGGGTATCGTGAAGGCGACAAGCCCCTATTATGCACCTGACGGCAAGCGGCAGGGCACACTGCCCGGCGGCACGGTTTTCACGTACAACGACGTAAAATCCTCCTCCCGCAATGATGTACTGGTCTGTACGGTGCGACGCGATACAGGACAAGAAGGCCCCTACCTGATCGACTGCACGGATATCGCGGGATATGAGGGTGACCCCACGACGCTCGATCCCGAACTGCTCAAAAATCTTGAACGCTACTTCACAGTGAACGGAAAACTCAAAGATCGCCAGACCATGCTGGAGCGCGATGCAAAAGCCAAAAACCCGCACGCTGAGTCGGTGCAACAGACCTCTCGGGAGTATCAGGCGAGCATTAAAAAAGCCACCGAGATGGAGCGCGAGGCGAACAGCCTGACCGGCTCACGCAGATCCAAGGCCCTTGATGCCCTGCGCGCCCTCAAATATGAGCAGGCAGCGATCAAGATACGGGCGGATCAGGCCGCCGCCGCCTCCAAGGAGTGGGAGGAGAAACACCCGTTCGATCCCACCACGATCGATGCCGACCCCGAGATCCGCGCCCTGCGGGCTGAACGCGAAGAGGCGCGCAAGCCGGTGGCGAACCTGATCCCCGCCCAGTAGAATTTAGGAGTTAGGAGTTAGGAGTTAGGATTTGGGATTTTTCCACTTGAGCGTTGAGCGTTTTCTGCGTTCTGCGTTCGACGTTCACAAAGCAGGCGGCGTGACCGCCGCCGGACGAGCGACACTTCATCCAAACACTTCGTCGCCTACTCTTAGTCGCGGCACTTCGTCGTTACCACTTCGTCGCCGAGTGCAATCGACTAAGTTTTGGGGACTGAGTGTTTTTTTCGACTAAGTGTTTGGACTAAGCGTAGCCGACTAAGTGTGTCTCCGCGCAACTCCTAAATCCGCGCACCACGCGGCAGCTCGCAGGGACGCTCTCTATTCCTTGTCAACGTGAAACACGCGCCGAGCCTTGCCTTCGCCGCGAGGCAGCGTGCCCGGCTTGAAGATGTCGCCCTTGGGGCTGAAGCCGAGCCGCTCCTTCAACTTCTTTTCGACCATGTAGCCGGTCACGCCCTCTTCCGCTTCAACGTTGACGTGGACGTCGGTCACACCGTGATCGTTCTCCAGAATGATCTGGTACTCCGGCAGTACGCCGGGGATCTCCATCAGCGCCTGCTCCACCTGTTTCGGGAAGAAGTTCACGCCTTTGACGATCAGCATATCGTCGCAACGTCCCTCAATACGGTCGATGCGCAGGCTGGTGCGCCCGCAGGCGCAGCGCTCGCGGCTCACGATACGGGTCAGATCGCGTGTTCGATAACGGATCACAGGGATCGCCTCACGCGTCAGCGACGTGAAGACCACCTCGCCCACCGCGCCATCCGGCAACGGCGCACCGGTATTGGGATCCACGATCTCGGTGATGTATTGATCCTCCCACACGTGGATACCGCAGTGCGCCTCGCAATCCATGCCGGTCGTGCCCAC